>DATKMZ010000025.1:0-31542 GCA_035541575.1 Caulobacteraceae bacterium | reverse complement strand
CCGCCCGCGAGATTGGCCAGACCCTCGGCGCACGCATCGTCATGGGCCACCTGTCGCCTGCTCCCTATGTCGATCTCCGCCTCGACGATGGCGGCATGCTGCTGGTCGGCGATCTGCGCCTCACCGCCATGGCGACGCCTGGCCACACGCTCGATTCCATGTCCTACTTGACCGAGGACCACGTCTTCACCGGCGACGCGCTGCTGATCGGCGGCACCGGCCGCACCGACCTGCCGACCGGCGATCCGCACATGCTCTACGAGAGCCTGTTCGAGAAGCTCTTGAAGCTGCCGGCTGAGACGCTCGTCTTCCCCGCGCACGACTACAAGAACCTCGGCCACACCACGATCGGCGCCGAGATCGAGGGCAATCCGCGCCTGCAAAAGAGGGCGCGCGCCGAGTTCGTTGAGATGATGGAGAAGCTCGACCTCGCCGCGCCGACGCACCTGACCGAGGCTCTGCGCGTAAACCTCTCCGGCGGCAAGTCGGTGGCGCAGCTGCTGGCAGAGGCGGGGGCCAAGACGCCGTTCATGTCGCTGGCCGAGCTCGCGGGCCGTCTCGGCGGCAACAGCCGCGACCTCGTGATCCTAGACATCCGCGAGGCGGACGCGTTCAGCGCCGGCCACATCCCTGGCGCCCGCCACCTGCCGCGCGGCCAGCTCGAGCTGCGCGTCAATACCGAGCTCCCCGACCCGACGGTGCGGATTCTGACCTGCTGCGAGTTCGGCAAGATCTCGACGCTCGCCGCCGCCACGCTACGCGACCTGGGCTTCATGAGAGCCGCCGCCCTCGACGGCGGCATGGCCGCCTGGCGCGAGGCCGGCTTTCCGCTGGAGACATAGTGTGTCTGTCGCCCGAGAGGTGTAGGGGCCGAGCGTGCCCGACCCCCCTCAGATCCCGTCCAGCGACAGCCTCTCCGCCCATGCGGTGCTTGTGGGCGAGCGGTTCGGACGCGCGGCGGTCGAGGCCGATGGGGCGATCACCACCGCGCCGCTTTCGTTCAAAGTGGGCGAGCGGGGCGTCGTCGTGCTGTTCCGCTACGGAGCGGCGGTTCTGTTCGGGCTGGACGCTGCGGCGGAGGCGCAGACGCTGGCCGGCCTCGCCGAACGTGTCGCCGGCCGCGAGGTGGTCCCCGAGGAGGAGAGCGCTCAGATCGTCGTGCGGCCCGACGAGGACGAGCAGATCACCTCGTCGGGCCAGATCCAGCTGCGCTCTGCGACCCCCGACCACCTGCTGATCGTCGCCGACGCCCTCGCCAAGAGCGTGGCGCTGGCCCGTGACGAGCGGCAGGTCAGTGCTGTGTTCGACGCGATCGAGCCTTTCGCCGCGGGGCTGGCTGTCACCGGCCGTTCGCCCGGCGGGCGCGGGGCGATCCTTCGCATGATCGGGCGCGCGCTTCTGGTGCAGCACCGCGTCTCCGGCCGCGTCGCCGTGCGCGAGAAGCCGGACATCCTCTGGGACCGGCCGGACCTGGAGCGGCTCTACGGCCGTCTCGAGGACGAGTACGAGCTGATCGAGCGGGCCGAGACGCTGGACCGCAAGCTGGGCGTGATCTCCGCCGCGGCCTCGGCCCTGGTGGAGCTGAAGGACGCGGACCGCTCGCTCAGGCTCGAGCTCATCATCGTGGTCCTAATCCTGGCCGAGCTCGTGCTCGCCCTGGTGCAGCTGTTCGGCCGGCGCTGAACGCCAGGTCTCCGGGCCGTCCCCCTTGTCAGAGCCCTGCCGCATTGAGCCGCTGGCGTTCGGGGCGTAGGGCTACCATCTCGATCACAGGGGCGGCATAGCGGAGCTCACATGGCCTCGCCATTCGCGGGCTACGAAACCGACGAGGAGCTGCGGCCCGTCGCGCGGCTCTGCGACTTCGACTTGGGCGAGCGCCTCGACGCCGTCGTGGCGCTGGAGGCGCGCATCAGCCCGGACGCACTCTCGGCCCGCACGCTGGGCACCGAGCGGCCAGGCAACGCCGTCGCGATCGGGCCGGACGGCCTCTTCCTCACCATCGGCTACCTGATCACCGAGGCCGACGACGTGACCCTGACGCTGAACGACGGCCGCCAGGCGCCCGCTCATCCGCTGGCGATCGACCAGGCGACCGGCTTCGGCCTGGTGCAGGCGCTGACGCCCGTCAGCCTCACTCCCGTGCCGATCGGCGACTCCCGCAAGGTGAGGCCCGAGGCTGCGGTGATCGCGGTCGGGGGCGGCGGGGTGGAGCACGCGCTGACCGCTCACATCGCCGTGCGCCAACCCTTCGCCGGCTATTGGGAATACTACCTCGACGAGGCGCTTTTCGTGGAGCCAGCCCATCCGCACTGGAGCGGCGCGGCGCTGATCGGCCCGACAGGCGAGCTGATCGGGATCGGCTCGCTCCGGATGGAGCAACGCGAGCGCGGCGGGCGCGTCAGCTCGCTCAATATGTTCGTGCCGGCCGAGCTGCTGCCGCCGATCGTGGACGACATGAAGGCCGGTCGCTCGCGGCCGCCGCGGCCGTGGCTGGGCGTGATCACTCAGGAGATCCAGGGTCACGTGGTGGTCGACGGCGTCTCGCCCGGCGGCCCGGCTGAGCGCGCAGAGCTGCGCCGCGGCGACATCGTGCACCGCATCGCCGGCCACCGCGTGCAGGGCCAGGCCGGCTTCTACAAGCGCCTCTGGTCGCTCGGCCCGCCCGGCGTGAGCGTGCCGCTCACGCTCCAGCGTGAACACGATGTCTTCGACGTCGAAATCCGCTCGGTGGACAGGACGGCGATGCAGCGAAAGCGGCGGCTGAACTAGCGGCCGAGGCGCAGACGTCGAAACGTCTGCAGCCAGTCAACCTCAACCGACGGGCGCGTGTGGAAGGCGGTCGCGTGAAAGGGCGGAGGGGCTCGGACGGACGATACGCACCAAGTCGCTTGACCAAATGGCAAAGGTCGGTTGCGATGAGCCCCGGGGGCGTTCAGAGCCACCGGGGCGTCATTTAGTCGGCCGTACGGGGTGTAATCCGCTGTGCTGCGCCAAGGGCGCATCGGCCATTGGTAACCGGGGGCGGAACGCGGTGGGCGCGAAGCCATGGCGCGACGCATCATCGTTGTCGGCGGCGGCCCAGCGGGGGTCTTCGCGGCGCTCGAGGCGAAACGCACGGACCCGTCGGCCGAACTGGTCCTGCTGAGCGAAGAGTCTTGCGAGCCCTACGAGAAGCCAGCGCTCTCGAAAGCCGTTCTTTGTGGGAAGGCGCTTCCGCAGGACGCGCCCACGGCTGGACACGGTGGGGTCGCCGCGCATGGCGTGCTGCTCGCATGCAACGAGCGCTGCGTCGCGATCGACCGCGACGCGCGCGCAGTGCTCACCGCCTCGGGCCGTCGCTATGCCTACGACGCGCTGGTGCTGGCGACGGGAAGCGTCGTTCGAGAGCTACCGGAATGGCCGGTCGGCAGTCCGTTTGTTCACTACCTGCGCACCCAGAGCGACGCGCTTGCGCTGAAGGCGGCCCTGCTGCCCGGCAGGCATCTGGTCTTGATCGGCGGTGGTCTGATCGGCCTGGAGGTCGCCGCCTCGGCGACGACGCTCGGCGTTAGGTCCACGGTGCTCGAGAGGGCCCCGCGAATCCTGGCGCGCGTTTGCGACGAAGCGACGGCCGCCGCGATCGCAGACGCGCATCGACGCCACGGGGTCGAGATCCTCACCGGAGCCGTGATCAGTCACGCTGAGGCGACCACGATCGGCGTCGACATCACGACAGGAGATGGGCAGGTGCGCCGGGCGGACGTCGTGGCCGTGGGCGCAGGCGTGACGCCCAACGTCGCGCTCGCCGCCGAGGCCGGGCTCGCGGTCGACGACGGAGTCATCGTCGACGCGTTCTGCCGCACCTCGGACCCAGCGATCTACGCCGCTGGCGACGTCGCCCGCTTCCCCGGGCCGGACGGGCCTGTGCGGCTCGAGAACTGGCGCCACGCCCAGGACCACGGGATGGTGGCGGGCCGCAACGCCGCGGGCGGGAGCCAGGCCTATCGCGAGCAACCGTCATTCTGGTCGGAGCAGTACGACCTATACGTCCAGGGCGTGGGGTGGACCGCGCATCGGGCGGATCGGACCGTCCATCGGCCGGTCGCCGGTCGGTGTCCGCTGGTCTTCAGGATGACGGGCGACACGATCGTCTCAGCGATGGGTGTCAACATGCAACGCGACATCGCCGCCGCCAGCCGCCTCATCGAGCGGCGCGTGCAGGTGGACGCCGCCGCCCTCGCTGATCCGAGCCGCCCTTTGGCGGCGATGCTGAGGCAGAACGCGTGAGCGGCCTCTCGCTCGTCGTGCGGGGGGGCCGTTTCGTTCGGATCGACCCGGCGCGGAGCGGGTGTCGGCGGGTCGCCAAGGGTGAGGAAGGGGAGGGGTGACATGTGGCTGAACAGCGGCTTGTGGGTGACCTTGCTGATCCTGCACGGGATAGCCGCCTTCCTATTGCTAGGGGGGCTGACCCATCAGACTCTCTCGGTCTGGATCCCGGTGCACAGGCATATCGACAGCTTTTTCGATCGAGCGCGCGCCGTATCCGCCAAGAATTACAGCGTCGCGATCATTGTATTCTACGTAGTTACATTCGCGATCGGCATGGTCATCTACCCAGACTTCAAGCTAACTGGGAACAAGGTGCTAACGGCGCACCATATGACCAAGACATTGCAGGGCTTCGAGTTCAAGGAACACGTATTGGCGATCGGCCTCGCCTTGTTACCGGCTTACTATTACTACTGGCGGCCGCCGCTCGCTCATGAGCGCGACACGGTGCGCGCCATGCTGACCTCGGTGCTGGCCTTCATCAGCTGGGCCGGTTTCATTGTCGGGCACATCGTCAACAACGTTGCTGGACTGGCCATATCTGCATAAGGCGGCCTGCGAGGCCGTCGGGGAGGTTTGCTCAAATGACGAATGCGCAGACAGCAAGACCGGGTGCGATCACGCACGAGAGGGCGCCGGTCACCCGGTATGGGGTCTTCGCCGTCACCTTCGGGGTCATCTTTGCGGTCGCTTACCTTCTGGTGATGAGCAAGGGCTGGCAGCTCTTCACCTACTATCCGCTCACCGGTGAGTGGACGCCCCTCAGCCAGTCGGCGACAGGTCCGTCCGCCGGACCGGCGATGAAGTGGTACGGCTATGTGGCGACCTCGGCGCTGGTCGCTTGCGCGACCGGGCTCTTGGTCTGTCTGCTGCCGCAAAAGCCCCTCACCCGGCTCTGGTGGGCGGGCCTCATCTGGCTGGTGCCGATGTTGGCGATGATGGCCGTGGCTTATCTGATCGTCGTCGTTGGCGACTAGCTCTCAGCCGACATCGACTAGGATATCGTCGCCCTCGATCCTGGTCGCGTAGGTCATCAGGTCGCGATCAGCGGGCGGATTCAAGCATTTGCCGCTTGATATCTCGAATTGCGACTGGTGCAGGGGGCACTCGATCTTGTCTGCATCGATGAAGCCTTCGGCCAGAAAGGCTTCCGCGTGCGGACATATGCCTTCCAACGCGTAGACCTTGTCCCCCAGCCGAAACAGGGCGATCGTCACATCCCCGACTTGCACCTGCAATCCGCTATCGGCGCTTACATCGTGGATGGACGCCGCGCGCTGCCAGCCCATGTCAAATCTCCCTCGCTCGCGGCGGCGCCCGCCGGCCCCATGGCGTGTACGTCATCGGCGCGCCAACCAGGCGACTTCGCAATAACCTTCAGTGTGTTCAAGCGTGGATGATGTCGCCTAACTACATCAACGGAGCTTGATATATCGAACGCAATTGATGTATGGCGATTGACCATGCCGTTGGCTCATCGCGACCCGGCCGGCGAGGCTCCTCCGTTGTTCGGATAGGCTCTGGGAGTTGAAGATGAACAAGACGCCGACTCTGGACCACATCGCTCTCACCGCGCCCAACCTCGATGAGTTGGTCGACCGCCTGACGGGCGCCTTCGGCATGGTCGTCGAGAGCAGGTCCGAACACTTCGCCCTCGTCGCTGACCCGGGGTCCGGATTGAAACTGGAACTCGGGCGGTCGGGCGACGCTGAGGTCCATTTCCGTCACCTGGGCTTTCGCACCGACGATGTCGACGGCGCGCACGAGAGTTTGGTCGACGCTGGCATGGAAGTGAGTGCGTCGCCGCACCGCCGCGACTTCGCCCGCATGTACACGTCCTTTCTGAAGCAGCCCGGCGGGCTCGAGGTGCAACTCGTCAAGTACGACTGAGCCGCGCGAGCCAGCGGCGCGTCGCGGCCCTCTCAGGTGCGCCGGTGAGCTCTATCTGAGCAGGGCCCGGCCGGAGTCGGCCGACGATGACCGAGTGGCTGAAGCCGCGGGCGCGCAGCAAATCGAGGGCGGGCGCGACCGCCGCCGGATCGACGGCGAGCAGAAGCCCGCCGCTGGTCTGCGGATCGCACAGGAGGTCGAGTTTCCACGGCGCGAGGGCGTCGCCGCCGCGGACCGCAGCGCCATAGCTCGCCCAGTTGCGACCGCTGGCGCCCGTGCGCACGCCGGCTTTCGCGAGGGCGGCCGCGCCGGGAAGCACGTCCGGCGCTTCGGCGAAGAGCTCGGCCGTGAGCCCCGCGCCGCGGGCCATCTCGAGCGCATGACCGAGCAGGCCGAAGCCGGTGACGTCGGTCATCGCGTTCACGCCCGCGAGCTCAGCCAGCTCCGGGCCTACGGCGTTGAGTTGGGTCGTGGACGAGACGAGCGCCTCATAGCCCTCCGGGTCCAGGCGATCCTGCTTGAGGGCCGCGCTCAGGATGCCGACGCCCAGCGCCTTCGTCAGGATCAGCACGTCGCCGGGGCGGCCGGTGCGGTTGGTGAGCACCCGGTCAGGCCGCGCCAGGCCGACCGCGGCCAGTCCATAGATCGGCTCGACGGCGTCGATGGAGTGGCCGCCCGCCACGGGGATGCCCGCCGCGGCGCAGACCGAAGCCCCGCCCGCGAGGATCGCGCCAATGGTGTCCGCCGGAAGGACGTTGATCGGCATCCCGACAATCGCGAGCGCGAACAGCGGCCGCGCGCCCATGGCGTAGATGTCGGACAAGGCGTTGGCGGCGGCGATGCGGCCAAAGTCGAAGGGATCGTCGACCACCGGCATGAAGAAATCGGTGGTGGCGACGACGGCTTGAGACTCGTTCAGTCTCCAGACGGCCGCGTCGTCGGACGTTTCCGTGCCGACCAGGAGGTCGGCGAACGGCGCGGCGACGGGTGTCTTGGCCATGATCGCCTGCAGCATGGCCGGCGCTATCTTGCAGCCGCACCCGCCGCCGTGCGCCAGGCTGGTGAGCCGAATGGGCTGTGGCGTTGTGCTCGCGAGGTCCATGGGGGCGACTTGCTTCGGGGTCAGGGCGGAGCCGGTATATAGCAAGCCGATGACACCCGTCCGGTTCGAACATGGCTGACATCAGAGTGGTCCCGGACGCCGAGCCTGCGACGCTCGGCGCCTTCGACATGATCGTCGACGCGCGCAGCCCAGGCGAGTTCGCGGAGGATCGGATTCCCGGCGCGGTGAACCTGCCCGTGCTGGACGACGCCCAGCGCGCCGAGGTGGGCGCGATCTACGTGCAGGAGTCGCGCTTCAAGGCCAGGCGGATCGGCGGGGCCTACGTCGCTGCGAACGTCGCCCGGCACCTGGAGACCGTGATGGCCGACTGGCCCCCCTCGCTGTCGTCGCTGGTCTATTGTTGGCGCGGCGGTATGCGCTCCAACGCCATGGCGACGATCCTGGCCCAGGTGGGTTGGCGCACGAGCGTCCTGGCTGGGGGGTATCGCACCTACCGACGTCGGGTGGTGCAGCGGCTCTACGACGGCGAGCCGGCGCACCGCGTCGTCCTCCTCGAAGGCCACACCGGCAGCGGCAAGACGGAGGTGCTTCACCGCCTTTCCGAGCAGGGCGTGCAGACCCTCGACCTCGAGGGGCTTGCCGCGCACCGCGGATCCCTGCTCGGCGGCCTGCCAGGGCGCGCTCAGCCGAGTCAGAAGGCGTTCGAGAGCAGCCTGCTGGCCGCGCTCGAGCAGCTCGATCCCTCGCGTCCGGTCGTAGTGGAGGCGGAGTCGAGCAAAGTCGGCGAGCTGATGATCCCGCCCCTGCTGTGGAAAGCGATGCAGGTCGCCCCGCGCATCGCGCTTTCGGCGCCCGGGGAGGCGCGCGCCCGCTACCTGGCGCAAACCTACGCCGTCGGGCTTGACCCGGAGGTCCTGGCGGCAGCGCTTTCGCGGCTGCAGGCGCTGGGTCGAAAGCGATCGCAAGCCTGGGCGAGCCTTGCCCGCGCCGGCGACCTGGAGACCTTGGCCGCGGAGCTTATCGAAGCCCATTACGACCCGGCTTATCGCCGCTCGTCGCGCCGGGCGGCGGGACCCCTGCTCGGCGAGGTGACGCTGACCCGGCTCGACCCCGAGGCGTTCATGTGGGCCGCCGCCGAGGCGGCGCGAATTCTCGCCGATCTCGATGACCTGGAGAGGGCTGCGCGGTGACTGGCGCGTCCGCAAGGGACCGACGCGAGCGCCGCCTGCGCGCTGAGACGATGCAAGGCCTGTCCCGGAGCTCCGTATGACCGAAACCAAGCGCTGGGATGGTCCGCCGGTGGAATCCTGGTCGATGGCGTGGACGCCGGACCAGGCGGCCCGGGCCCTGGAGGGCCTCTCCGCACCATGGGCTGTGGCCGGCGGCTGGGCTTTGGACCTGTGGTTGGGAAGGGAGACCCGCAAGCACGAAGACCTGGAGATCGCCGTGCCGGCGGCCTTCTTTCCTGAGATCCGGACTCGGCTCGAAGGCCTGGGCTTGAAGCTCTTCGCCATCGACGAAGGGCAAGTGATCGCCTTGGCGCCGGGCGAGGCGCCAGGGCCGCAAACGCACCAGACCTGGGTGATGGAGCCTGCCGTGAACGGTTGGCGGATCGACGTGTTCCGGGAGCCGGGCGACGCTCAGACGTGGATCTACCGGCGCACGGGCGATCTCAAAGCGCCGCGCGCCTGGGCCAGCGGTCGTACGGCCGCCGGCATCCCTTACCTCGCCCCGCAGATCGTCCTGCTGTTCAAGGCCAAGGCGATGCGGGACAAGGACGAGGCGGACTTCGCCATCGTCGCGCCCCTGATGTCGCCAGAAGCGAAGGAATGGCTGGCCGCCGCCCTGAGGGGCGCTCACCCGGGTCATCCCTGGATCGACCGCCTCTCGGCATGACGGCTCTTCCACGCACGCCGGACAGGCCCTGGGCGCCGGTCACGGCCAGGGCCGGCGCGGCCCGAGCGCGGTCATGATCGCCGAGGCGCGCGCCCGCGGCGGCATCCATGCGATACGTCCCAGATCGCTCCCGGACAGAGGCGGAGACCCGCACGGCGTCCAGAGCTGCTGCAGGATGACCATCGGCCGAGCCGCCGCCGCCGCAAACGCGACCAACACCTGATCGTCACCCGTGCTGTCCCCGACCCAGGTTTCGCCGTCCGCAACCCAGGTCGCCAGGACGATCGCCAGCGCGACGCCAGCCGCGCCGCCCTTGGAGATGGCGTCGCTGAGCTTCTGGAGGTCGTCCTGGCTGGGCGCCAGGCCCGCGGTCTGCAGCTCGTGAGACAATAGCTGCTGGAACCGCCCGCCGGAGGAACCGCCCCTCGCGCCAGGCGCGCCGACGTAGGGCGCCAGCTTGGAGAGCACCGCCTCGACCCGTTGCAGCAACGCCTGATGGTATCGGAGCGGGAGCACGCCCAGCGCGGCGCGTCGCCAGTCTGACATCGCCGCGCCGCTCCTTATTGCAGGGTCGCCAGCAGGGCGCGAGGCCCGTCCATGTGGCCGCCGGCGGGGTCGGTGCGGTAGATAAGCTCGTAGTCCGCGCCATAGTTGCCGGGATTCAACTCCTCGGGGTGCGGTCGCGGCGCTCCGAGCACGATGACCAGCTTCAGCCGTTGGGCCTCCGGCTTCGCCAGCGCATCGAGGAAGTGCTTGACGTTGTAGCCGCCGGCGGAGAAGCCGTAGATCGCAGCGACATTGTGGTCCTCGCGGAACTCCTTCAGCGCCAGCCGGGTCTGCTCGCTGCCCTCCATGGCCACCCCCGCGATGTCGAGGACCTTGCCGACGTAGCCACGACGTCTCGCGTATTCGATCGCCGGCGGCTCGTCCAGCGCGCCCCGGGGCCAGTCCTTGCCGGCATAGTGCCCGGCCTTTCCGCGCAAGATCAGCATCGTCATCATGGCGCCGCTCCCGTCCGTGGCGGCAGGATAACACATCGGCGGGCTTCGGGCGCCGCAGGGTCCAGCCCACGGCGGCGGCGGGCAGCGCCGAGGCCCCGGGGAGGCCCCGGGGAGATGCGCGAAGGGCCGGCGTCGCCGCCGGCCCCCTTGAACAATCCGGAACTTCAGGAAGTACGCGCTAGCACTTGTAATACATGTCGAATTCGACCGGGTGAGGGTGCAGCTGGAGGCGCATCACCTCCTCCATCTTCAGCTCGATGTAGCTGTCGATGAAGTCGTCGTCGAAGACGCCGCCCATCTTCAGGAAGCCGCGGTCCTTGTCGAGATTCTCGAGCGCTTCCCTGAGCGACCCGCAGACTTCCGGGATCCGCTTCTGCTCCCGCGGCGGCAGGTCGTAGAGGTTCTTGTCGGCCGGGCCGCCTGGGTCGATCCGGTTCTCGATGCCGTCGAGACCGGCCATCAGCATCGCCGTGAAGCCGAGATAGGGGTTGCCCATCGGGTCGGGGAAGCGGACCTCGATGCGCTTGCCCTTCGGGCTCTCGGTGTGGGGAATCCGTATCGAGGCCGAGCGGTTGCGGGCCGAGTAGGCCAGCTTCACCGGGGCCTCGTAGCCGGGCACCAGGCGCTTGTAGGAGTTGGTGGTCGAGTTGGTGAAGGCGTTGATCGCCTTGGCGTGCTTGATGATGCCGCCGATGTAGTAGAGGCAGGTGTCGGAGAGCCCCGCGTACTTGTCGCCGGCGAAGAGCGGCTTGCCCTTCGACCAGATCGACTGGTGCACGTGCATGCCCGAGCCGTTGTCCTGGAACATCGGCTTGGCCATGAAGGTGGCGGTCTTGCCGTAGGCGGCGGCGACGTTCTGCACCACGTACTTATAGAGCTGCAGGCGGTCGGCCATGGTGATGAGGCCGGCGAACTTCATGCCGAGTTCGTGCTGAGCCGGCGCCACCTCGTGGTGGTGCTTCTCGGTCTCGATGCCGATCTCGGCCATGACCGCCAGCATTTCCGAGCGGATGTCCTGGCCGCTATCGATCGGGTTGACCGGGAAGTAGCCGCCTTTGGGGCCTGGCCGGTGGCCGAGATTGCCCTCCGGATAGTCCTTGGCCGACGAGACCGGCAGCTCGACGCTGTCGTAGGAGTAGCCGGTGTTGTGCGGCGAGGTGGACCACTTGACGTCGTCGAAGATGAAGAACTCGGCCTCGGGGCCGAAGTAGACCGTGTCGCCGACGCCGGACGCGGCCATGTGCGCCAGCGCCTTCTTGGCGATCGAGCGCGGGTCGCGGTTGTAGGGGGTGTTGGTGTCGGGGTTGAGGACGTCGCAGGTGAGGCAGAGCGTGGTCTGCTGGTAGAACGGATCGACGTAGGCGGTGCCGAGGTCGGGCCGCAGCTTCATGTCGCTCTCGTTGATCGACTTCCAGCCGGCGATCGACGAGCCGTCGAACATCGTCCCGTCGGTCAGGAAGTCGTCGTCGACGAGGCTGAGGTCGAACGAGACGTGCTGCAGCTTGCCGCGCGGGTCAGTGAAGCGCAGGTCGACGTACTTGACCTCCTTCTCCTTGATGAGCGCCTGGATTTCCTTGGGCGTGGTCATGGTTCCGTTAAGTCCCCTTGCTGGTTCGCGATGACGGTTGGGTGGATGGGAGGATCATACGGCGGCCGGACCGGTCTCGCCGGTGCGGATGCGCACGACCTCGGTGATCTCGGAAACGAAGATCTTGCCGTCGCCGATGCGCCCGGTGCGCGCGGCGGCCTGGATCGCCTCGATGGCGGGGGACAGCTGGTCGTCGCTGACCACGACCTCGACCTTGATCTTGGGCAGGAAGTCCACGACGTACTCGGCGCCGCGATAGAGCTCGGTGTGGCCCTTCTGGCGCCCGTAGCCCTTGGCCTCGAGCACGGTCATGCCCTGGACGCCGAGTTCCTGCAGCGCCTCCTTCACTTCGTCCAGCTTGAAGGGCTTGATCACCGCCTCGATCTTCTTCATGGGCGGCGACCCAGCATGGCCGGGCGCCGGCGGACAAGGGCGCACGTGCGGTCGCCACCCCGGATCGTGCGCCGCCGCACGCGGCGCCCACGCGCTGGGCATGTGGCGCCCAAGAAACAGGCGCCTGCGGTGCGAAGGCGACTTGGGGCCGGTTTCACGACGCCTTCGGCCCGGAACTGACGCCGATGGCGGCCATGGGGCGACTGTTCAGGCTCGGAATGGCCGGAATTGCGACGGAACGGACGAAGGGGCGATTTCGGTCAAGCTCGGATTTCAGGCGGCGGTGATCAAGATTGCGGCGTTGCCGAGCCCCTGGCCTGTCATGCGCCGGGGTTGAAGCGCCGGGGTGAAAGAGGGCATTGGCGAGGGCGAGATCCTCCAGCGCCCGGACGCCCTGCATGAGCCGCATCTACCTGATCCGCCACGCCAAGCCTCGCGCCGCCTGGGGCGGGGGCGACGACGATCCCGGTCTCGACGAGACGGGCAAGGCGCAGGCCGAGGCGGCGCGCGACGCGCTGCTGGCGCTGCCCGAGGGCTTGCGCCCGACGCGGGTCGTCTCCTCGCCCCTGCGCCGGTGCCAGGAGACGGCGCGGCCCTTCGCCGAAGCGATCGGGGTCGGCCTCGAGATCGATCCACTGGTCGGCGAAATCCCGACGCCCCGCGCGCTGAAGCCCGACGAGCGCGGCCCGTGGCTCCGGCAAGCCTTCACCGGCCGTTGGGACGCGATCCAGGGCGACCTCGACTACGACGCCTGGCGCCGCCAGGTGACCGGGGCGGTGGCCTCGCGGCCCCGCGCGGCTGTCTTCAGCCACTTCGTCGCGATCAACGCGGTGCTGACCGAGCTCGCCGGCGAGCCGCAGGTGATCACGCTGCGCCCCGACCACGCCTCGATCTCGGTTTTCGAGCTGCAGGACGGAGCGCTGACGCTGATCGAGCGCGGCCGCGAAGCGCAGACGCAGGTGCTCTGAGCTGATGGCCGGCGTCCCGATCCTGACCGTCGCCGAGATGAGCGCCGCCGACCAGGCGGCGATCGCGGCCGGCACGCCCGGGATCGTGCTGATGGAACGCGCCGGAACCGCGACCGCGGATGCGGTCTCGGCCCGTTTCGCCCCCTGCCGCACGCTGGTGCTGGCGGGTCCGGGAAACAACGGCGGCGACGCCTACGTGGTCGCCCGCCTGCTCGCGGCGCGCGGCTTCGACGTGCGGCTCGAGGCGCTGGCGCCGCCCAGGACCGACGACGCCAAGGGGGCGGCGAAGGAATGGACGGGCGAGGTCCATCCGGTGAAGGGGACGGTGGGCGACGCCGAGCTGGTCGTCGTCGGCCTCTTCGGCGCGGGGCTCGACCGGCCCTTGACCGGCGAGGCGCTGCGGCTCGCCCGAGCTTCGGCCCGGACCAGAGCCAGGGTGGTCGCGATCGACCTGCCGAGCGGCCTCTCGGGCGACACCGCCAGGCCTGTGGGCGAGGCGGCGTTCCGCGCCGACCTGACGGTCACCTTCCAGCACCGCAAGGTGGGCCACGTGCTGCAGCCGGGGAGGGACCACTGCGGCGAGGTGGTGGTGGCCGACATCGGCCTCGGCGAGATCCGTACGCAGCTGTTCGAGAACGGACCCGAGCTCTGGGGCGCGAAGTTCCCCTGGCCCAAGGTGACCGACCACAAGCACGCCCGCGGCCGACTGATCGTTGTCAGCGGCGAGGCCTGGCGCACCGGCGCCGCGCGGCTGGCGGCGCGCGCGGGGCTACGCATCGGCGCGGGCCTCGTCACGGTGCTTTCGCCGCCCGACGCGCTGGCGGTCAACGCGGCGCACCTCGAGGCGGTGATGCTGGCGCCGTTCGAGACCGATCAGGAGCTGGCCGACGCTGCGGAGGCGGCGGAGGCGGTCGTGATCGGACCGGCGGCGGGCGTGAACGACGAGACTCTCGCCAACGTGCTCGCGCTCGCCCGCACGGGCGCGGCGCTGGTGCTGGACGCCGACGCGCTGACGGTGTTCCGCGAGGATCCTGACGAGCTCTTCCGCGTGCTCGACCGAGACGACGTGCTGACCCCGCACCCCGGCGAGTTCGAGCGTATCTTCCCCGGCCTGCTGAAAGGCGCGGCGAGCAAGGTCGAAGCGGCGCGGACCGCGGCTCGCCGCGCCGGCGCGGTCGTGCTGGTCAAAGGCGCAGACACCGTGATCGCCGCGCCGGACGGGCGCGCGGCGGTCAATCTCAACGGTGTCCCGTGGCTGGCGACCGCCGGATCGGGCGACGTGCTGGCCGGGTTCATCGGCGGCCTGATCGCGCAGGGAATGGAGAGTTTCGAGGCCGCCTGCGCCGGCGTCTGGATGCACGCAGCGGCGGGCGCGGCGTTTGGTCCCGGCCTGATCAGCGAGGATCTCCCCGGCCTTGCGCCCAAGGTGCTCGCCGACCTACTCATGACTCGATAGGGGATTCGGGGCCTTTGGGGGGCCTGCGGGCGGGATGGCCAGGGGGCCGCCGCCTCTCGGAGACAGATCGCATGATCCTTCCCATCCGGACGATCCTGGCGGGCCTGGCGCTCGCCGTGGTCGCCTTCGCGGGCGGCGCGGCGGAGGCGGCGACGCATCACCATCATCACCACGCCAACGCGCCGAAGCACGAGGCGTCGAAGCAGGTCTGCGATCGTCACCACCGTCACTGTCACACTGTGACCACGGCGACGGCGACGAAGGTCTGCGACCGCCATCACCGGCACTGCCACACGGTGAGCACGACCACGGCGACGACCACCAAGGTCTGCGACCGCCATCACCGCCATTGCCACACCGTGAGCACCAGCACGGCGACGACCAAGAAGGTCTGCGATCGCCACCACCGCCATTGCCGCACCGTGGCCACGACCGCGGCGGCGACCAAGAGAGTCTGCGGCCGCCATCATCGGCATTGCCACACGGTCGTCGTCGCGACGACGAGCGAGCGCCATCACCACTACGGTATCCCGGCCGGCGCCTCTGGCGAGACGCGCGTGGTGCAGGCGCCGGGCGCCCAGCCGATCCCGTCGGGCGACAACGGCACCTGCAAGAGTGTGCGCATCCATGGCGAGTGGGTGCAGCGCTGCCACTTCGACAACGGCGGCCAGCCCGCCCAACAGCCGGCGCCTCAACCCGTCCAGCCGGCGCCGCAGCCCGCGCCACAGTAGCGGGCGCCTAGCTCCGGCGCGCCGGCGCTGCTAGTCAGCGCCCCGCGAGCGGATGTGGCGGAACTGGTAGACGCACTGGATTTAGGTTCCAGCGCCGCGAGGCGTGGAGGTTCGAGTCCTCTCATCCGCACCATTGGCATGGTTGGCCTGGCGAAAGCCCTGGATGGCTCGCGGCCGCTCCCGGCGCCCCTGCGCCAGAATGCAACGGCATGGTGAGAGGCCGAGAACCCTCGGGATGCTCCGTCAGCCGCCGCTCTTCGCGGCCATCGATCGAGCTCGAATCTGATTCTGGAGGAGTTTGATCCAGCACAAGGCGCTCCGCCGCACCGAGCCTATTTGCGCCGTCATCACAATCGAGTGGATGTCCGCCATGACCGTGCTTCGCTACGCTCTCGCCGCTTGCGCCGCGGCCTGCCTGCTCGGCGGCGTCGCCGCTGCCCAACCGGCCTCACAGCAGGCTCCCGGCGGCGCCGCCGCCACGGCGCTTGACCGGGCGAAGCCCCCGCCCGCTCAGACCGAAACCACGCCGCCCGATGCGATCGGGGCTACGCTTGAGAGAGCGCAGGCCGCCACGTCGCAGGGTGTGAACACCGTCGTCACGGTCGACGCCAACGGCGACCGCCACCTGCTGATCTCCAACGCGCCGGTGCGCGACACGCGGGAGAACCGCACGAAGTACGGGCAGCCTCTGTCGAACGGCGGCCGCCGCACCCAGCCCGCCGGAAACTGAACTGCGCGCTCCATGTGATCGCGACGGAGCAGATCGACACCGCTCTTGAGGCGGCCCGGCCTGCGTGACATAACGACCGCTCGTTTCGCGCCGCCGGCCAGGACGCTTCTTGGCGGCGGCGTTTTCATTTCCGGAGCGGCCTGAACGCCGCCCGCGCCGAGGTTTGGAAGAGAGCGATGCAGGTTACCCAGATATCGGGCGAGGGACTCAGCCGGGTCTACGGGGTCAAGGTCGGCGCTGATGAGCTCGGCGCGAAGCTCGAGGCCAAGATCGCCGAGATCGCGCCGCGACTGAACCTGCGCGGCTTCCGGCCCGGGAAGGTGCCGCCGGCGCACGTTAGGCGCATCTACGGCAAGGCGTTGATGGGCGAGGTTGTCGAGCAGACGCTCGACGAGACCAGCAAGCAGATCCTGGAAGACAACAACCTGCGCGTCGCCGCTCAGCCCGACCTGACGCCGCAGTCCAACATGGACGAGGTCATCGCCGGCAAGGAGGACCTCGCCTACGAGCTCAACGTCGAGGTCATGCCCGACTTCGAGCCGGTGGACGCCAGCGGATTGAAGCTCGAACGCCCGGTCTACACGCCGTCCGAGGCCGAGGTGGCCGAGGCGCTCGATGACCTCGCCAAGCAGAGCCGCACCTACGAGACCCGCGAGGGCAAGAACGCGAAGGCGCGCGACGGCGACCAGGTCGTGATCGACTTCGTCGGGCGCATCGACGGCGAGGCGTTCGAGGGCGGAACGGCCGAGGGCGCGCAGCTGGCGATCGGCTCGGGCCAGTTCATCCCCGGCTTCGAGGAACAGCTTATCGGCGCCTCCGCGGGTGACGAGGTGACCGTCAAGGTGACGTTCCCGGACGACTACGGCGTCGAGCGCCTGAAGGGCAAAGCCGCCGAGTTCGAAGTCAAGGTCAAGGAGGTCAAGGCCCCGATCGAGGCCGTGGCCGACGATGCGCTGGCCGAGCGGCTCGGTATGGGCGACCTCGAGGCGCTCAAGAACGCGCTCAAGATCAATCTCGAGAGCCAGTACGCGGGCCAGACCCGGATGAAGGTCAAGCGCGCCCTGCTCGACCAGCTCGACAAGGCGCACGACTTCCCGCTGCCGCCGCGCATGGTCGAGGCGGAGTTCAGCGGGATCTGGGGCCAGGTCGAAGCCGAGAGGGCGCGCGGCGAGCTGGCTCCGGAAGACGAAGGCAAGACCGAAGACGAGCTCAAGGCGGAGTATCGCAAGATCGCCGAGCGGCGCGTGCGCCTGGGCCTCGTGCTGGCCGAGATCGGGCGCCGCGCTGACGTCAGCGTCTCCGACCAGGAGCTCAACGACGCGATGCGTCAGGAGGCGATGCGCTACGGGGCTCAGGCGCAGCAGGTGTTCGACGTTCTGCGCCAGAACCCCAACGCTCAGGCCCAGATGCGCGCGCCGATCTTCGAGGAGAAGGTGGTCGACCTGATCCTCGGCAAGGCCGCGGTCACCGACAAGCCGGTGACCAAGGACGAGCTGATGGCCGAGGACGAGCTCCCGGAAGGCTACGGCGAGGCCAAGCCGGCCAAGAAGGCGGCCGCCAAAGGCAAGGCCAAGGCGTCGCCCTCGGGCGAGGAGGCCGCGCCGAAGAAGAAGGCCGCCGCGAAGGCCAAGGCCGACGGCGACGAAGCCGAGGCCGCGCCCGCCAAGCCGAAGCGCGCGGCGAAGGCCAAGCCGGAGTAACGGTGATCTTCTGTCACAGCGCGCCGGCGGTTGCATCGGCGCCCCGGTGACGCGATATCCAGGGCTGCTTCGGCCGCGCTTCTTCGCTGCCGTCACAGAGATTTTGAAGGGCGTCCTATATGGCTGATTTCTGGCGCGATCCCGCCGCCGTCTCGATGAACCTCGTGCCGATGGTGGTGGAGCAATCCAGCCGCGGCGAGCGGGCGTTCGACATCTTCTCGCGGCTGTTGCGCGAGCGCGTCGTGTTCCTGAACGGCCCGGTCGAGGACGGCATGGCCGCGCTGATCTGCGCCCAGCTGCTCTATCTCGAGAGCGAGAACCCCAAGAAGCAGATCGACATGTACATCAACTCGCCGGGCGGCATCGTCACCAGCGGCCTCGCGATCTACGACACCATGCAGTACATCAAGAGCCCGGTTTCGACCGTCTGCATGGGCATGGCCGCCTCGATGGGCTCGTTCCTGCTGATGGCCGGCGAGCCTTCCTTGCGCATCTCGCTGCCGAACGCGCGGATCATGGTCCACCAGCCGTCAGGCGGTTTCCAGGGCAAGGCCTCCGACATCGAGCGCCACGCCGAGGACATCATCAAGACCAAGCGCCGGCTCAACGAGCTCTACGCCAAGCACTGCGGCCGCACCTACGAGGAGGTCGAACGCACCCTCGACCGCGACTACTTCATGAGCGCGGAAGAGGCCAAGGAATGGGGCATCGTCGACCACATCTACGAGACCCGCTCCGACGCGCCGAGCTGACGCCGGCCTGGATCAGGGCGTCGCCAGCGCCATGTCGAGCCCACGTTTGACAGAATGGCTTGGTCGACGGCCTCCTTGAGCCAACGGAGGCTCCATGCAGTTCACCAAGCGCCTTCGCGAGCCGGTGATGGCCGGCGAAGTGACCTGCAGCGTACGGATCTGGCAGCGTCCGCACGTGAAGGTCGGCGGCCGCTACCCGCTCGGAGCGGGCGCCATCGAGGTGACGTCCGTGCGCGAGATCGGCTTCGAGGACATCACGCCGGAGCTCGCGCGCCGCTCGGGCTTCGCCGGCGTCGTCGACCTTCTGAAGATCGCCAAGCACGGCCCAGGCGAGCGGGTGTTCCTGGTCGAGTTCGAATACAGGCCAGGTTAGTCTCCGCGGAACACCGGCTTGCGCTTCTCGGCGAACGCGCGGCCGCCCTCTGCGAAGTCGCGCGTCTCCGACGTCAGCATCCACTGGTCGCGGTCCATGGCCGAGGTGGCGCGGAAGAGCGCGCCCGCCTGGGCGGTGATGGCCTCCTTGGTCATGCGCACCGCCAGCGGCGGCAGGGTGGCGACCTTGGCGGCCCAGACGCGCGCGGCGGCCAGCGCGCCGCCCGTGGGGGCGAGTTCGTCGACCATGCCCCAGGCCAGCGCCTCCTCGGCGGGGCAAGGCTCGCAGAAGATCGCGAACCGCTTGGCGCGCGCCGGGCCGACGAGCGCGGTGATGCGCGGCAGGGCGCCCCAACTCATGTTCATGCCGAGCGCGATTTCCGGCAGGCGCAGATAGGCGCCCGCGCCGGCGATGCGGAAGTCGAGCGCGACCGCGAGCGCCGCGCCGCCGCCGATGCAATACCCCTCGATCGCCGCGATCGTGACCTGCTCCAGCGCCTCCCAGGCCGCGCACATGTCGGGGCCGAGCCGGGCGGTCTGCCGTCGCTCGAGCCGGGTCTGCGCGCGTCCGCCGGTGCGCTCGGGGTCGGCGAGGTCCGCACCCGCCGAGAAATAGGTCTCGCCGCCCGTCAGGATCACGGCCTGGATTTCGGTAGAGCCGCGTAGCCAGACGGCCGCCTCGATCAGCTGGCGCATCAGCCCGAGCGAGAGCGCGTTGCGCGCCGAAGGCCGGTTCAGACGGACCTCGGCGGTAGGCCCGTCGACGGAGACGGCCAGGTCGGGGAGGGAGGGTGGGCTCGGCATGGCGTCAGGCGACCGCCGCAGCCACGCGCGCCAACACCTCGGCCGCGCCCGCGGGCTCGCTCACGTTGAGCCGGTCGAAGTCCTTGCCGTCGGCCGCGCGGATATCGGCGAAGAGCCCGGCGGGGTCTTCATGGAAGTGCAGGAACGCCCTGGACTTCAGGTAGAAGATTCCGCGCGACTTCTCCCTGAGCGCGCCGACCGCACGTATCCTCTCCAGCAGCGGTTCCAGCTGGTCGAGCGTCGCGGCGCCTGCGTGCTTCATCGTCCATTCCTCCGGCCGGTCCCGTTGAAGACCTTCATCCCCCGTTCCTGCGCGAGGGCTAGCATCTCCCGATCCC
The DNA here is from genome assembly GCA_035541575.1 of Caulobacteraceae bacterium. Lineage (GTDB taxonomy): Bacteria > Pseudomonadota > Alphaproteobacteria > Caulobacterales > Caulobacteraceae > Acaudatibacter. Next base: position 11,552 of record DATKMZ010000025.1, on the reverse strand, counting down.
CATCCGAGTCACCATAGGCGGCCTCGAGCCGCACATCGTCGCCAAACGCTTCCTTGAGCCGCCGCACCTTCTCCGGCCCGCGGCAGTTCGCGCCGGCGAGATCGCCGGTGACGCGGCCGCCGGCGTCGAAAGCGAGCTGGGTGCCGATCAGCAGATCGGCGCCGAGGCCGCGCGCGATCGGCGCCACGATGATCTCCGGCGTCGCGGTTACGATCACCAGCCGAGCGCCCTCGCCCTGCCAGCGCCGCCAGGCCCTGAGCGCATCGGGGCGGAGCAGGGTGCGGCCCTGATCCGTGGCGAAGGCCTGAGCCTCGGCCTCCAGCTCGGCCCGCGTCAGGCCGGCCAGGAACCGATGCACGGCCGCCGCTTTCAGTTTTCCGCGGTCGCGATCGAAGACAAACCGGGCGCCGTTCGGGATCAGGTGAAGCAACCCGGCGAGATAGGTTCCGCGTCCCGCCCTCCAGGAAAGGAACGCGGTGAAACTGTCCTCGGACGTCAGCGTTCCATCGAAATCAAACGCAACCAGCGGCCGGAACACCGGCTGCGACTGGCGCCCGTGCTCGATCTCTCCCATATCGGGATTGGCCTTTCTTCGCGAGGCGCCGGAAAGCGACAGTGCGGCGACTTACCCACTGCGAGTCGCGGCGGGAGGCTTGTGATCCTCGGCGGGATCGGGGAATGTCAAGAATTAGACAACTCGCGGCGCATATCCTGCAGGGCCTTGCGGTATGCGACGCCCGGGTGACCGTCGGCGCTCGCATGGACCAGGCGCCGTTCGAGAGTGAGACAAAACGATGACCAAAGCCGCGAGCGGCGACAGCAAGAGCACTCTCTACTGCTCTTTCTGCGGCAAGAGCCAGCACGAGGTCCGAAAGCTTATCGCCGGGCCCACGGTTTTCATCTGCGACGAGTGCGTAGAACTGTGCATGGATATCATTCGCGAAGAGCACAAGATCGCCTTCGTGAAATCCAAGGATGGCGTTCCGACGCCGCGCGAAATCCGTGAAGTGCTCGACGATTACGTGATCGGCCAGGATCACGCCAAGAAAGTTCTCTCCGTCGCGGTGCATAACCATTACAAGCGTCTCAGCCACGCACAGAAGAACAACGACGTCGAACTGGCCAAGTCCAACATCCTGCTGGTGGGCCCGACGGGGGTCGGCAAGACGCTGCTCGCGCAGACGCTGGCGCGAATCATCGACGTGCCGTTCACCATGGCCGACGCCACGACGCTCACCGAAGCGGGCTATGTCGGCGAAGATGTCGAAAATATAATTCTGAAGCTGCTCCAGGCGGCCGACTACAACGTTGAGCGCGCGCAGCGCGGCATCGTCTACATCGACGAAGTCGACAAGATCAGCCGCAAGTCCGACAACCCTTCGATAACCCGCGACGTCTCGGGCGAAGGCGTGCAGCAGGCGCTCCTGAAGATCATGGAGGGCACGGTCGCCTCGGTGCCCCCGCAAGGGGGGCGCAAGCACCCGCAGCAGGAGTTCCTGCAGGTCGACACGACCAACATGCTCTTCATCTGCGGCGGGGCCTTCGCGGGCCTGGAGAAGATCATCTCCGGCCGCGGCAAGGGCACTTCGATCGGCTTTTCGGCCAAGGTGGCCGACCCGGACGATCGCCGCACCGGCGAGATCCTCCGCCAGGTCGAACCCGACGACCTGCAGCGCTTCGGCCTGATCCCCGAGTTCATCGGCCGCCTGCCGGTGATCGCGACCCTGGACGACCTCGACGAAGACGCGCTGGTGAAGATCCTGACCGAGCCGAAGAACGCGCTCGTGAAGCAGTACCAGCGCCTGTTCGAGATGGAGAACGTGGGCCTGACGTTCACCGACGATGCGCTGAAAGGCGTCGCCCGCAAGGCGATCGCCCGCAAGACCGGCGCGCGCGGCCTGCGCTCGATCCTGGAAGGCATCCTGCTCGACATCATGTTCGAGCTGCCGACCATGCAGGGCGTCGAGGAGGTGGTGGTCAACGCCGAGGTGGTGGAGGGCCGCGCCCAGCCACTGCTGATCTACGCCGAGAAGAAGGGCGGGGCGGCATCGGCCTGATCGATCGCCCTTGACGGTCCAGCTCCTCGGCATCGACGTTTCTGGATCGGCCGAGAAGTGGAAGGTTGGCTGTCGCAACCCCAGTGTCTGGATCGCTACGGCGCATGTCGGCGGCGAGCGGCTGGTCGTCGATGATCTGAGGCCTGTCCAAGCGCTGGAGGGCGCGGGCGAGCCGTTCGAACGCCTCCTGGCGCTGCTCTCCGCGGCGAGCGGATTTGCCGCGATCGACGCACCTTTCAGCCTGCCGCGGGACCAAGCGGCCAGCGCTCCGATGCTGTGGGCCCAGGCCGCGCACTTTGCGCGCGCGGGCCGGCCGTTCGGCCGCGCCGCGGAGTTCCTGGCCCAGACGCTGACGGAGCCGGGCCGCTTTGGGATCAAGGCGTATCGCGCCTGCGACGAGGTCTGGCGACGGCGCGGCGTGGACGCGCCCTCCGCCCTCTGGAGCGGTCCGCGCGGCGCCGCCGCGGCGGCCGTCGCAGTCATGACGTTGCTGCATCGGCGGGGCGGGCCGGTATGGCCGGTGCGCGCCGGCGGCGACGGGGCCGTGCTCGTCGAAGCGTTCCCGGCCGCGCAACTGGCGACCTGGAGCCTCGACTTCCGCTACCACGGTCGGAGGCCTAAGGCGGCCGCGGCGCGCGCGCATCTTCTCGCGGCGCTCATCATCGATCACGGGCTGAAGATCTCCGACCGCCTGGCCGAACTCTGCCTCGGCAGCCCTGACGCGCTCGACGCGGTGATCTGCCTCTACGCCGCCAAGACGCTCGCCGATGGCCGCCACCCCCGGAAGCTGCCGGCCACGGCGCGCAGCGAGGGCTGGATCGTCGTCGACGAGACCGCTCCTCCCGCCCGCGCCGCGCCGCTGCTCAGTCCGGTCTCAGAGCACCACGTCTATCGGCACTTCGACGCCCTGCAGGCGGCGCTGTCCGGCGAGACCGGCGGCGACGACCCGACTTGAGCCGAGCGAATGTCTGTTAGTGACGGTCGTTCGGGTGGCTGCCGGGCGTGACGTTGTTGTCGGGGGGCAGCACCGCCCCCGCGCCGATCGAGCCGACCAGCTGTTCGAGTATGGTCATCTCGCGCCCGCGCGTCGGCGTCTCGTGCGTGTTGTAGGCGATCACCCGGCCATCCTGCAGGGTGAAGGTGTCCACCGACTTCACCTGCTCGGTGTCATGGTCGAACGAGATCGCCACGATATCGCGCTTGATGACCTTCGGGTTGTAGAACGAGGTCTGCGTTCGGTACTGAGACATGTAGAACCAGACGTCCTTGTCGAACGTCGAGGTCGCGGTGGGCGAGCCCAGCTTCTCGAGCACGGTCGAGCGCGTGTCGCCGCCCACCTTCACGTCCGCGGGCCGCACGTCGACGACCTGAAAGCCTTGGTGGCTGATGACCGGGGAACAGGCGCCCAGTGCGGCGAGGCCGACGGCCAGGGCGAGACAAGCAGACTTGGAGGACATGGGGCCTTCGTCGTGGCGTGGCGCGCGCCCTTTGACCTATCGGGCGTCGCAGCCTAGTGCAAGCGCGTCAGCTAGCCGCGCCGCGCGGCGAAATCGAGGCCGGTCCGGCATGTTCTTGCAGCGTCTGTTGAGACCGGGACCGGCGCGAGCGGCCGGCGAGCGGCTGTACGCAGCGACGGTGGCGCAGGCGCGCCAGCCGGCGCTCTATGCGACGATGGGGGCCCCGGACACCCCGAACGGCCGCTTCGAGATCTACACGCTGCATGTCCATCTGCTGCTCGAACGTCTGCGCGAGGAGGGGCCGGCGGCCGCGCCGGTCGCGCAGGCCTATTTCGACGCCTACCTCAGCGGGCTCGACCATGGCTTGCGCGAACTGGCGGTCGGAGATCTCAGCGTCGGAAAGACGATGCGCAAGCTGGGGGAGGCGTTCTACGGGCGGGGCCAGGCGCTGCAGGCGGTGCTGGCGCGCCTGCCCGACCGGACCGAGCTGGCGGCGCTGGTCGGCCGCACTGTGTTCGACAAGGCCGAGGGCGCGGATCCTGCGCCGCTGACCGACTACCTCGTCGCGGCGCGCGAGATGCTCGGCGCCGAGGCGGGCGAGCGGCTGCTCGCCGGCCAGATCGACTGGCCGGCGCTTGGCTGACCCGCGCCGCCCTTGCCTGATCGCGGCGCGCCTCCGTATATCCGGCCGCCACCTTCCGCCGGCCAGGGGCATCGAGCCTTGAGCGATCCTCCGCTGATTTCAATCGACGCCATGGGCGGGGACCATGGTCCGGCCGTCGTGCTCCCGGCGGTGGCGCGCGTGGTCAGGGAGGGTCTCGGCGCGCGATTCCTGCTCCACGGCGACGTAACCCGGATCACAGCCGCGCTCGGAAGGCTTCCGAGCCTCGAGGGCCGGGTGGAGGTCCGCCACGCCGAAAAGGTGATCGGCCCGGACGAGAAGCCCGCGCAGGCCATGCGCCGGGGCAAGGGTTCCAGCATGTGGAACGCGGTCGAGGCCGTGAAGACCGGCGAGGCCGTCGCATGCGTCTCGGGCGGCAACACCGGCGCGCTGATGGCGATCTCGAAGCTGATCCTGCGGATGTCCGCCGACCTGGACAGGCCCGCGATCGTCGCCAGCTGGCCGACGCTCAAGGGCCACACCGCCGTGCTCGACGTCGGCGCCAACATCAGCTGCGACGCTCAGCGCCTGGTCGAGTTCGCGATCCTCGGCGCCGCGTTCCATCACGCCGTGCACGGCTCGGGCCGGCCGACTGTGGGGCTGCTCAACGTCGGCTCGGAGGACGAGAAGGGGCACGACGAGGTGCGCGAGGCCAACCGCATGCTGCGCGAGATGTCGGCGCTGGAGCTGGACTACCGCGGTTTCGTCGAAGGGGATGACATCCCGGCGGGGACGGTCGACGTGGTGGTCACCGACGCCTTCACCGGCAACGTGGCCTTGAAGACCGGCGAAGGGCTTGCGCGCTACTTCCGGGCGACGTTGCGGGAAACCTTCACGTCGGGCCCGTTCGCACGGCTCGGCGCCCTGATCGCGTCGGCGGCGCTGAGGCGCATGGCGCTGAAGTTCGATCCGTCGTCGATCAACGGCGGGCCTTTCCTCGGGCTGAACGGGATTGTAGTCAAAAGCCACGGCGGCGCCGACGCGCGCGGTTTCGCCACCGCCATCCGTCTAGCTGCCGGCCTCGCCGCCAGCGACTTCGTCGCCCAGATCGATCGTAACCTGAGGACCATGACCGCCGCGATGCCAAGAGAAGCGGCCCCGGCGGCCGAGGTCGGGGAAAGAACCAAGGCGTGAGCTCCGTCCTGCGTAGCGTCATCACCGGCGTCGGTGACTACCTGCCGTCGCGCGTGGTCACCAACGATGATCTGGCCAAGATCGTCGACACCAGCGACGCGTGGATCGTCGAGCGCACGGGCATCCACGAGCGGCGCGAAGCGGCTGAGGGCGAGACCACGTCCGATCTCGCAGCGAGGGCCGCTGAAAAGGCGCTGGCCGCCGCCGGGCGCACCGCTGCCGAGGTCGACCTGATCATCGTCGGCACGACCACGCCCGACCTGACCTTTCCGGCGGTCGCCACCCAGGTGCAGCGCAAGATCGGCGCACCGGTCGGCATCGCTTTCGACATTCAGGCTGTCTGTTCCGGATTCGTCTTCGCGCTGGCGACCGCCGATAACTTCGTGGCGCGCGGGCAGTCGAAGTGCGCGCTCGTGATCGGCGCCGAGACCATGACCCGGCTGATGGACTGGACCGACCGCGGCACCTGTGTGCTCTTCGGCGACGGCGCCGGCGCGGTCGTGCTGGAGCCGCGCGAGGGGACGGGCTCGACGTCCGACCGCGGCGTCCTTGGTGTGGCGTTGCGCGCGGACGGCGCCAAACAGGACCTGCTCTATGTCGATGGCGGTCCGTCTGGCACCGGCACGGTCGGCAAGCTGCGCATGCAGGGCAACCAGGTCTTCCGGCACGCCGTGGTCAACATTTCAGAGGCCGTCGTCGCCAGCGCCAAGGCCGCCGGCGTCGAGCTATCGGAAGTTGACTGGTTCATTCCGCACCAGGCCAATCAGCGGATACTGGAGGGCGTCGCGCGCCGGCTCGGCATCGCCAGCGACCGCGTGATCTCGACGGTCGCCCGCCACGCCAACACCTCGGCCGCCTCGATTCCGCTGGCGCTGGCCGAAGGCGTCGCCGACGGACGCATCAAGCCGGGTCAGCTCCTCCTTATGGAGGCGATGGGCGGCGGGTTGACGTGGGGCGCGGCCGTCGTCCGGCTTTAGCCGCCGAATCTTGCGGATCCGACGAAGTCTTTGACTTGACGAAACATTCGATCCATGACGCCTTATCAAAGTAACGAGGGGCGCGGAAACGTACATCGATGAAGGGCCGGACTTTGACACGGGCGGACCTGTGCGAGGCCGTGCACGACGAAGTGGGGCTGACGCGGCAGGACTGCGCCTCGCTGGTTGAGCGCACGCTTGACCTTGTCGTCGAGGCGCTGGAGCGCGGGCAGACGGTCAAGCTGTCAGGCTTCGGCGTCTTCCAGGTGCGCGCCAAGCGCGAACGGATGGGACGAAATCCCAAGACGGGCGAGCCGGCCGCGATCGATCCGCGCCGGGTGATCGCGTTCCGCGCTTCGCAGGTGATGAAGGCGCGCGTGGATCGCGCCCTCGCCAAGTAGGCGCACTTTGGCCAAGGGCCCGGACGCTTTCCGGAGCATCTCGGAGGCGGCCGACCAACTGGGCGTGCCGCAGCATGTGTTGCGCTTCTGGGAGACCAAGTTCTCGTTCATTCGGCCGATGAAGCGCGCCGGCGGGCGCCGGTTCTACCGTCCGCAGGATATCGCCGTGCTCGCCCAGGTGCGCCGGCTGCTGCACGACGAAGGCTACACGATCAAAGGCGTGCAGAAGCTGCACCGCGAACTGGGGGCGCGGCGATTCCTCGACGGCGAGGCCGCCGCCGCGCCGGCAGAGCCGCCGGCAGACCAGCCGTCCGACCCGGATGCAGGGCCGACTGACGCCGCCCGCCGGCGACTGACCGAGATCCTCGCCACGCTGGAAGCCGCCAAGGCGCGCCTCGACGGGCTTCTGCAGCGCGACTGAACCTCTCTGCCTAGGGTTCCTGGCTGATCTGATCGACCGGATCCAGCCGACGCAGAGCGCCCTGGATGCTGCGCTGGTCCAGGGCAGGTTGGCGCCGGCTCGCGCGTCTGGATGTCGCGCGACTGGCCGAACCGGTCCCGAGCTCAGCTGGTCTAATCGCGACGACGAGGCTGGCGTTCCGGCGCGCGGCGGTCCGTAATCGGCGACCGATGCGGATCGCGACCTATAACGTCAACGGCGTGAACGGGCGCCTGTCCGTGCTGCTCGAATGGCTGGCGGCGACAGGCCCCGACATCGTCTGCCTGCAGGAGCTGAAAGCGCCGGACGAGCGGTTTCCGGCCAAGGCGCTGGAGCGCATGGGCTACGGCGCGGTCTGGCTCGGGCAGAAGGCCTGGAACGGCGTCGCGATCCTCGCCCGCGGAACCGAGCCGATCGTTACCCAGCGAGGCCTGGACGGGGAGCCGGACGACGTCCAGAGCCGTTACCTCGAGGCGGCCGCGAAAGGTGTCGTCGTCGGCTGCCTCTACTTGCCGAACGGCAATCCGGCGCCAGGTCCGAGGTTCGACTACAAGCTGCGCTGGTTCGAGCGCCTGGCGGCCCATGCGCGCGAGTTGCTGGCGACCGGCGCGCCTGTCGTCCTGGCCGGCGACTACAACGTCATGCCGACCGATCTCGACGTCTATGCGCCGGAGCGTTGGGCCGACGACGCACTGTTCCGTCCGGAAGTGCGTGCGGCCTATGCCGGGCTGTTGGCGCAAGGCTGGACCGACGCGATCCGCACGCTGCATCCGGGCGAGCGTATCTACACCTTCTGGGACTACTTCCGGAACGCCTGGGGGCGGAACGCCGGCCTCAGGCTCGACCACCTCCTGCTCAGCCCGTCGGTCGCGCCGCGCTTGGCCGCGGCCGGCGTCGACCGCGAGTTCCGGGCGAAGGAGAAGTCCAGCGACCACGCGCCGGCCTGGATCGAGCTTGCGGACGCTCCGTTGAAGCCGCGCGGCGCACGGGCCCGGCGCTAACCCTCGACGATCCGGACGCTGCCCACGACCGGCCGCACGTCGCGCTCGGGCTTGCCGAGCGGACGGAACCCCACCGTCGGCGGCGCCTTCAGGCCGCGAACCAACTCGCTCACCTCGAAGCTGTAGAACTTCACCGGCGGCGGCGCGGACTCCATGTCGAGCATCTGGTGGTCGGCATGCTCGGCGGCGACGTGGTCGAAGAAGTTGATCACGCCGAGGCGCCGCGGCGCGTCGTTGGCGGTGCGCTTCAGGTAGACCTCGAACAGCACGCCCGGCTGCGCCTCGGCGCGCAGGTCGTCGAGCACCAGCCGCAGGTGCGAGCCGCCGACGGCCTTGATCATGGCCGGGTCAGAGCGCTGAACTTCGGTCGCGGCGGGAAGCGCCAGCGCGCGTTCCACCGGTCCCGCCGGATCGATCGGGAAGGGTTCGCGGATCAGGTAGATGTTTCTGAGCGCGGAAATAGGAATGAAGAACAGGTTGCACAGACCGATGCGGGGCCCCGGCTCCAACGCGTCGTAGGCATAGTTCAAGGGTCCGAGCGCCTTGAAGTCGCTGATCTTGGCCACCACCGAGTTGCCGTCGCCGTCCGGGAACGTGAAGGTGTGGTCGAGCCAGCTCTTCGAGCCCGGATTGCAGCCGCCGTGGGCGTTCCAGCTCGCCCACATCCGGTCGATGTTGCAATGGTGCATCCAGAAGATCGGGTCGTTGGCGGCCCACGGTATCGAGCCCATGCCCGTCGCCCCGTTGCCGACCAGCACGTGGACGTTGCCGTGCAGGTCGCCATCGATCTGGCTGCAGAAGCCCGGCTGAGCGGCGAGCGGGCTGTAGCTCGTCTGGTTGAGCGACACCGTGGTGATCGCGCCCGGCGCGCCGGCGTCGATCGCCGTCCCGGCGTTGACCGGCCCGTTGCGCGAGGCGCGGTAGAGCGAGCCCCAGACGGGATCGCCCGGCCTGCGGAACGCGTTCGGCAGCGCCCGCTGGGTCGGCGCGGTGTAGCGCCAGTAGGGCAGGGCGAAGCCCGGGTCCCCGAGCAGCTTCTGGATGATGGCCTCGAAGAAGAAGACGTACATCCTGTGCCAGGGCAGGAAGTAGTCCTCGACGGTCCCCGCGAAGTGCGCCTGGCAGGTGCTCCACGCCGCGTTCGCCAGCGTCCGCGCGGGGCTCGGCGCTGGGAACACGCGCGCGAGCTCGGCGGCCTTGCCGCGGTCGTTGCGGACCGCGTGGATGTACCATTGGAACACCCAGCCGCGCGGGTCGCTGTCGGCCCTCGCCATCATCATCCTGACCGCATCGGCGTACTTCTTGAGGTCGACCGCCGCAGCGGCGGTTGAAAGATCGCGCCGGATGCGCGGCGTGGGTCCCGCGAACGCAGGCTGTCGCGCAAGCCAGGCGGCGAACGGAATCGTTGCGCCGCCGAGGACGAGTCGTCTCGATACGGATGTCATGATCGGTACCCCAGGGTCAGTCCGGTAATCCGAGCACTGAACAGCGCCGGAGAGTGGCGCAACTGTAAGAGGAAAGGCGATCAGTACGCCAATAGCGCGATCTTGCCAACTATAGCTTGGCCGCCGGGGGCGGGCGGCGCCTGCGGCGCGAGCTCGACCGTAGCCGAGCCCAGCGGGTTCGCGGGCGCATCGCCGGCGTCGAACCAGAACGTCGCCGGGCCGCCGTTGGCGGCGTTGAGGAAGTTGATGTAGCCGAGGTCGCGGCCGTCGAGGCGGACGCGGTAGAGCACGCCCGGCGCGACCGACACCGAAAGATCGCTCAGGACCAGCGCAAGGCGCCGTCCCCCGGCGTGGGCAAGGCCTTGGCTGCTTAGCGTAACGCTGACCGGCGCGACGCCCAGCGTCACGGGACCGCCTGTCGCCACGATCGATGTCGCGGGCGCGCTCGTGGCCAGCGCCGCCGCGCCGCTGAGGAGCAGGGAGGGGACGTCCATCGAACCGCCGCCGCTGTCGCTAGGATTGTGCGCGCCCGTCTGCACAATCGCAATCTCGTCCTTCCGTCGGACGCGCCGGCCGTGCGAAAACGAGGCATGCTCAAGCTCTACTTCGCGCCGAACACCTGTGCGCTCGCCTCTCACATCGCGCTCGAGGAAGCCGGCGCGGACTACGAGACAGTCAGGATCGACTTCGCCGCCAACCAGCAGCGCAGTCCGGAATACCTGGCGGTGAATCCGAAGGGCCGCGTGCCGTCGCTGGCCACGGACCGCGGGGTGCTGACCGAGACGCCAGCGATGCTCGCGTTCATTGCGCAGATGCATCCGCAGAGCGGCCTTGCGCCCCTCGATGATCCGTTCGCGTTCGCCGAGATGCAGGCCTTCAACAGCTACCTCTGCTCGACCGTCCACGTGGCCCACGCGCACCGCATGCGCGGCTATCGTTGGGCCGACGACGAGGTGACGATCGAGGGCATGCGGCGGGCCGTGCCGAGGGCGGTGAGGGGCGCCTTCGAGCTGATCGAGAACGGGATGCTGAAAGGCCCCTGGGTGATGGGCGAGGCCTACACCGTCTGCGACCCCTACCTCTTCACCCTTGCGCGGTGGCTTGAGGGCGATGGGGTGGACACCTCGCGGTTCCCGCGCCTGATGGACCACCGCTTCCGGGTGGCCAAGCGGCCCGCATCCGTGCGGGCGATCGTCGCCGAGACGGGCTGAACCCACGCGGCGTCCGGGGGGAACTTCGGCGGCGCTCGCCCGCTTGGAGCCGGAGCGCCGCTCGCGCGAGGAGGCCCAATGCCGATCGTCAAATACCGCCTGCACGGCCATCGTCCGCCGCCGCGACAGATCCAGCTGGCCGTCCCTGGTTGGGGCGGCGAGGCCCAGCCCCGCGTCGACGGGAGTCACGAGCAGCCTTGGCACTGCACGCCTTTCTCGGAGAGCGCGCGCTACGGCGTCGAGCTGATCTATCCATTCGAGGAGGAGCTGCGGGTCACGAAATGGCGGGGCAAGGTGCGGCTGGAGGCCGATTGGGGCGAGCCGGCGGACCCCGACATTATGTGGCCGCCGTTCCGCAGCTTCGGCGAGGACTACTACTCCCACCAGCTGTCGCTTGATCTGGCCGTGCCGCTCGGCTGGGCGATCCGGACCGAGCCTCACCCGCGCTACTTCACCGACCCCGCCAACACGACGCCGCTCGCCGTGCCGGCCCTGATCCGCACCGAGTGGTGGCCGATGATGTTCTTCTGCATCTTCAAGGCGCCGCCGAAGGGCGTCACCCACATCTTTCGCCAGGGTGAGCCGTTCATCTCGCTGATCGCCTTGCCGGCCGAACCCGCTCTGCAGCTGGCGCCGATGGAGGCGGAAGAGGCGGCGGAGCGCGAGCTTCGCTCGCGTCGGATCGCCGCCAACCGAGACGCGCTCGCCGAGAACACGCGCTGGCTCTCATCGACCAACACGGTCTTCGACGGCACGTACCGGCATATGT
>DATKMZ010000024.1:0-15511 GCA_035541575.1 Caulobacteraceae bacterium | reverse complement strand
CGCCTCCTTGTCGTAAGCCGGCTTGGTCTTGTCGGCGGGCGGGGGCGCGTCGGTGATCGTCATCGGGTCTCCGGCAGAAGCTTCTAGGCGAACGCGGCTCGCCGGCGCTTCCGGCGCGCCGAGTCGCGGGCTTTCAAACAGCCGTTACACATTCGAAGGATGGGTACGCAAGCGTTCGCCGCCGCACCTGCGGCGATTGGAGGCGGCCTCGACAAGTTGCGTGGTTCGAGACGCGGCCGCTCCTCACCATGACGGAAAGCTGTGCAGCGCACGGCTATCTCGTCATCCTGCAACGCGGGCGTCTCGAAGGACGCATACGTGGGCCTGCAGAGCTGGCGAGGTTCACCCCTTGCTCGGCGCCACGACGCGTATGTTCAGCTCGCGCAGGTGCTTGTCCGGCGCCGGCGACGGCGCGCCCATCATCAGGTCCTGCGCCTGCTGGTTCAGCGGGAAGGCGATCACCTCGCGGATGTTCTCGGCGCCCGCCAGCAGCATGACGATGCGGTCGATTCCGGGCGCCATGCCAGCGTGTGGCGGAGCGCCGAAACGGAACGCGTTCAGCATGCCGCCGAACTGCCGCTCGACCTCGCTGGCCGAATAGCCGGCGATCTCGAACGCCTTGAGCATGATCTCCGGCTTGTGGTTCCTGACCGCGCCCGAGCAGAGCTCAACGCCGTTGACGACGATGTCGTACTGATAGGCGAGGACTTCGAGCACATCCTCAGTCTCCAGCGCCTTCAGCTCGCCCTGCGGCATCGAGAACGGGTTGTGCGAGAAGTCGACGTGGTTCTTTTCGTCGTTGAACTCGAACATCGGGAAGTCGACGATCCAGCAGAAGTCGAACCGGTCCTTGTCGATCAGCTCCAGCTCCTGCGCGGTCTTGGTGCGCGCGAGCCCGGCGAACTTGTAGAAGACCTTCGGATCGCCGGCGATGAAGAACGCCGCATCGCCGACGCTGAGGCCCAGCTGCTCGCGGATCGCCTCGGCCCGCTCGGGCCCGATGTTGCGTGCGATCGGCCCCGCGCCGCCTTCCTCGCCCTCGCGCCAGAAGATGTAGCCGAGACCCGGCTGGCCCTCGCTCTGCGCCCAACTGTTCATCCGGTCGCAGAACGCGCGCGAGCCGCCGCCGGGCGCGGGCAGCGCCCACACCGCGTTCTTCTTGTCTTCCAGGATCCGCGCGAAGAGGCCGAACCCGCCGCCGCGGAAGTGCTCGGAGACGTCCTGCATCACCAGTGGGTTGCGCAGGTCCGGCTTGTCGGTGCCGTACTTCCCGATCGCCTCGCGGTAGGCGATGCGCGGGAACGGATATGGCGTCACCGGCTTGCCATCCGCGAATTCCTCGAAGAGCCCGTGCATGATGGGCTCCATGGTGGAGAACACATCCTCCTGGGTCGCGAAGCTCATCTCCAGGTCGAGCTGGTAGAACTCCCCCGGCGATCGGTCGGCCCGCGCGTCCTCGTCGCGAAAGCAAGGCGCGATCTGGAAGTAGCGGTCGAAGCCGGCCACCATCAGCAGCTGCTTGAACTGCTGCGGCGCCTGCGGCAGCGCGTAGAACGTGCCCGGATGCAGGCGCGAAGGCACCAGGAAGTCGCGCGCGCCTTCCGGCGAAGAGGCGGTCAGGACCGGCGTCTGGAACTCGATGAACCCTGCCTCGACCATCCGCCGGCGGATCGAGTCGATCACTCGCGAGCGGAGCACGATGTTCCGGTGCAGGCTTTCGCGGCGCAGGTCGAGGTAGCGATACTTCAGCCGGATTTCTTCCGGATAGTCCGGCTCGCCGAACACCGGCAGCGGCAGCTCGTGCGCCTCCGAGAGCGGCTCGGCCGCCCGCACCCGCACCTCCACCTCGCCGGTCGCGAGGTTCGGGTTGATCGTCTCGGACGTGCGCGCCACAACCTCGCCATCGATCTTGACCACGCTCTCGGCGCGCAGGCGGTCGAGCACTTCGAAGCCCGGCTCGCCGGGGTGGGCGACGAGCTGGGTCAGGCCGTAGTGGTCGCGCAGGTCGACGAACAGCAGGCCGCCGTGATCGCGCTTGCGGTGAATCCAGCCCGAGAGGCGCACGTTGGCGCCCACGTCCGCGGACCGCAGGGCGCCGCAGGTGTGGGTGCGATAGGCGTTCATCGGAGCTCTCGTCTCGAGTCTTCGGCAGGGCCGGATTTTGGAAGGCGCGGAAGGGCGCATGACCCCCCGCCGATGTCAAGGCGAGGCGACCGGCGCTAAGCCGCCAGGAACCTGCGCAGCGCCGCCTCCGCCCGTTCCGGCTCGTCGCGGTGGATGCCGTGCCCGGCGTCGTCGAACACCACGAGTTCGGCGACGCCTTCCGGCAGCGCCGCCACGATCGCCTCGGAACAAGCGACCGGCGTGATCGGATCGAGCCCGCCCGCCATCACCAGCGTCGGGCAGGTGACGTGGGCGAGGCCCGGTCGCAGGTCCATCGTCCGCTGCTCGCCATTGATGAAATGGAACATCACCTCGGTGCGCATGATCGCCCGCTTGCGTGCGTTCTCGTCGAGCGCCCCGCTCGGATTGTAGAGCGGCATGCAGACGGAAAGGTACGCGTCGGCCCGCGCCTGGCTGGGCTCGGTCCAGAAGTCCTCGGCGACCTGACGCGCCTCGGCCCCGCCGAGCCGCTCCATCATCGCGTAGGTGGCCGGCAGGTCCATCTTTGCGGCGGTCGACGAGAGGATCAGCTTCGACGGCCCCTGCGGATGGCGCGCGGCGTAGCTCATCGCCACCATCCCGCCGAACGAGAGGCCCAGCACGACAGGCTTCTCGATCCCGAGCGCCTCGCAAAGAGCGGCGATGTCGTCGCCCCACTGGTCGAGGCGCCAGGTCTCGGGTTCGCCGTCGGAACGGCCGTTGCCGCGATGGTCGAGGTAGAGCACCTGGCAGGTGTCGGCGAAGCGGTCGAAGTAGGGCCGCATCAGCGCGTGGTCGAACCCTGGCCCGCCGTGCATCACGATCAGCGTCGGACGCTCGGCCATCCGCCCACCGTCGGGGGCGAGCTTTGCTCCGACGGTGTCGACGAACAGCCTAGCGCCGTTCACCTCGACGAACATCGCCGCCCGCTCACCAGTGGATGTAGTCGCGGAAGTGCCGGAACGTCGTGCGCCAGGTCGCGAACTCGTCGTCGAGCTCCTCGTAGGTGCCGCCCGGCGTCAGGTCGCAGTCCATCTCCACCCAGGGGTCGTTGACCTTGTCGGAATAGGCGCGGCCCCAGCGGTTGCTACGGTTCCAGTCGTTGAGCGTGCCCGGTCCCCAGGCGCCCTTGGTCGTGAATCCGGCGGCGAACTGCAGCGAGCCGCAGCGGCCGGCGTCACAGTCGTACTGGTAGAGCTGAAAGCCGACCCCATCGAGCGCGGAGTCGACGTACTTGGTGCCATCGTCGGCGGTCTTTACGTCGGCCTTCAGGCCCTTGTCCTGCAGCCAGGACACAACGTCCTGGATCGTCAGGCCCGCCTTGGGGATATCGCGCGCGGCGGCGGCGCCTCCCGCGCCGACCAGCGCCGCCGCCACGGCGGCCGTCAAAAGAGTTCTCATTCTTGCGCCCCCAGCTATTCCGACTCGGCCGGCGCGGAAGGCCCGGCCGCATGTCCTGGCGCCGAAGGTGGGGTCGGAACCGCCGCGCTGTCGACTCAAATCCGCGCGTGCGCCGCGTCGGCTTGACGCTCCGACGACGAAGGCCGACGACTCTTGACCGCAGAACGAAGGGAAACGCCATGGCCACGCGCGTCAGCCGCAAGCTCCAGGTGATGGAGACGCATCTCGCGCCCAAGACGCTCACGATCGACCCGCTCAACCCGGTGATCGGCGCCGAGATCGGCGAGGTCGACCTCTCCCGCCCACTCTCGGCCGAGCAGTTCGCCGAGGTCCGTGCGGCGTTCAACGCCCACCACGTGCTGATCTTCCGCGACCAGCGGCTCTCGCGGGAAGACCACAAGCGGTTCGGGCGCATGTTCGGCCCGCTGCACGTGCACCCCTACCACGCCAAGCAGTCGCTGCCGGACCACGCCCGCGCCGGTCCAGCGCCAGACCCCGAGATCCTGGTCGTCAAGGCCGACCAGAGCTCGAGGTTCGTCGCCGGCGAGGAATGGCATACCGACGTATCGTGCGACGAGCGCCCACCGATGGGCTCGATGCTCTACATCACCAAGACGCCCGAGAGCGGCGGCGGCGACACCTGCTTCGCCAGCACCATCCGCGCGTACGAGGCGCTCTCGCCGGCGATGCAGGCCTTCCTCGAGACGCTCACGGCCACGCACGACGGCGCCAAACCCTACACCGGCGGCTACGGCCAGGCGCCGCCGCCCGGCGGTTGGCCGAAAACGACCCACCCGGTCGTGATCCGCCATCCCGGTAGCGGGAAGAAGTCGCTCTACGTCAACCGCGGCTTCACGACCCGGATCAACGAACTCGACCGCAGGGAGAGCGACGCGCTCCTGGAGTTCCTCTGGAACCACACCGACCAGCGGCTCGAGTTTCAGTGCCGTGTTCGCTGGACGCCGAACACGCTGGTTTTCTGGGACAACCTCGCCACCCACCACCACGCGGTCTGGGACTACTACCCCTTCGGCCGGTACGGCGAACGCGTCTCGATCGTCGGCGAGCGCCCTGCGGCCTGAGCCTGTTCCGGCGGAACTTTTCTCTGCACCTCACCTCCCCGCGAGCACAGGGGAGAGGCGGGGTAAGAGATCGGCGGGCTATGGCTCCACGCCCAGCGTAGCCCGCAGATGCCGGCGCAAGGCGGCCTCGAGCTCGGTCGGCCAGGGCGCGTCGATCTGGGCGGCCAGTCGCCGGGCGCGCGGGAGGAAGATCGCCGCGAACGCCATCGTCGCCCCCAGAACGCCCTCGCGCGTCGCCGACTGGGGCGGCACGTTCGCCAGGGCGGCGCGCTGCGCGGCGGTGAGGAAGGCGTTGCGCTTCAAGGCCCCGCCGCGAGCCGCGGGCGAGACGCCGTTCTCCTCCAGCATCAGGTCGAGCGTCAGCCGGCGCAGGATGTCGACGCCGGTCAGGCCGAGCTCGTATTCCTCTCGCCCGAGCCCGCCCGGCGTCAGTCCGAGCACGCGCATGAATTCGCGCACGAGCGCCAGCAGCGTCTCCGGCGAGGTCCGGTAGGGCGCTGGCGGGCGCTGCGGCGGCGAGAGGCCGGCGCGATTGAAGAGCTCGGCAAGCTGGCCGGCGTCGTAGCGCGCCAGCTCGGCCGGCTCGACGAACGTGAGATCGAACCGGTCCCAGGCGTCCGTGACGACGCTCAGCACGCGCCCGCCGTAGAGCGGCGTGACCAGAACCGGCGTGACCACTTCGTCCAGCCGCGCCCCGACGGCGGCCGAGAGCGCGGCGGCCTTGGTCTCGCCGGCCAGCACCAGCAGGTCGACGTCGCTGAACCCGTCACCCGCGCCGCGCCCGAGGCTGCCGGCGAGCCACGCCGCCTCCGCGCCCGGCTCGCTTTCGAGCAGGCCGGTCAGGACGTCGATCAGGCGCTGTTGCTCGTGGCTCGGCACGGAGCGGCTATAGCGCGCCACGGCGTCTGGCACAGCAGCGCTTCAACCGCCGTTCGCGGCCAATCGGTCGGCGATCGCGTGGAACGCCGGATCGCGCTTGCGGCGCAGAATCTCGATCGCGGTGCGTCCCTCGGGGTCCGCGATGTCGCCTCGGGCGCCGTGGCGGGCCAACATCTCGAGCCAGCGCGCATCGCTGCCCTTTTTCAGCATCAGGTGCAGGGCGGTGAGGCCGGCGTCGTCCTTATGGTCGACGTCGGCGCCGAGTTCGAGCAAGACCTCGGCCTCCGCGAAGTGGCTGCATTTGACCGCCCCGAGAAACGGCGTCGTTCCTTCCTGGAACGGATCGAGTGACGCGCCATGGCGGACCAGCAGGCGGATGGCCTCGGCGTCGCGGTTGAACCCCGCCGCCCAAAGGCAGTGTTCGGGATCACAGCCTTCCTTCAGCAGATGCTCGGCCAGCGCCAGGTTGCGGCCGCAGCCGATCGCGTACCAGAGCGGCGTTGCGCGCCACTGGCCTTCGGTGAACGCAGCGTCGTCGATTTCGAGGCCGGCTGCGAGGAGGACGTCCGCGGTCGCGATCGAAGCGGCGACGTCGGCATGCGACTTCGGCGGCGTGGCGCAGGCGATGTGCAGCCAGCCCCGCCCCCGCTCATCGCGAACGCCGAGCAGCGCCGGCTGCTCAGCCAGCGCCCGCTCCACCGCGGCCCAGTCGTGCGCCTTCACCAGCGCCAGCATCCGGGTCTTGGAGGTCATGACCGCGCGCCCCCGAGCGCGACATCCCTCGCCTTGGCCCCGGGGCCCCGCTCGCCAAAGCCGATGACGTTGCCGTCTGGATCGCGGACGGCGAAGAACTGCGGACCGAAGGCGTCGCGCTGCAGCGGCTGCTCGATCTCCGCCCCCGCCGCCAGGAACTCGAGGTAGAGCGCCTTGGCGTCTCCGACGCGAACGGACGCTTGCCAGAGCATCCGCTCGCTGGCGCGTACCTGCGGGTCGATCGCCGGCCGGTGCACCAGGCGCAGGCCGATCGAGGCGCCGCCGCGGCGAACTTCCGCATAGAACGGCGGATCGCCGGACACCTGCAGCACTTCGAACCCAAGCTGGCTCTGGTAGAACGCCAGCGCGCGGCGCACGTCCGAGACGTAGAGGAACGGGACGACGAAAAGCAGGCCAGGCGCATCCGACACCGTCTCGGCGGGTGGGGGGGCCTCAGGCGTCTCGGCCCAGGCCTTCAGCGCCGCCCAGCTATGGAAGCCGTTCTGGCGCGCGACGAGCGCCTGCGCATCGGCTAGCCGGAAATCGGCCGCCAGCACCTCGCGATCGCTCATGCCTTCGTACTTCGGCAGGGTCTCGCGGGCGACGCAGGCGAGGTGGTGCGAGCGTTCGCGGTGCAGGCGCACGAGCGCCTTCGCCTGCTTCTTCAGGTTTTCCAGGTTGTGCATTGGGGCTGCCCTTCATCTTCGGTGAGTAGGCGGGCATGGCCCAGCCGGCCCCAATGGCCGATGCGTCCTACGAGCAGCGCCCAAGATCGTCGGTCAGCCCGCGCCGGCTGTCAACCGATGGACGTACGACTCAGAACCGGTGTTCGAACTCGAGATTGAGGCGCACCTGACTCGCCGCTTCGTGGCGGTCGGGGCCGACGGCCGCCAGCCAGCCAGCGTCGACCTCGAGCTCGGCCGGCATGTGCGGCAGCCGCCCTTCCCACTTCAGCTGCGGCCCGACGTATGCGCCCTGCGGCTGGCTCAGGAACCCGTGGTCGTCGCCGAGGTCGCCGAACGCCTCGACGCCGAGCCGCAGCTTGCCAACCGTGCGCCATGTGGCCGAGGCGGCGTAGCCGTAGCTGGCGAAGCCTTCGCCCGCCGGCGCGCCCAACGGCCGCTCGACGATGAAGTTGAAGAGCCCCTGGAAGCGTCCCGAGGTCTTCGCGAACAGCAGCTTGGCTTCGAGCCCGTCGCTCTCGCCGCCGAAGCCTTTGGCGATCTCGAGGTAGGCGGCCGTATCGACGCCGACCTTGGGGATCTGGCCGAGGTAGTAGATGCCCTCCAGACCTATCGCGGTGAGCCGGTCGGATTCGCCCGGCTCGCGCTGCACCGCGGTCACCAGCGCCAGGCTGGCGCGGTCGTTGAGGCCGGCTTCCAGCTCGACCACCTCGGTCCGCGCGCCCTGCAGGTCGCCGGGGCCGAACTCCTGGCCCCATCGCGTCTCGACCTCGAGCACGTGGTTCTCGACGTAGGGGCTGTAGACCACCTCGTCGAGGCGCGGGTCCGCGTAGGCCGCGCCGGCCCATCCCAATGTGGCCGCCGCCGTCAGCCAGATCCAACCCTTCATGCTCCGCCTCCGTTTGTTGCGAGTCGTTCGCATAAAGGCTGTTGCGAATGAGTGTCAATTGCGTATAGAAGCAGCCTTGCCGGCGACGGGCCGGCGCCGCGAATGAACGGAGCTCCCAGTGCGTTTGGCCCTGATCGCCTCGACCCTCGTCCTCGCCGTCGGCACGGCCGCCTTCGCCTCCGCGCCCGCCGCGGTGACGCTGGTCCTGAAGAACCATCGATTCACGCCGGCGAGCGTCACCGTGCCGGCCGGCCAGAGGATCACTGTCGTCCTGATCAACCAGGATCCGGCCGGCGAGGAGTTCGACAGCCGCGACCTCGACACCGAGGAGGACGTCACGCCGCTCGGGCGTACGAGCTTCCAGATCGGGCCATTGAAACCCGGCCGCTACAGCTTCATGGGCGAATTCCACGCTCAGACCGCCGAGGGCGAAGTCATCGCCCATTAGGGTGCGGCGCCCTGCCTGGCGTTGCCGAAAGCGCGCGCTCCCCGAGCGAAATCGCCGCGGTCGGAGCGTTTTCTTTGCGCCGGGGGGCGAAGCGTTCCATATTCGGGTCTCCGTCCAACAGCTGAAAGGAGGTGATCCAGTGTCTCATTGTCTCCAACCGCGGTCGCAAGCGACCTGGAGCCTCAAGACCGAGGTTCGCGCCTGACAGCGTTTTGACGCCTAAGGACAAGGTCGCGGTCTGACGGGATCACATCCCCGAAGCCACCGCGGTCACGACGATGGAGGGCCGCCCTGGACCGGGGCGGCCCTTTTCGTTTTGGGAATAGAGTCCTGGACGACGCCGTCTTACAGCCCGACGGTGCTTCAGAGGGATCCGGGATGAGGCGGTTGGGGCGGTTCTTCGCCCCGCCGCCGACCTGAAGACGCCGACGGGCGACGTCAGCGGGTCCCAGAACCTCGGCACGACGTTCAAATACCTCGCCGTCGCCGACGCGCCGCACGAACTGATGGTCTCGGTCGGACTTGGCGTGGAGTGGGGCGGCACGGGAGACGCGCGGGTCGGCGCCGCCCGCTCGGCGAGCTCGATCCGACGATGTGATCAGAACGCGACGCAGGCGGGCTGCTCGACCAGCATCACCGACTGCTGGTGAAAGCGAAGCTTGTAGGCGTCGCGCACCAGATTGAGACGCGAGGCCTCGTCCGGCGTGCCGCTCAGAACCAGGAACAGGGCCTTGGAGTCTTCCCGCACGAACTGGCCTTTGGGGGTGCGCCACTGGCCATAGACGTCGTTGACCGAGAGCCCGTCGGGAAACCGCGGCGTCACCTGGGTGTCGACGAAGTCGCGCCAGTCGGCGTCAGAGACCTCGCCGTCGCTCTCGATCGAGCGGCCGAAATAGAGCTCGGCCGTGAGCGCGCGGTGCAGACCGTGCGGACAAGCCGGCGGCCGGGCGGCGGCCGTGGTAGCGACGGCTGCGGCGGCGATGGCGATGAGGGGCAGAAGGCGGCGCATGGGTCGGTCTCCCGATTTGGTCCGTTCGCCTCTGACGCTAGCAAGCCCGACGCCAGCGGGCCACGCCGCCCCCAGGAGGCGCGAGGCGCGTAAGCGCGGAGAGCGCGTCGTGATCCTATGAATACTGACGGCTGTCTGCCTGCGAATTCCCGGTCTAAGGTGGAGATGGGGCGTCAACACTTTGAGACGGGGGTTTGACTTGATCCATCATCGATACTTGGCGGCCGCGGCCGCGGGTCTGCTGGCGTTGGTCCCGCCGGTCGGCGCGCAGGCTGCGGATCTCGCCGGCGCGTGGCACGGCGTCATCCGGAATCTCGCCGTCAACATCGCCATCGCGCCCGACATGCAGTTCACCGAGAGCTACGTCATGAACGGGGTGCAGACGAACGTGAAGGGTCACATCGTTCCGTTCTCGCCGGGGGTCGTGACGTTCGTGGTCGACGAATGGGCCCCCAGGTCCACCCCCGTCGACAAGTCGGTCACCTACGAGGAGACCTGGGTCTCTCCCAACGAGGTGGTTCTGACCGACGCGAACCAGCACGGCTCGATCACGCTCAGGCGCGTCTCCTGAAGCTGCGGCGCGGCGGAGCTTAGGCCGCGATCTCGACTGGATTGACGGTGGCGCAACCTTGGCGGGCCGCGTAGTTCCGTCCGCATGTCCGAAGCTTATCTGACCTGGCTCTTCCTCGCCGTCGCGGGCCTCTGGGCCGGGACCCAGAACGCGCTCGCGGGGGGCGGATCGTTCGTGACCCTCCCCGTGCTGATACTTTCGGGCATCGATGCGCGCGCCGCCAACATCACCTCGACCGTCGCGCTCTTTCCGGGCCAGGTGACGACCGGGATCGCCGGCCGGTCACTCGTCTCGGGCGCCGAGCGACTCTCGTTCCGCGCTCTCTTCGTGATCAGCCTCGCCGGCGGCGTGGTGGGGGCGCTGCTGCTGCTGGCGACCCCGCCGGTCTTCTTCGCCCGCCTGCTGCCGTGGCTCGTGCTGGCCGCGACCGGTCTCTTCGCCTGGGGCAGCTTCTTCCGCAGGCCGCGGGCCGACGGCGCGGCGCTGGGACCGCTGGCGGCTGGCGCGGCGCAGTTCATGATCGCCATCTACGGTGGTTACTTCGGCGGCGGGATCGGCTTCTTGATGCTGGCGGCGCTGACCATCGCCGGCCTGCCGGTGCGCAACGCCGGCGCGACCAAGAACGTGCTGGCGGCGGTCATGAACGCCTCGGCGGTGGCGATTTTCGCCTTCTCGAAGGACGTCCACTGGCTCTCGGCGCTGGTGCTGGGCGCGGGCGCCGTCGCCGGCGGCCAGCTCGGCGCCTGGATGCTGAGATGGGTCAACGAGCGCGCGCTTCGGATCGGCGTCATCGTCTTGGGCGTCGCGCTGACGACAGGCCTGTTCTGGCGGGGGGCGTAAGAACCCGGTCGTCACCCCGGGCGAGGCGAAAAGCGGCGCCGCTCCGGGGGGCCGGACGCTCCACTGCCAACTGGGGTTCGCACTCGGCCCAGCCGGGCCTCGGCTCTCCGCTGCGCTCCGCCGGGGTGACGTCTCTGAGAGTGCTATGACGCCAGCTTCGGCCCGGCGCGGCCGAGCGCCATCGGCACCACGGTGGCGCTCGGCTGTTCGCGCGGGAAGCGGTTGAAGGCGTCGAGCGCGGCCACTTTGTAAGCCTCGGCGAGCGTCGGATAGTTGAAGGTGTTCTCGACGAAGTAGTCGAGCGTGCCGCCCAGGTTCAACACCGCTTGGCCGATGTGGATCAGCTCGGTCGCGCCCTCGCCGACGATGTGGGCGCCGAGCAGCCGGCGGGTCTCGAGCGAGAAGATCAGCTTCATGAAGCCGGTCTCGACGCCCATGATGTGGCCGCGAGAGGTCTCGCGGAAGCGGGCGATCCCGCACTCGTAGGGGATCTGGCGCTCGCGCACCTCCTCCTCGCTCATGCCGACGGTCGAGATCTCCGGGACCGAGTAGATGCCGTACGGGAAGAATTCCGGCGGCGCGGGCGCGGGCTCGCCGAAGGCATGGCACGCGGCGATCCGGCCCTGCTCCATCGATGTCGAGGCGAGGCTCGGAAAGCCGACGATGTCGCCGGCGGCGTAGATGTGCGCCACGCTGGTCTGAAACGTCGCCTTGTCGACCGCAAGCCGGCCGCGCGCGTCGCACTCGAGCCCGCAAGCGTCCAGCCCCAGGTCGTGCACCGCGCCTTCGCGGCCGGCCGAGAACAGCACCGTGTCGCTGCGGATCTGCCGCCCGTCGTCGGTCGTGACGACGCAGTTCTGGGGACCCAGCACCGTCGCCGAGACCGCCTTGACCCCGAACCGCAGCGCCACGCCGCGGTCGCGCAGGTCGTGCACGAACTCGTCCGAGAGCTCACGGTCGAGGAACGGCAACAGCCCCGCGGTCGGCTCGACGATCGTGACCTTCACGTCGAGCGCGCTGAAGATGCTGGCGTACTCGACGCCGATGACGCTCGCGCCGACCACCGTCAGCTGGCGCGGGATGCGCGAGAGATTCAGGATCTCGTCGCTGTCGACGATGTGCTCGCCATCGAAGCCGATATGGTCGGGCCGGTAGGGCCGAGTGCCGACGGCGATCATGAAGCGGTCGGCGCTGAAGCTCGCCACCACGTCCTCGCCGTGGACGTCGACCTTGTGCGGGTCGGTGAACTGCGCCGCGCCACGCACCACGTCGACGCCGTTGCGGGCGAACTGGTGTTCGAGCACGTCGACCTCATGGTCGAGGGTCACGAACAGGCGCTTCCTGAGATCCGCCGCCTCGATCTGCTGTTTGGCGCGGTAGGCGCGGCCGTAGAAGCTGCGCTCGCGCCAGCCCGAGAGGTTCAGCACTGTTTCGCGCAGGGTCTTGGATGGGATCGTGCCAGTGTGCACGGAGACGCCGCCGATGCGCCGGCCGCGCTCGACCACCAGCACCCGCTTGCCGAGCTTCGCCGCCTGTATCGCCGCACGCCGACCGGCCGGACCGCTTCCGATCACGATCAGCTCGTAGTGGTGTTGCGCTTCCAACGCCAAGCCCCCCTCGCAAGGGGCGCATGGTTAAGCCCGCGAGGTAAAGAAATCTGTTGCCGACGCCAGCATAGGGCGCGTCATTGTCGGGCAAACGGCTCGCGAACGCGCAAGCTCGGGAGGAGACAGCGATGGCCGACGACGCCACGAAGACGGTCGCTACGGAAGACCAGATCATGCTTTGGCCCGAGGGCCCGCCGCGGACGCTGCCGGACACGGGCGGCGAGCAGTGGTTCGAGCCGCCAATGGGCGTTGCGGGCGACATGCCGATGCTGCGCAACGTCTCCGAGCCGACTCTCACGGTCCGCCGCCCCGCGCCCAGCAAGGCGAACGGCGTCGGCGTGATCGTCTGCCCCGGCGGCGGCTGGCGTATCCTGGCATGGACCCACGAGGGAACCGACGTGGCCGCCTGGTTGACCGAGCGCGGCTACACCGCCTTCATCCTGAAGTACCGCGTCGCACGTACGCCCCGCGAGCCGGACGCGTTCGCCGAGCAGTCCGCTCAGACCAGCGGCCGACTCGCCGCGCCGCTGACGGCGGCCCAGGCGCCGAAGAGCATCGGCGACATCATCCGCCAGGAGAAGCTGCTCGAGGCGCGCGAGATCGCCGCCGACGACGGTCGCCGGGCGCTCGAGATCGTCCGCCAGCGCGCCGCCGAGTGGGGTGTGAAGCCGGACAAGGTGGGCATGATCGGCTTCTCGGCCGGGGCCTTCCTCGTCGTCGACGTGGCGATGGACCCGCAGCAGCCGGCGCCGAACTTCCTGGCCGCGATCTACGGCGGCGAGACGCGCGGGCGGCCGGTGCCGGCCGACGCGCCGCCACTCTTCACCACCATCGCCCACGACGACCGGCTGCTCTTCCACTCCGTCGAGGGGCTCTACGAGGACTGGTCGATGAGCGACCACTCCGCAGAGCTGCACATCTGGGCCCGCGGCGGCCACGGCTTCGGCATGGTGAAGCAGGGCGCCCCATCCGACCGCTGGATCGACCTCTTCGGCGACTGGCTGGCCGACAAGGGGTTCTAGGGTCCACCTTCAACTGCCCTGACGGAAAAGTTACGTATTATCAATAATATAAGGCTGTCCTCACGTGTCCCCGATTACCGGTGAGGGAGTGAGCGGCTAGCCCTCGCCCACCAGCTCGCGGCCGATCAGGAAGCGGCGGATCTCGTTGGTGCCGGCGCCGATATCATAGAGCTTGGCGTCACGGAGCAGGCGCTCGACCGGGTAGTCCTTGGTGTAGCCAGCGCCGCCGAGGGCCTGGATCGCTTCCAGGGCTGTCTTCACCGCGTTCTCCGACGCCAGCAGGATCGCGCCGGCCGCGTCGAACCGGGTCGTGAGCCCGGCGTCGCACGCCCGAGCTACCGCATAGACGTATGCCCGCGCCGAGTTCAGGGCGACGTACATGTCGGCGATCTTGCCCTGCATCAGCTGGAATGTGCCGATCGGCTTGCCGAACTGCCGCCGCTCGCGAACGTAAGGCAGCACCGCG
This sequence comes from Caulobacteraceae bacterium, assembly GCA_035541575.1. Lineage (GTDB taxonomy): Bacteria > Pseudomonadota > Alphaproteobacteria > Caulobacterales > Caulobacteraceae > Acaudatibacter. The sequence goes on along the minus strand of DATKMZ010000024.1, from coordinate 1,719 downwards.
TCAAGGCAGGCCTGCATGATGCCGAGCGGCCCGGCGGCCAGCACCGCTCGCTCGTAGTCGAGCCCGCTCATCAGCACCGCCGCGCCGCCGTTCTCGGGCCCGAGCACGTTCTCGGCCGGCACCTCGACGTCCTCGAACACCAGCTCACCGGTGTCCGAGCCGCGCATGCCGAGCTTGTCGAGCTTCTGCGCACAGCGGAAGCCCTTGAAGTCCTTCTCGACAATGAAGGCCGTGACGCCGCGCGAGGCGCCTTCTGGGTCGGTCTTGGCGTAGACCACCAGAGTGTCGGCGTGCGGGGCGTTGGTGATCCAGAACTTGGTCCCGTTGAGCACGTAGTGGTCGCCGCGCGGCTCGGCCTGCAGCCGCATCGAGATTACGTCGGAGCCAGAGCCAGCCTCGCTCATCGCCAGCGCGCCGACGTGCTCGCCGCTGATCAGCTTGGGCAGGTAGCGCCGCTTCTGCTCGTCGCTGCCCCAGCGCCGCAGCTGGTTGACACAAAGATTCGAATGCGCGCCGTAGGAAAGTCCCACCGATGCGGAGGCTCTGGAGACCTCCTCCATCGCCACGGTGTGCTCGAGGTAGCCGAGGCCGAGGCCGCCGTACTCTTCTTCGACCGTGACGCCGTGCAGTCCGAGCGCGCCCATCTGCGGCCAGAGCTGGCGCGGGAAGGAATTGTCGCGGTCGATGTCGGCCGCGATCGGCGCGATCCTGTCGGCGGCGAACCGCGCGGTCGTCTCACGGATGGCGTCGGCGGCCTCGCCGAGGCCGAAATCCATCATCGGTCCAACGTTGGGGATCATGCCCCTCGCCTACCACGCCGAGACGGCGCGGGGCGAGCCAGCGTTCTCGCCTAGCGGGCTAGCCCCGAGCGCACAACAGTCTAGGCCGGCGCCCTTGCGGTCGCCATCCGCGCGACCAGGGCGGCGAGCGCGGCGGTGCTGGCGATGAGCAGCGCCAGCAACACCCCCTCGGCAGGGTGCGCCATCCGCGGCGCCAGCCAGATCGCCAGCAACGGCGCCAGAAGTACGAAGGCGATAAAGCGTGCGGCGGTCGGGAACCAGTTTTGGCCTCGGGCCCGGAGCGTCGCGTCGGCCGGACCCTGCCCTCCGTCGGGGATCATCAGCAGGGCGATCAACCCCATCGTCGAGACGAGGCCCGCCTGGGTGGCGCCGTCCGCTGTGAACGCCCGAGCGACTTGCGGCGAGAGCGCCAGGCAAGCCGCGCCGCAGGCGCCCGTGGCGGCGAATGTGAGCGCCAGCGCGGTCCAGCCGATCCGGGCGGCGATCTGTTCGTTTCCCGCGCCCATCGCCTCCGAGACCAGCACCACCGCCGCCGTCGCGAGACCCTGGGCCAGGAGGTAGACGAGCGTCAGCAGACTTCCGGTCGCCACCGTGAAAACCGCCACCGCAACCGCGCCGCCGTGGCGGGCGGCGATCACGGCCATGGCCGAGAAAGCGCTCGACTCGACGAGCCCGCTCAGCGCGGCCGCGGCGCCGATCCGCAGCAGTGGCCCGTAGCCGGAGCCGCCGACGGCGGCAGGGCCCGCGAGCAACCGCCGCACTGGTCCGACGGCCAGCATGTAAGCCGGCAGCGCCAGCGCCAGCAGCAGCCGCGAGAGCACCGTCGCCCACGCCGAACCGATCGCCCCGCCGCCTGGAACGAGCGCCAGGTTCAGCGCCAGGTTGACACCATTGGCGATCCACATGGCGACGGCCACCG
>DATKMZ010000023.1:0-9908 GCA_035541575.1 Caulobacteraceae bacterium | reverse complement strand
CCGACGATGAACTGGCCCGCCGAGCCGCCCGCCATCCCGATCATCTGGGTTCCGCCGATCAGCGTCGCGGCCTGCGAGCCGGGGAAATACGCCGAGGCGATGTAGGCCGCGCCGATGAATGCGAAGACCCCGGCCGCACCCTGCAGGAAGCGCCCCCACCCCGCGAGCGTCGGGTCGCCAGTTGCGAACAGCAGCGCGCCGACGGCGACGAGCGCCGCGCCGAGCGTCATCAGCCATCGCGGTCCGAACTGGTCGACGGCGACGCCCGCGACCAGGCTGAAGGACCCGTATCCTGTGTAGAACAACCCGAGCAGCGAGCCGAGCGCCACCGCCGATACACCGAATGCCTGCGACAGCTCCGGCATCATCACCGACGGCGCTGACCTCAGGAGGTACTGGTAGAAGTAGTAGACGGAAGCGATCAGCCAGGCCACGGCGGCCGCGCTCAGAAGGCTGGAGCGCCTGGCGGGCACGCTCATGGTCATCGCAACGCGCTTCAGCAGAGCACCAGCGAGACCGCGAGGCCGCCTTCGGATGTCTCCTTGTACTTGGAGTTCATCTCTTTGGCGGTCAGGGCCATGGCGGTGACCGTGGTGTCGAAGTCGACCCGGCGATTCACCGGAATCTCGTTGGTGGCGATCAGGTACCCGGTCCACGACTTCACCGCGCCAAACGCGCAACGCTCGATGCAAGGGATCTGGACGAATCCCGCCACCGGATCGCATGTCATCCCCAGGTGGTGCTCGAGCGAGGACTCGGCGGCGTTCGCCACCACCAGCGGTTCCTCGTCAAAGGCCTGCGCGAGGAGCGCAGCGCCCATCGCCGAGGCGACGCCGATCTCGGCCTGGCAACCACCCTCCGCGCCGGCAAGGGTCGCGTTGTGCTTGCATAGATAGCCGACCACGGCGGCGGCGAGCATTCCGTCGCGGATCTTCTCGTATGGCAGCTTCGCGCCGCCCTCGCCCACCGAGTGGACCACCGCGGGTATGACGCCGGCGGACCCGCCGGTCGGCGCCGTGACCACGAGGTGACCCCGGGCGTTCTCCTCCGAACCGGCCAGGGCGTAGGCGGCCGTGAGGCCGATGCCCTGTCGTGCGGCGCCCTCCTGCTTCAGGGCGTTCGCATAGACGTCGTGCGCCTTGGTCTTGAGCTTGATCGGTCCGGGCAGGGTCGCCGTCGGCGCCTGCAGTCCTGACTGCACGATCGCGCGCATAGCGCCGAGGATCTTGTCGAGGAAGGCGTAGATCTCGGTTTCGCTCTTGCCCGAGACCGCAACCTCGTTGGCCATCGCCACCTGCGCCACGCTGAGCCCGTTCGCCTTGGCGTGCGCCAGCAGCTCGGCCATGGTCGCGTAGGGATACTTGGGCGCGCCCTTGTTGGGCGGCGTGTATCCCTTCCACTCGATGAAGCCGCCGCCGACGGAATAGTATTCCTGTTCCAGCAGCGCCTTGTCGCCCGCCATCAGTCGGCAGGTCATCGTGTTGGGGTGGGGAAAGTCGCCCTTGGGGCTGTCGTAGACGATGTCGCTCAGCGAGACGTTGATCGTCTTGGCCCCCAGCTTCACCGGGAAGACCTGCGCCGGGTCGGTGCGAAGACTGTCGAGGAAAGCCGGATCGACGGTGGCCGGCTCCTTGCCGACGAGCCCGGCCAGCGAGGCCCGCTCGGTGCCGTGACCTTTGCCGGTCGCGCTCAGGCTGCCGAAGAGGTTCACCTTGAGCGCCGTCGCCTGGGCGAGCTGATCGGCGGGCAGCTGGATGCAGCGCTGGTAGAAGTTGTAGGTGATCCGCATCGGCCCGATGGTGTGCGACGAGGAGGGCCCGGGCCCGACCTTGTAGAACTCCTCGAGCGTGGTCATCACCGGCCCCTTGGACTTGCGGACGTAGTCCAGGGTCGGGCTGGCGTTGAGCGACACCGTCGGCGCGGTCGCCGGCGTCGCGGCGTACGCGGCGATGGGTCGGCCGGTGAGGGCCGCGATCGCCGCGGCCAGCGCGCTGCGCATCATGAACGCACGCCGGTCCGAGCCCGCGGGAGGCTCGGTCAGGTCGAGCTCAGGCACCGGTTGCCCGACTGTGTCTTCGCCGTCCATGGTCGTCTCCGCTGATCAGCGCCGCGCGGCGCGCGTCACTGGAAGAAGTCCTTGCTGGTGAATTTGTACTTGGCCGAGAACTGGATACGGCTGTCGTCGCCTGTGGCGCCGCTCTTGTCCTCGCGCTGGCCCCACATGAGTTCGCCGCCGAACATAAGGTGCGGGTCAGGGGTCCAGAGCAGGTTGACCGAGGCGTACTGGCCGGTGCGGAAAGCATCGCCCGCTTGCAGGGAGCGGTTGTCGACTTGGGTCCGCGAGTAGCCGATCGAGCTGCTGAACTGGCTGTTCCACTGGTGGTCGAGGTAGGCGGTCACCCCAAGCAGCGGCACGACCTCGGCCTGGACCGTCGCCGGTAGGAGAAGGCTGCCGCCAGGCGCCAGGTCGGTGCCGCCGTCGTTCATGAAGCTGGCGATGCCTTCGCCGTAGACGACGCCCAGGTGGACAACGTCATTCTTGGTGACGTTGACATTCGAGGTCAGGTTGACGCCCCAGCCGAACCGGCTGCCCTTGGGAACGTTGTTCGGCGTTCCAATGGTCTCGAAGCCGACGCGGCGCAGGATCCCCGCCACCTGCACGTGGCCCCAGCCGCTGTCGTACCGGTAGTGACCGGTGAAATCCGGAATCTTTTCATCGCCCTGCAGGCCCGCGAGCGCCGGATCGAGGATCCGCAGGTTTCCGGGATCGATGTCGTTGAAGGGCTCCTCGATCGCGCCGGCGATCTCGTGGGGACCCTGCTTCCAGGTCAGGCGGAGCTGCGCGGTGCGCACATAGACCATCCCCGGCGGGCCCCAGTACTCGATCGTGTTGGGGAAGAGGTCGCCGTCCATGAACACCGAATCGGTCTTGCCGGCCAGGATCGGGCCCCAGCGGCCGAAGAAGTGCTGCAAGTGGAACGTGGTCTCCCCGGCGTGGTCGCCGGTGGCGTAGAGGTCGAACTCGAATTTCACGAACAGCTCGTGGCCGCCGATCTCCTGCGTAGCAGTCGCGCCGAACTTGCTCTGCCTGACGCTGAAGATGCTCTGCCCGTCGCTGCCGAACTGGCCGGCGACCGTCGGTATCTTCGAAGGCCTGAGCGACGCTTCCCAGCTCGGATCGACGCGGTTGAAGTCCTGGATGTAGTCGAGCTGCGCGGCGCCGTAGATTTCGAAGGCCTTGCTTGCCGCGGGGGCCGGGCTGACCTCGGGGTTGCTCTCGCGCTCGGCCTCCGCAGGAACGGCGGCTGGCGGCGAGGCCGTCGCTTCGGGCGCGGCGGGCGGAACGCCGGCGGCCATGTCGAGCCGGCGCTGGAGTGCGGCGATCCGGCTCTCGCGGTCGGCTTCCTGGACCTTCGCTGCATCGGACTCGGCCTTGATCGCCTTCAGCTCGGCGCGCAGCTCCTGGACTTCCTGCGCGGAGAGGGCCGGCGCCGTCTGCGCCCGGGCCGCGCCGGCGGGCGTCAGGCCGGCCAGTCCGAGGCCGCCGATCGTCGCGATCGTCGCGAGCAGCCGCGTACGGCGCTGAGGTTGACTGCAGGCCATAGGGGCTGCCCTCTCGGCTTCAAGCGGAGGACAGGCTGACCCGATTTCCGGCGACCGCGGCTTAACCTAGGTCAATCGCTGGGGGCGGCGCCGGGACAAGGACGGCGCCACTGACGTAGCGCCGCCCCCGGCGCCGGCCGACGGCCAGGGTCCCGAGCTTCGCCGCCGCTCAATGAGCCCTGTGGAATCACGACGCGCCGCTGCACGGCAGCTAGATCACTGATCCAGATCAAGATCAGAGACGCGGCCGACCGATAAACACTTGGCGATGCCGCCTCCGTCTCGACATGGCCCAGGTCGCTTTCAAGGAGAAGTGACAGCGCGACTCACTGGGAGGTCGCCGATCGGCGGCGTCGGCAGGGACAACAGCCAACGAACCACGATGCGACGGAGTCGCGCGACCAAGCCGAGGGCTCGCACGCGCCTTCTTGGGGGGCTCGGGCTGGCGCTCGTGGCGCTCGGGGCCGCGGGATGCGCGTCGATCGGACCGGCCACGGTGCCGCGCGACCGCACCGACTACATCACCGCTGTCGCCGAGTCCTGGAAGGAACAGACCCTGCTCAACGTCGTGCGGATTCGCTACGGCGATGCGCCGAGCTTCGTGGACGTCTCTTCCGTCATCAACTCCTACTCCGTGGCGGGCCAGGTCGCGGCGACCGGACAGGTCCCGCCCAACCCGGCGCCGCCATTTCCGCTGGCCATTCTCGGTGGGAACGCCGCCTATGTGGATCGTCCCACGATCACCTACACGCCAGTCACGGGCGACAAGTTCGCCCGCAGCCTGCTCAAGCCGATTCCGCCCAGCGCGATCTTCGAGCTCATCCAGGCGGGCTATCCCGCCGACGCCATCCTCCAGCTGACCGCACGGGGCATCAACGGCCTCTATGGTCGCTCATCGCAGGGCGGAGAGGTCCGTGAAGCGGATCCGGAGTTCTATGCGGTGCTCGACGCGCTGCGACGCCTGCAGCTTTCCGGCGCGGTCGCCCTCAGGATCGAGAAGCACGGCGCGGACGAGGTGGGGATCCTGCTCTTCGCCCACACGCGCTCGGCCGCGGCTGATGCGGACTACCAGTTCGTGATGAAGGCGCTGCGCGTGAACCCGGGCCAGGGTGGCGAGATGACCCTCACGTTCGGGGCCCAGCCACGCAACGACCAGGAGATCGCGGTCCTGTCGCGTTCGATGCTGGCCATCCTCACCGAGGTGGCCAACGGGATCGACGTGCCAAGCGCCCACGTCGCCGAGGGGCGGGCCGCCGCGGCCACGCGGACGGCCGACGCGGCCGATCCGCACGATCGCCCGCTGGTCCGCGTCCTGTCGGGCCGTGAGCCGCCCGCGGACGCTTACGCGGCCGTGCGCTACCGCGGCGCCTGGTACTGGATCGCCGACGACGACCTCCCCTCAAAACGCGTCTTCTCGTTCCTGATGATGTTCTTCTCGCTCGCCGAGACCGGCGTGGCGGCGCAGCCTCCCGTCGTCACGATCCCGGCTGGTTGACGTCGCTGCGATCGCGCCGACGCTGATCCAAATCAATGTCTCGCGCCTGCGGCGACTGTAGTGAGGCTTCAACGAAGGTGTCCGGCGGAAGCTGAATTGACCGTCCACACGCAAACACTTGCGCGCGACCAGAACGCCCGGATCAAACAACTGGACGGCCATTCGGATAGCGCCCTTGTGGCCGAACTTCGGCCGACGCAGAGCACCGTGGGCTTCCGCGAGGTCGCGCGGAAGCGGCGGCGCTTGCACAGCGAACCCGTCGCCGGGGGTTCGACCAGCTTCCGACGCCGCATCCCCGTTGTCCGAGGTCCCGGGGGGCGGCTCTTCCTGCTGGACAACCACCACTTCGCCCGCGCGCTCTACGATGAGGGCGTCGCAGCGGTCCCGGTCGCCATCGTCGCCGATATGAGTCCACTCACCACGGGTGACTTCTGGCAAGTTTGCGAGGACCGCGGCTGGTGCCATCCCTACGACGCCGCCGGGCGTCGTCACGAGACGAGTCTGCTTCCTGGCGAGGTCGGCGAGCTGACTGACGATCCGTTTCGCAGCCTGGCCAGCGCGGTGCGGCGCGCCGGCGGCTTCGTCAAATCCGCGGCGCCCTACAGCGAGTTCGGCTGGGCCGACTTCCTGCGTCGCCAGATCCCGCGGGCCGCTCTGGACGCCGACTTCGATCAGGCGGTCGGGACCGCGCTGGCGCTGGCGATTTCGCCTGCGGCCGCCCACCTGCCAGGCTGGCTCGGCCCTGGCGATCGGCGCGTGACTTATTCAGCTGGGCGACGCGGCGCCGCGCCTTTCCCGGGCGTCTACTGATGGCGTCTCGATCGATGACCAAGGAAAGGCCCCGCGTGACCAAGCCGAAGATCCGCAGCCAGGAGGACCGCCAGCGCTCGGGTCGCGCGCTGAGGAACAAGACCCCGCGCGCGGCGCACGGCCAGCATGTGCTCGGGCAAGGTGAGCGCGACATCATCGCCCTCATCGAGGACTCCAACCAGGACCGGCTGCAGAACCTGGTTCCCATCCGCCACGGGCGGATGCTGCAGTCCGCGTTCGCCTTCTTCCGCGGAACGGCCGCCCTGCAGGCGCACGACCTGGCCGGCACGCCGTCGAGCGGGATCATCGTCCAGGCCTGCGGCGACTGCCATTTGATGAACTTCGGCGGCTTCGCCAGCCCGGAACGCAACATCGTCTTCGACATCAACGACTTCGACGAGACCTGCCAGGCGCCCTTCGAGTGGGATCTGAAGCGCCTCGCCGCCAGCTACGTGGTCGCGGCCCGGTGGCGCGGGTTCAGGGACGACCAGGCCCGCGAGATCGCGGTCGAGGCGGTCGCCGCCTACCGGCGCTCGATGCGGGAGCGCGCGGGTCAAGGCGTGCTCGAGGGCTGGTACGATCAGATCACCATCGAGGATGTCGCCGATCTGGCCGAGCAGGCCGGCGGGGACATGAGCGCGCGCGTCAGCAGGAAGGTGACCGAAGCCCACAAGCAGACGCACGAGCGCGTGTTCCAGAAGCTCACCGCCCCGGGACGCGGCGGGCTGCCGCGCATCGCCGATCAGCCGCCGCTGCTCTTTCACACGCCGGAGTCGACCCCCGAGGTCGCCGCCCAGTTCTTCAGCGCCTACCGCGACACCCTCGCCGAGGAGCGTCGTTTCCTGTTCGACCGCTTCACCTACATCGACACGGCCGTGAAGGTGGTCGGCGTCGGCAGCGTCGGCACGCGCTGCCTGGTCTCGCTGTTCCTCGCGGCCCCGGACGATCCTCTGTTCCTGCAGATCAAGGAAGCGCACGCTTCGGTGCTGGAACGCTACGCCGGCCAGCCGAAGCAGAGGCATAACGGCCAGCGCGTGGTGGTGGGTCAGCGGCTGATGCAGTCGGCCAGCGACATCTTCCTCGGCTGGGCGAAGGGACCGACCGGCCGCGACTTCTACGTGCGGCAGCTGCGGGACATGAAGGTCGCGCCGGAGGTGGAGACCTTCACCCCGCGGGTCATGCGGGCCAACGCCGGCCTCGCCGGAACGACGCTCGCCCGGGCGCACGACAAGGCCGGCGACGCGGCGATGATCGCCGGCTACCTGGGCAAGAGCGACGCGTTCGACGAGGCGATCGGAGACTACGCCGTCGCCTACGCCAACCAGGCCGAGCGCGACTACGCCACCTTCACCCTGGCGGTCCGCAGCGGCCGGCTGCAGAGCGACCTCAGCGAAGGCGAGCTGGCCACCATGCTGCGATAGACGTGGGGCGGTCGCCCTCTCCGCCGCTCATAGTGCGTGGCGAACGATCATCGAGACGAGCGCTCCTGCGCCGATGGCGAAGAGCACCACGGCGCTCACGAAGCTCGGCGTAACGCGTCCTCCAAACCGGGCGCTCTGCGTGGCCCGGACCACAACGGCGTCGTAGCGCCGCAACAGGTGGCGGCGGTAGCGGGCCTGGGTCGCAATGCCTGCGCCCAAGAGGAACAGGCCGACCACGAGGAGCCCCGAGCCCACCCCTTTGGCGGTCAGGTCGCCGCTCGGCGCCATGCCTTTCGCCGCGCGATTCTGGAAGAACGTGTTCATCGTGACGCCGAAGCCGATCAGCGACAGCGACGCCTGAAGGAACTGCATCATGACGCGCTCCGCATCCATGAGCATCCGCTCGAGGTCGAACGCGGCCTCTCGGATCGAGTGGTCCTTTTCGGCGTCACCGCCCGGCCGCGAGTCTTTCGGCCCCATTGGACTCGTCATGTTCCGACCTACTTCACCTCCGGTTCCGGCGGCGCAGGCCCGCGCGAGAGTCCCAAACCTTCGCGATCGAGCTGCAGCGCGGACACCCGGTCCTGCTCGTCGAAGGGCGAGCGCCGAGCCCCTTCGTCCAGATGGGCGAGATAGCGCCGGACCGCGTCTCGGCGCGACTCGACCTCCAGTGCGCCGATGAGGCCGACCAATGCGGCTCTGAGACGCCGATCGACCTGCAGCGACGTGGCGCCGAACTGCCGGATCTCGTCGAACGACAGGGCCAGATAGTCCTCCCAGGTCGGCGCTGGATAGGTGACCCTGACCGCGCCGGCGGCGTCGCGCATCGGGCGGGACCCGAGCCGGCTGCGCCCGAGCCGGCACATCAGATCCTCGATCTGGTCGAGCGCCTGCACGGCGGTCGTCGGGTCGTTGACGGCGGGCGACAGCGCGCGGATGGCCACGTCCACCAGCAGGCGAAGGGCGTATTTCGGATCTCGCTCGAACGTGCGGGTCGGCGCCAGGCGGACCGCCCGCCTGAGGGAAGGTTCGGCTATCTCCCTCCCTGCGTGCACCCGCAGCAGCACCGCGCCCTCGATCAGGGTCTCGCCGACAGCGCATTCGACCGCGACGACGGCGTCGGCGCCGCGGGCCAGCTGCGCCAGCGCCTCGAGATCGAGTCCGCTGACGACCTTGGGTTCGCCAGCGTAGGCGAGCGTCTGCGTGACGGGGCCGGGGTCGAACCGCGAGCCGGCGTCCGCGGTCAGGTCCGCGCCGTCGGAGAGGGGCGCCATCTCCCGGATCACCGCCCTCCCCCGCCTTCCGACGGTCTGCAGCACGTTGTTGATCTGCAGATTGTTGACGCTCAGGACGAGCTGGGAGAACGCCAATAGGCTGACGAACAGCAGGAGCGCGACAATGGCGGTGGAGAGCACCGGCGCCGCGCCCGAGCCGCCGCGGTCTGTCCAGACCAGCGCGGCGAGCGAGTAGGTGAACGTCGCGAAGAAGACGCCGAGCGTGTGGTAAAGCGTCGGGTTCGCGGCGAAGGTGACGACTAGCCGGGGCGAGTAGGCGGTCGCGCTGAACTGGACGACCAGGAAAGCGATGGCGAAAACGATCCCGGTGAAGGACATCATCCCGGACGCCACCGCCGAGAAGAAGGCAAGCGCCGACCCCACCGCTATGCCGTGAGCGTATCCGGCCAGATAGGCGTGCTCCAATCTCGGCACGACCAGAGCGGCGAACGTGCTGATCACCACATAGACGGCGGGGATCATCCACAGCGGGATAGCGCCGAGCGCAGCCAGGGCCCCGCGCCTCCCATCGGCCCTGAGGCCGCTCATGGGCCCGGGCGCGCAGAACGGGCGGGCATCGGCGTGCGTCTCAGCCGGCGGCTCGCGATCATGCGCCCTGGCTATATCGAACGCAGGCGGCGCGGATTGCTTCAGATCAAGCGCGAACGCGCCACGCGCCCGTGGAAGCTGGCGATCAGGGAGAGGGAAGCGCCGTCACCCGGCAGGTCGCGGCCGGTTCCCCGGACCGTGCAGGACTGGCCGACGTCGACCCGCGGGAGCTAACCGAGGTTAAGGCGCGGCAGCGGTCGCGGGGCGCAGATTGACGCCTATCGGGCTGCGACATCGCGGCGAGTCGTTCGATCCGCCTCGGCAAGAGGTCCCGTACGTCGTAGGTGAGGAGTCGCATCGTGGAAGCAACGCTTGGGCAGCCCCCGAGGCGTACTCACCTGGGTCTGGAGATCGGCTTTGCCGCCAGCCTCGCGGTGCTAGCTGCAGCCGGCGTCGCGTCGGCGCAGAGCGCCGCCGGCGACAACGCCGCAGACCTGGCCAAGCAGCTCTCGAACCCGATCGCGAACCTGATCAGCGTTCCCTTCCAGAACAATTACGACTGGGGGATGGGGCCGAGCGGCGACGGCTGGCAGTTCAAGCTCAACATCCAGCCGGTGATCCCGATCCCGCTGAACGACAATTGGAACATGATCTCGCGAACCATCGTGCCGGTCGTGGATCAGGATAAAGTGGTCGACAACGGCCACCAGAGCGGCCTGGGCGACACGACGCAGAGCCTGTTCTTCTCGCCTAAGG
>DATKMZ010000022.1:0-17173 GCA_035541575.1 Caulobacteraceae bacterium | reverse complement strand
CGCCGCGGCGCCTGAATAGCGGCATGAGCGACCTCTTGATCGGCACGCGCAAGGGCGCTTGGATTCTGCGCGACGAAGGCGGGCGGGGGAGGGCGGCTCACGGCGCCGCCTCTAGCACGGCTGCGACGGCCGATCGCGCTGGGCAAGCGGGGCCGATTGGGCTAGTTGCGCGCAACTTTGGGCCGACCGGCCCGGATTCGAGGGTATTTCGTGAAGGTAGCCGCCAGCCAGCTCAGGAAGGGCAGCGTCGTCGACATCGACGGCAAGCTCTACGTCGTGCTCACGGCGCAGAACATCCACCCCGGCAAGGGCACCCCGGTGACCCAGCTCGACATGCGCCGGATCTCCGACGGCGTGAAGGTGTCGGAGCGCTACCGCACCACCGAGCAGGTGGAGCGCGCGTTCGTCGACGAGCGCGAGTACCAGTTCCTCTACCAGGACGGCGAGGGCTACCACTTCATGGAGCCCACCACCTACGACCAGGTGGCGGTGCCGGGCGACATCGTCGGCGACATGTCGATCTACCTTCAGGACGGCATGCTGGTGCACATCTCGACGCACGAGGGCGTGCCGATCGCCATGGAGCTGCCCGCGCGGGTGACGCTCGAGATCGTCGATACCGAGCCCGTGGTGAAGGGCCAGACCGCGTCCGGCTCGTACAAGCCGGCGATGCTCTCCAACGGCTTGCGGATCATGATCCCGACCTACATCACCACCGGCACGAAGGTCGTCGTCCACACGGAAACCGGCGAATACATGGAGCGGGCGAAGGAATAGCCCTCCGTTGCGGCTGGAGATCATGCGTGGTCCGAGACGCGTCTGGCGGCGCGTCTCACCATGACGAGGGTGGTGGGGCTTCGACGGTGTTCATCATCCTGAGGAGCCCGCGCGAGCGGGCGTCTCGAAGGACGCACGGCCCTACTCCCCTCTCAGAAAGTCCAGCATCTCGACGTTGAAGCGTTGCGGCTGCTGCAGGAAGGCGAAGTGGCTGGCGTTCGGGAGCATGACCAGCTTCGCGCCGGGGATGGAGCGGGCGAGGTAGGCGGTGTGCTCGGGCTTGATCGCCTCGTCGTGGTCGCCGTCGACGATGGCGACCGGGGTGGTGATCTTGGCGAGGTCGGCGGCAGAGTAGTTCGGCTCCTCGGCCCACATCTTGGCGATCGCCTGGTGGAAGTCGGGGAAGTCGTGCGGCGTCGGCGAGAGCCGGGCGTAGGCGTCGGCGGCCTCGGCCTCGAAGCGGGAGAAGGTCGGGTTGGACTCGGTGTCGTCCTTGACGCCGCTCGGGTCCATGTTGGCGGCGAAGGCGAAGACGCGCGTCAGTCGGTCGGGGTGTTTCAGCGCCATGACGAGGCCGATGATCCCCCCGTCGCTCCAGCCGACCACCGCGGCCTTGGGGATCTCGAGCTGGTCCATCACCGCGACCACGTCGGAGGCCATCAGCTCGTAGGTGTAGGGGCGGTTGTCGCGGCTGGAGCGGCCGTGGCCGCGGCTGTCGATCAGGATGACCCGGTAGCCGGCGCGGGTCAGCGCCGGAACCTGGTCGCCCCAGTATTCCTGGTTGGCGAGCCCGCCGTGCAGCAGGATCACCGGCAGGCCCTTGCCATAGGTCGAGAAGTAGATCCGAGCCCCGTCGTGGGCCACGTAGCCGCGTAAGCCCGGGCGGGGCAGGGCCTGCGCGGCGGGGAGAGTTTGCCAGATCTCCTGGGCGCATGCCGCGTCCGGGCGGATCAGCAGGCCCGCCGCGAGGGCGACGAAGCTGCGGCGATCGATCGGCTGTGGCAGGAGAGGGCGCATGAGCCGATTACCGCCGCTCGCAGCCCGCGATGTCAAACCGCTCGTCGGCGCCGCGCTCGCGTTGGCGCTTGGCGGGTGCGGCCGTGCGGCGCCGGCGCCGGCGCTGGGGCCGACCACGATCGCCGACCCTACGGCGTTCCTCGTTCAGATGCGCTGCCCGGACGGGCGGCTCGAGGTCGCCGAGCCGGGATGCGCGGGCGCGGCGGCGCAGACCGAGGCCGATCCGATGCGCATGCGCCGCCGCGACTGGCCGCCGCCCGACGGCTACGTGGCGCAGGATGCGATCCTCGGCGCCGACGGACCGGAGACGATCTGGTCGACGCCGCCGTTTGGCCCGTTCGTGGCCGCGCACGGCGACGGAGGCGAGATCTACGCCGTCGAGGGCGGGACGGTGCGGATCGTCGCCACGCAGGACGGCGGCAAACCCTATCTGCAGGGCTTCTACGGCGCCCGCTGCGGCGGGACCGGCTGGATCCTCTTCCGTTCCGACGCCCCGACCGGCCGCTGGGCAAGCCTCGTCGCGCGACTCAGCGACCTGCGCGTCGGCTCGCCGTGTTTCGCCTGGAGTTCGGCGCTGACGCGCTACCGGCTAGAGGCGGTGTCGGCGCCCTGGATCGTGGATCGCCAGCGCCGCGAGATCGCCCGACCGACAGTGATCGCCGAGCACTACGACCGCGGCTCGATCGCGGCCGCGACATCGATGGAGCGCTCGCTGTTCGCCAAGGGGGTCGGCCGGATCGTCTGGGAGGCCTGGAGCCGGCGCGCGGCGCCAGCCGCCGAGCTCGCCGCCCGCTGCCCGGGCACGGCCTGGTCGACCCCGCCCGCGCCCGGGTGGCGCCTGGTCGACTGCCGCTATGCGACCAACACGACCGCCGCCGACGGGATGATGAGCGGCGCCGCGTTCGGCTGGCCGCCGCCGATCGCGGCGCCGGGACCCTGACGCAACCTTTCCCCCGCGAGCCGCGTCACCTCGAGACGAAAGGCCTTCCAATCGGCGACGCATCGCTCACGCGTCGGCGTGCTGGGCGCGCGCGGCGCTTGCCGTTCTTGGCGGCGTGACGGCGACTGTGGCATCAGACGATCATGCAGGCCGAGCATGCGATCAACGCCATGATTCAGCTCCGCAAAGGCGGCCAGTCGCGGGTCGGGCCGGACCGGATTCGCTTGCTCGAAGTCATTGGCGAGCTGGGCTCGATCTCGGCCGCCGCGAAGACGGTCGGCCTGAGCTACAAGGGCGCTTGGGACGCTGTTCAGGCCATGAACAACCTATTCGAGCGACCCTTGGTGGTGGCTCAGCCGGGCGGCAAACTCGGCGGCGCGGCCTCGATCACACCTGTCGGTCAAGCGGTGGTCCTGGCCTATCGGAAGGTCGAGGCGGATCTCTCGGACGCGATCAGCCAGCTTGAGCAGCACCTTAGCGACGGATCGACGCCGCTCGAGAAGGTCATCAGGAGCCTGAGCATGAAGACGAGCGCCAGAAACGCCCTGCGCGGGGTGGTTCAGAGCGTCGCGGAAGGGGCGGTGAACTCGGAAGTGACGTTGAAGATCTCCGAAGACGCCGAGATCGTGGCGATCGTCACCAGGGAGAGCATCGCCGAACTCGGCCTCGCGCCCGGGCGGGAAGCGGTGGCGATCATAAAGTCGAGCTTCGTCATCCTGGCCAAGGGCGACGAACCGCTGAAGGTCTCGGCCCGCAATCGCCTGGTCGGAACCGTGGCGCGCCACGACGTCGGGGCGGTGAACGACGAAGTGGTGCTCGACATCGGCGGCGGGAAGTCAATCACCGCGACAATCACCCGCGAGAGCGGCAAGGACCTTCAGTTCGCTCCAGGCGAGCGCGGCCAGGCCCTGATCAAGGCCTCGCACGTGATCCTGGCTGTCGACTAGGCGCCCGCGGTCGGGCCCGGCTTCAGCCCGGCCTGGAGGGCGGCGGCGGCCAGGGCCTTCACCTCATCGGGGCTCAACCTGTCCACGGCGGCGAGCGCGTCCGCCTGGGTCAGGACGCCGGCCTTGGCGGCGGGGACGATTTGGCCGGCCTCCATGGCCAGCACGCGGTGGGCCAGGCGGGCGACCTCGGCGGGGTCGTGGCTGACGTAGATCATCGGGACGGCGAGCTGGGCGTTGATGCGCTCGAGGTGGCCCAGGATCTCGGCCTTGTTGGCCGCATCGACGCTGGAAACGGGCTCGTCGAGCAGCAGCAGCTCCGGCTGAACCAGCAGCGCCCGGGCGATCGCCACCCGCTGGCGCTCGCCGCCCGAGAGCTTGGCGGGATTGCGGTGCAGCAGGCGCGCGAGGTCGAGCAGGTCCACGGCCTCGTCCAGCGACAGTCTCGGCGCCGCCCGCGTGCGCCTCAGGCCGAAGTCGAGGTTGCCGCGCACCGAGAGATGGGGGAAGAGGCTGGCCTCCTGAAAGACGTAGCCGACCGGGCGCCGGTGCGGGGCGACGAAGGCCCGCCCGTCCTGCCAGACCTGCCCGTTGAAGCTCACGCGCCCCTCCAGCCGGCAGACGCCGGAGAGGCAGCGCAGCAGGGTGGTCTTGCCGCAGCCCGAGGGGCCGACGAGGGCGGTGACGCCACTTGCCGGCGCGCTGAGCTCGACGGCGAGCTCGAAGTCGCCAAGGCGGCCCCTGAGGCTGGCCTCGATCCCCGGGGCGTCCGGCGCGGTCATGGGCGCAGCCGCTCCAGCCCGCGGCCGACCAGCAGGGTCGCCAGCACCACCAGGAAGGCGAAGGCCAGCATGCCGGCGGCGAGGCGGTGGGCGTCGGCGTACTGCGAAGCCTCGACGAACTCGTAGATCTTGATCGACAACACCTCGGTCTCTTTCGGGATCGCGCCGCCGATCATCAGCACGACGCCGAATTCGCCGACCGTATGGGCGAAGACCAGGATCGCGGCGGTGAAGAAGCCGCGCCGCGCCAGCGGCAGCTCGACGTTGAGGAGGGCGTCGAGCGGCGAGGCGCGCAGGCTCGCGGCGACCTCGAGCGGGCGTTCGCCGATGGCTTCGAACGCCGCCCGCAGCGGTTGCACGGCGAACGGCAAGGAATAGACGACCGAGCCGACGACGAGGCCGGTGAAGGTGAAGGCCAGCGTGCGCACGCCGAAGACCTGGAGCGGGGCCATGAGGGGGCTGTGTGGGCCGAGGGCTATGAGCAGGTAGAAGCCGAGAACGGTCGGCGGCAGCACGATCGGCATCGCCGCGATGGCGGCGACCGCTTCCTTCACCCAGGAGCCGCGCCGCGAGAGCCACCAGGCGAGCGGGGTCGCCAGCACAAGCAGGACGGCTGTCGTGACGGCGGCGAGCTTGGCGCTCAGCCAGACGGCGTCTTCCACCCCCTCACCGCACCTCGTAGCCATAGCGCTTGATGATCGCCAACGCTTCCGGGCCCCGCAGGAACTGCAGAAACGCACGGGCTGCGGGGTCCTTGTCGCCTTTCCAGAGCAGGACGGCCTGTTGGTCGATCGGGGCGTGCAGCGACGCCGGGACCTGCCAGCGCGAACCGCTGGGGTCGCCGATCACCTGCGAGAGCGCCACGAAGCCCAGTTCGGCGGCGCCGCTCTCGACAAACTGATAGGTCTGGGTGATCGAAGAGCCCTTCACGATCTTCGCCTGCAGCCGACCATAGACGCCCATCTTGGTCATGGTCTGGATCGCCGCGACGCCGTAGGGAGCAGCGGTCGGATCGGCGATGGCGAGCTTGTTGAAGACGCCCCTGGCCAGCACCGCGCCGCTGGCGTCCACCAGGCCTGGCGTCTTGCTCCACAGCACCAGCTGGCCGATCGCGTAGGTGAACCGCGAGCCGGGGACGCCGAGGCCCTCCTGTTCGATGCGCTTGGGCCGGTCGGGGTCGGCCGACAGGAACACTTCGAACGGCGCCCCCTGGCTGATCTGGGCGTAGAACTGGCCGGAGGAGCCGAAGCTCAGGATCGCATGGGCGCCGGTCTTCGCGGCGAACGCGGCCGCGATCTCCCTGGCCGGCTCGGTGAAGTTCGCCGCCACGGCCACCTGAACGTCGCCCGCCCACGCAGGGGCCGCCGCCAGCAGCAGCCCGGCCAACGCCGCCGCCAGCCTGAACCTGACGCGCCTGAACAACGATCCCATCCGTCTGACTCGGCTGCGGCGTCTAGAACGAGAACTGGGACCTGACCGCGACGGCGTCGTAGGTCTGGCCGATCTCGGCGCCCACGGGCGTCTGGTAGACCACCGCGTTGGGCGACAGCCGCGAGACGCGGACGTGCTCGTAGTCGAACATGAACTTCACGACCGGGTTGGGGTACCAGTTCAGGTCGACGCTGACGTTCTGCTCCTCGCCGCCGCGGATGCCGTCGGGCGGAGGCGCCGCGCCGGCCAGACCCGCGTGGTAATTCAGGTCCATGTCGGAGTAGCGCACCCCGAGCTCCCAGGCGCCCCAGGTCCCTGCGTTCCAGTCGAACGGGTGCGTCGGGATTGGCGCATCGAACGCGGCGGTCTGCTTGTTGTAGACCCTTGGCTCGCCGGTGATGGTCCAGAGCCCCTCGGCGTAGAAACCGTGGAACTCGGGGCTCGAGACGATGTCGGTGCGGTCGACGCCGAAGCTCTCGTATTCGGCCTGCGCCAGGAAGTTCTTCTTCTGCGCCGCGAACTCGCCGCCCACCGTGTGGGCCTGACTGGCGTCGATGTTGCCGGTGTTGAGCAGCTTGGTCCCGTCGACGCGCACCTGCTGGGTGTTGCTGAACGAAACGACGCGCCCGGTGATCGGGGTCGACCCGTTCGCCCCAGGCCCCGCGTTGTCGCCGGGTCGCGCGAGGCTGCCGTGTGCGCCGAACTGCACCAGCCAGTCGTCGCCATGGAACGGGGTTATCGCGCCGCGCCCGACAAAGCCCAGCTGGTCGCCGAAGGTCTGCGGGACGGCGGCGGCCGTTCCGGTGTTGATGACGCCGATGGTCCGACCGGTGATCGCGGCGGAGAGCAGCCAGTGGTCGCCCCAGCCGTAGGCCTGGGCCGCCAGCCGGGTGTCGCCGGCGGCGAAGCCGCGAGAGAGATCCTCGACGACCGAGCGCTCCATGAACGGCATCCCGTTGGTGGACGCCTGGTCCTCCATGCCGATCGAAGGCGGGAAGGCGCCGACTCGGAGCCTGAGCGGCTTGAAGCCGGAATACTGGACCCAGGTCTCGTAGAGCTGGCCGGTGTTCTCCACGCCCGTTCCGGCGAAGTCGAACAGAAGGCGCCAATCCCAGTCACCGAACACGGTTCCGTCGAGGCCCAGGCGCGCGCGGCGGAAGTCGGTTCCGGCCTTGAGGTCCCGGGCGTGGGTCAGGTCGACGTTCGCCGCACTGGCGCCGAGCGCCGGCCCGCTGCGCCGCAGATCCTCGGCGATCGGCCCCGGCGCAGCCTGGAAGTAGGCTGCGGTGTCGAGCTGCATCACCGTGTGAGCGGTGAAAGTGAAACGCCCGTCGGCGCTGGTGAAGAACGGCCGGCCGTTGAGCATATTGGTGACGACCGACGGCGCGGCGGGGGCGTTGGCCTCGACGGTCTTTATCGACTGCGCCTGCGCCTGCAGCGTCTGGCCCTGGGTCTGGATCACCTGGGTCTGGCTGGCCTCGCTCTGCTTCAGCGCCGCGACTTCCGTCTCCAGCTGCTCGGCCCGGGCGGTCAGCTGCTCGTCCTGGGCGTGGAGCTTTCGATTGTCGTCGGCCAGCTGCTGCATCTCCTGCTCCAGCTGTCGGATGCGCGCTTCGTGCGGATCGGACTTCCTGTGCGGCGCCGCCAGCGCCAGCGTCGAGGCGCTGGCCAGCCACAGGCCCATGGCCGAGGCGCGGGCCAGCCGCGCTGCAATCCCAGATCGCTTCACCGGTCCCTCCCCCGCCGCGGTCGATGTGCAGTCCAGATATATAACCATGGGCGGCAAGTCGACCCCCGCGCCCAGGCTCGCCCAGGGCGGCGCAAGCCGCCCTGACCACGTCTAGCCGACGGAGGAGGCTGTCGCCGCCTCCGGAGCGCCGAGCCCGGCGCCGGCGGCCCGCCACCATGCCTCGATCGCCGCCAGATCGGGCGGCAGGATCACGTAGAGTGGCGCCGCGAACCGCTCCCACGCCTCGCCGAAGCGCGGGGCCATGGAGGTGAGGATCGGAAGCCCGCGCTCGATAGCGTCGGCGAACGCGGGGGCCAGGCCGCTGCGCTCGGCCTCGATCTTGCCGAACTTGCTGAGCACCACCAGATCGCAGCCCGCCGCGACGCCGCGCTGGACCGCCTCGCAGGCGGTGACGACGCCCTCGGAGTCGAGACGACAGGCCACGGCGTCCGCGCCCAGGTCCTGCATGATCGCAAACCGGCGCCCGTCGCTGAGGCTCCTGAGGTCGCCCGCGCTGCAAGGCCCCTCGCCGGACGTGTCGGGGTCCTCGATCACGCCCGCCACGCGCACGTCGGACGCCAGGCCGGCCACGAACTGGCGCAGCAGCTCCTGCACGGCCGAGCTGGCGGCGCCCTGGACGACAGCGATCGGCTTCACGCGCTGCATCGGTCTATCTCCATCGCCGCGGTGCTGAGCCGAACGTACCAGCAGCCGGTTCGGCGGCGAAGGCGTCGGAGGGCTGTTTCCAGCTTGGCGTCCGAGACGTGGGCTTATTTTGGGGGAGCGGACAGGTCGACCTGTCGCCGGAAAGCTTCCGGAATGCTTCGGCGATCCGCACGATCGGCGCTGGCGCTTGATCCTGATCAAGGCGCGCGGGCCAGAGACGTCGTTGTTGAATCGGTTCGGGTCGTTCGGGTGGCCGTCCCGCGACCCCGCCAAGATCGGAGACGGACATGGACGCAAGCGATGTTGCAACCGCCGGCAAGTGCCCGGTGGCGCACGGGGTTCGCCCCAACGCGACCCTCGGGGGCAGGTCCAACCGTGACTGGTGGCCGGACCAGTTGAACCTGAAGATTCTGCACCAGAACTCGGCCTTGTCCGACCCCATGGGCAAGGATTTCAACTACGCCGAGGCGTTCAGGAAGCTCGACCTGCAGGCGCTCAAGCAGGATCTCTATGCGCTGATGACCGAGTCGCAGGACTGGTGGCCGGCGGATTTCGGCCACTATGGCGGGCTCTTCATCCGCATGGCCTGGCACAGCGCCGGCACCTACCGGATCAGCGACGGCCGCGGCGGCGCGGGCGCCGGCCAGCAGCGTTTCGCGCCCCTCAACTCTTGGCCGGACAATGCGAACCTCGACAAGGCGCGCCGGCTGCTTTGGCCGGTCAAACAAAAGTACGGTGAGGCGATCTCCTGGGCCGACCTGATGATCCTCGCAGGCAACTGCGCGCTGGAGTCGATGGGTTTCAAGACCTTCGGCTTCGCCGGCGGTCGCGCCGATGTTTGGGAGCCTGACGAAGCCGTCTACTGGGGGCCCGAGGAAACGTGGCTCGGAGACAAACGCTACAGTGGCGACCGAGAGCTCGCCAATCCCTTCGGCGCCGTCCAGATGGGCCTGATCTACGTGAATCCGCAGGGGCCGAACGGCAACCCGGATCCGCTCGCGGCGGCCAAGGACATCCGCGAGACCTTCGCCCGGATGGCCATGAACGACGAGGAGACCGTCGCGCTCATCGCCGGCGGTCACACCTTCGGCAAGACCCACGGCGCCGGCCCCGAGTCGCTGGTGGGCCCGGAGCCGGAAGGCGCCCCCATCGAGGCGCAGGGCCTCGGCTGGAAGAGCGAGTTCGGCACGGGCAAGGGCGATGATGCGATCACCAGCGGCCTGGAGGTCATCTGGACCACGACGCCGACGAAGTGGAGCAACAACTTCTTCGAGAACCTGTTCGGCTACGAATGGGAACTGACCAAGAGTCCGGCTGGAGCGCATCAGTGGCGGCCGAAGAATGGCGCCGGCGCCGGCGCAGCGCCGGACGCGCACGACCCGTCGAAGCGTCATGCGCCGTCGATGCTGACCACCGACCTCTCGCTCAGGTTCGACCCGATCTACGGGCCGATCTCGCGGCGCTTCCACGAGCACCCGGATCAGTTCGCCGACGCCTTCGCGCGGGCCTGGTACAAGCTCACGCATCGCGACATGGGTCCCCGCTCACGCTATCTCGGCCCGGAAGTTCCCGCCGAGGAGCTGCTGTGGCAGGACCCCGTCCCAGCCGTCGATCATCAGCTGATCGACGCAACGGACATCACGGCGCTCAAGGCGACGATTCTCGAGTCGGGACTCTCCATCTCCCAGTTGGTCGGGGCGGCCTGGGCCTCGGCGGCGACCTTCCGCGGTTCCGACAAGCGCGGCGGGGCGAACGGCGCGCGCGTCCGCCTCGCGCCACAGAAGGATTGGGAGGTCAACCAGCCCGCCCAACTGGCGACGGTGCTGGCGACGCTCGACGGGATCAGGCGAGCGTTCAACGCGACGCACGCCGACGGCAAGAAGGTGTCGCAGGCCGACCTGATCGTCCTGGGCGGTTGCGCCGCCGTCGAGCAGGCCGCGAGAAAAGCCGGGTGCGACGTCGAAGTTCCCTTCGTCCCAGGGCGCACCGACGCGTCGCAGGCGCAGACCGACGTGAGCTCCTTCGCTGTGCTCGAACCGACCGCAGACGGATTCCGCAACTACCTGAAGACCGAACCCGCCGTTTCGGCGGAGGAACTGCTGGTCGACAAGGCGCAGCTGCTGACTCTGACCGCGCCTGAGATGACCGTTCTTGTCGGCGGCATGCGCGTCCTGAACGCGAACGCGGGACAGTCCCCGCATGGCGTCTTCACGCTGCGGCCCGAGACGCTCACCAACGACTTCTTCGTCAACCTGCTCGACATGGGCACGACCTGGAAGGCGGTTCCGGATTCGGACGAGGTGTTCGAAGGGCGCGATCGGCAGACGGGCCAACTGAAGTGGACCGGCACGCGCGTTGACCTCATCTTCGGTTCGAACTCGCAGCTGCGCGCCCTCGCGGAGGTCTATGCCTGCGACGGCTTGCAGGCGAAGTTCGTGCGTGACTTCGTCGCCGCGTGGAACAAGGTGATGAACCTGGACCGCTTCGACCTAGGCTGACCAGGCGAAGCAGCCTTTGGGCGCGACTGGCGTTTCGGCCGCCTTGTTCCGGCTGGCCTGCACGAGTTCTATGAGGCCTTCGCGATACCGGCAGACACGTTTTGCGCGCGCCATCGTCTTCGCGGTGAGCCGGCGCCCGGGGGGATGGCGGCGTGACCGCTTCCTACTGGTACGGAGACCTTGCTCCGAGCTGACGCTTTCCACCCTCCCCATGATGGGGAGGAAGGAGAGCGGCGAGGGCGGCCTTGCCCTTGGGCGAGGGGTCGGGCATACGCGGCCCGCAAAACGGAGAGTCTCATGGAGATTCGCGAAGGGCTGACCTTCGACGATGTTTTGCTCGAACCGGGTCCGTCCGAGGTGATGCCGACCCAGGTCAATACGGCGACCCGGTTCACCCGCGAGATCGCGCTCAACATCCCCCTGGTGTCCGCGGCGATGGACACCGTCACCGAGAGCCGGCTGGCGATCGCGATGGCCCAGGCCGGCGGGCTCGGCGTCCTGCACCGCAACCTAACGGTCGCCGAGCAGGCCGATCAGGTGCGCGAGGTGAAGCGGTTCGAGAGCGGGATGGTGATCAATCCGCTGACGATCCACCCCGAGACGACCCTGCGCGAGGTGCGCGAGATCAAGGCCAGGCGCCGCATCTCGGGCTTTCCGGTGGTGGAGCGGCGCTCGGGCAAGCTGGTCGGGATCCTCACCAACCGCGACATGCGCTTCGAGCCGCGCGACGACGTGCCGGCCTCGGCGCTGATGACCAAGGAGAACCTGGTCACCGTCCGCGAGGGCGTGAGCCAGGAGGAGGCGCGGCGACTGCTGCGCCAGCACAAGATCGAGCGGCTGATCGTGGTCGACGAGCGCTACCGCGCGGTGGGCCTGATCACCGTCAAGGACATGGAGAAGGCCGAGGCGCACCCTAGCGCGGCCAAGGACGCGCAGGGGCGTCTGCTGGTCGGCGCGGCCTCGACCGTCGGCGACGCGGGTTTCGAGCGCTCGCTGGCGCTGATGGAAGCCGGGGTCGACGTGGTGGTGATCGACACCGCGCACGGGCACTCCAGGCAGGTCGCCGACGCGGTGCGGCGGCTGGCGCGAGAGACCAACCGGGTGCAGATCGTCGCCGGCAACGTCGCCACCTACGAAGGCGCCAAGGCGCTGATCGACGCCGGCGCCGACGCGGTGAAGGTGGGGATCGGGCCAGGCTCGATCTGCACCACCCGGATCGTGGCCGGGGTCGGGGTGCCGCAGCTGACGGCGGTCACCGAGGCGGTGCGCGCGGTGGAAGGCTCCGGCGCGCCGGTGATCGCCGACGGCGGCATCAAGTATTCCGGCGACTTCGCCAAGGCGATCGCCGCCGGCGCCTCGACCGCGATGCTGGGCTCGATGTTCGCCGGCACCGACGAGGCGCCGGGCGAGGTGTTCCTCTACCAGGGCCGCTCGTACAAGACCTACCGCGGCATGGGCTCGCTGGGGGCGATGTCGTCGGGCTCGGCCGACCGCTACTTCCAGAAGGACGTCGAGGACGCGCTGAAGCTGGTGCCCGAGGGCGTCGAGGGACAGACGCCGTTCAAGGGGCCGATCCAGCCGGTGATCCACCAGCTGATGGGGGGCCTGAGGGCTGCGATGGGCTATGTCGGCGCGGCCGACATCGCCGCGTTCCAGGCGCGGGCGCGGTTCATCCGCATCACCGGCGCGGGCCTGCGCGAGAGCCATGTCCACGACGTGATGATCACCCGCGAGGCGCCGAACTACCCGAGCCAGGTGTGAAGCCGCCGGTTCCGGCCGAGATCCAGCTGCTGGCGCTGAGCGCGATCCTGGTCGTCGCGCAGATCGTGATCTACGCGCAGCTGGCCAACGCGCAGTACGGGCTGCGGTGGGCGGCGAGCGCGCGGGACGAAGCGCTGCCTGAGCCCCGGCCGCTGGTCGGCCGGGCGCGGCGGGCGCTGGCGAACCTGCTGGAGACCTACCCGATCTTCGTGGGTGCGGTGCTGGCCGTGGCGGTGACGCGGCGGTTCGACGTCTGGAGCCTCGTGGGCGCGCACCTCTACGTCTGGTCGCGGGTGGCGTATCTGGGCCTTTACCTGGCGGGCGTGCCGCTGGTCCGCTCGCTGGCCTGGAACCTTGCGCTGCTCGGCGTCCTGATGGTGCTGGCCCAGCTGATCTAGCGGCGCGATTGTCGGAGCATGAGAGACCGAGGTGCGTGACGGCGGGCGCATCGCCGCGGCGATCGAGGTGCTGGGCGAGATGGCCCGGCGCCACAGGCCCGCGCACCTGGCGCTGAAAGCCTGGGGCGACGGGGCGCGGTATGCCGGCGCCAAGGACCGCGCGTTCGTGGCCGGGCTGGTGCTCGACGCGCTGCGCCGCCGTCGCTCGATCGGCTGGATGATCGGAGACGACGGGGACCGCGCTGCGGCGCTGGGTGTTTGCCGGTTCCTCTGGGACTGGCCGCTCGAGCGGATCGCGGCCGCGGCCGAGGAGCCGCATGGGCCGGGGGCGCTGAGCGATGACGAGCGGGAGCGGCTGGCTGACCCGCTACCGCTCGACGACGCGCCGGCGCCGGTGGCGGGGGACTACCCCGACTGGCTCGACCCCAACCTCGCACGGGAGTTCGGCGAGGGGAGAGCGGCGCAGACGCGGGCGATGGCGACGCGCGCGCCGGTCGACCTGCGGGTCAACACGCTGAAGACCGACGCAGAGCATGTGCTGAAGGCGCTGGCGCCGTTCCACCCCGAGCCGCTCGGCTTTCCGGCGAATGCGCTGCGCATCGCCGCGCCCGCCGCGGCCGAGCGCGCCGCCCCGGTCGAGGCGACAGCGGCGTTCGAGAAGGGCTGGTTCGAGGTGCAGGACGCCGGCTCGCAGATCGCTGCGGCGGTCGCGGGCGACATCGGCCGCGCGCAGGTGCTGGACTACTGCGCCGGCGGAGGCGGCAAGACCCTGGCCCTCGCGGCGGCGATGGGTGGGACCGGCCAGCTCTACGCCTACGACGCCGACGCCCGGCGCCTGGCCGAGACGGTGAAGCGGGCGCGGCGGGCGGGGGTTCGCAACCTGCAGGTCCGCGAGCCCACCGCCTCCGCCCCGCTGGCGGACCTCGAGGGCCGGATGGACCTCGTGTTCGTCGACGCGCCCTGCACGGGCACGGGCACCTGGCGGCGCCATCCCGACGCCAAGTGGCGGCTGACCGAGGCTCAGCTGCAGCGACGGATCGCCGAGCAGGCCGCGATCATCGCGGCCGCCTCGGCCTACGTGAAGCCGGGCGGCCGGCTGATCTACGTCACCTGCTCGCTGCTGGCCGAGGAGAACGAGGATCAGGTCGCGGCCTTCTTGGCGGCGCGTCCGGACTTCGAGGCCGCGCCGATCGACCTCGAAGGCGCCCAGGCCTGGCGCACGGACGAGGGGTTCCTGCGGCTCTCGCCGCTCACGGCCCGCGTCGACGGCTTCTTTGTCGCCGCGCTCGCCCGCCGGCGCTGAGCCGCGTTGCGCCGGTGAAAGAATAGGCCCTAAGCTTCGGCATGCCCGCCGCCTCCGCAAGATGCTTCGTCGCCGCCGCGGCCCTGGCGCTCGCCTGCGCGGTCGGCGCGGCGCAGGCCCAGACCGGGCCGCGCACGCCCAGCCAGGTCACCCTGCCGGACGGGCGGCAGATGAGCTACATCTGCGCCGGGGACGGGCCGATCACCGTCGTGATCGACACCGGCATCGGCCTGCCGATGTGGTCCTGGAACCAGGTGCTCGACGGGCTGAGGACGTTCGCGAGGGCCTGCGCCTACGATCGCGCCGGCTATCCTGGCAGCAGCGCCGGGCCGATGCCCCGCGACGCCGACCACGCCGTGGCCGACCTGCGCGCGATGCTGCTGGCGGCCGGACTGCCGGCGCCCTACGTGCTGGTCGGCGAGACGGTCGGCGGCTTCAATGTGCGCCTCTACGCTGATCGCTACCCGCATGACGTTGCGGGACTGGTCCTGGTGGACCCTGGGTTCGCGGACGAACCGAAGGCGCTGGCGAAGGCCTCGCCGGCGCTGGCCAAGGCGCTCGCCGACGAGGGCAGGGTGCAGCAGCTCTGCCTCGGCGCGCTCATCAAGGGCAAGGTGTGGGCGGACAACGATCCGACCTATGCCGATTGCGGTCCCGCGCCCAGGGGCGACGCGGTCAGCCGGGCCAAGGCGATCCTGTCCGAAGAGACCTCGTTCAACACGAGCGCCGGCGAGGCCGCCCGCGCCCATCACGGCCGACCGGACCTGCCGGTGATCGTGCTGACGTCGGAGCGGACCCGTGAGGACCCGCCCGGCATGACGCCGGCCGAGCGGGCGGCGGTGCTGCAGGTCGCGGTGGCCGGGCACCAGGCGATCGCCGCCGGCTACGCCCGCGGCCTGCAGCGGACGGTGACGGGCAGCGCCGAGGTCATGCAGGTCGACAGGCCCGCCGCGGTGATTGCCGCCGTGCGCGAGGTGATCGGCCAGCTGCGATGACTTTCCTGGACGTCGCCGGCCTTGTTGGCGTGGCGCTGATCCTGGCCGGCTACGCGGCGGCGACTGTCGGGCGCCTCCACCCCAAGGGCGCGCCGTCGCTGGCGCTCAACTTCGTCGGCGCGAGCCTGATCCTCCTGTCGCTGACGGGGAAGTTCAACCTGTCGGCGGCGATCGTCGAGGGCGCCTGGGCCATGATCGCGCTGGTCGGCTTGGCCCGGATCGGGATCGGGCGACTGCGGCGATGAGGGCGCGCCTCGGGCCGATGACGCCCAGCTGATTCTCCCCTAAATGCCCGCCATGGCGGAGCCCCACCACGAACGCGTCCTGATCGTCGACTTCGGTAGCCAGGTGACGCAGCTGATCGCCCGGCGCGTGCGCGAAAGCGGGGTCTACTGCGAGATCCATCCCTACGACGCTGTCGAGGGCGTCCTCAACGACTTCGCGCCAAGGGCGGTGATCCTCTCCGGCGGTCCGGCCAGCGCCCACGAGGCCGAGAGCCCGGCCGCTCCGGCGGCGATCTTCGACCTCGGCGTGCCAGTGCTCGGCATCTGCTACGGCGAGATGACCATGTGCGCGCAGCTCGGCGGGGCGGTCGAAGGGGGCCATGCGCGCGAGTTCGGCCGCGCCGAGATCCGTATCGCTCGCGAGAGCCCGCTGCTGGCCGGCCTCGGCGATATCGGCGACGAAGAGCCGGTGTGGATGAGCCACGGCGACAAGATCACCGCGATCCCGCCGGGTTTCGAGGTGGTCGCGACCTCCGACGGCTCGCCGTTCGCCGCGATCGCCGACGAAGGGCGCCGGCTCTACGGCGTGCAGTTCCACCCCGAGGTCGCGCACACGCCGCGTGGCGCGCTGATGCTGCGCAACTTCACCCACGAGATCGCGGGACTGAAGGGCGACTGGACCATGGCGCGGTTCCGCGACGAGGCCATCGACCGCATCCGCGCCCAGGTGGGGCCGGGGCGGGTGATCTGCGGCCTCTCCGGCGGGGTCGACTCGTCGGTGGCGGCGGTGCTGATCCACGAGGCGATCGGCGACCAACTGACCTGCGTCTTCGTCGACACCGGCCTGATGCGGCTGAACGAGGCCGACGAGGTGGTGACGCTCTTCAGGGATCACTACAATATTCCGCTCGTACACGTTGACGCCTCTAAGGATTTCTTGTCGGAACTGACCGACGTGTCCGACCCTGAGGAGAAGCGCAAGACGATCGGCCGGCTCTTCATCGAGGTGTTCGACCGGGAGGCGGCGAGGATCGAGGGCGCGGCGTTCCTGGCCCAAGGCACGCTCTATCCGGACGTGATCGAGAGCGTCTCGGCCAGAGGCGGCCCGTCGCAGGTGATCAAAAGCCACCACAATGTGGGCGGCCTGCCCGAGCGGATGAAGCTGAAGCTCGTGGAGCCGCTGCGCGAGCTCTTCAAGGACGAGGTGCGCGCGCTCGGCGTCGAGCTCGGCCTGCCGCCGGCGTTCGTCGGCCGCCACCCGTTCCCGGGGCCCGGGCTCGGCATCCGCATTCCCGGCGCGGTGTCGCCGGAAAAGGTCGCGACGCTGCAGAAGGCCGACGCGATCTTCCTCGACGAGATCCGCAAGGCCGGACTCTACGACGCCATCTGGCAGGCGTTCGCCGTGCTGCTGCCGGTGCGCACCGTGGGCGTGATGGGCGACGCACGCACCTACGAAGAGGTGCTCGCGTTGCGCGCCGTGACCTCGTCCGACGGCATGACGGCCGACGTGTTCGAGTTCCCTTGGGATGTGCTGACCCGCGCCGCGACCCGCATCGTCAACGAGGTTCGCGGCGTCAACCGGGTGGTCTACGACGTCACCTCGAAGCCGCCGGGGACGATTGAGTGGGAGTGAGCGAGGCTAGCCGCCGCTCCCGGCCTCGGTCGTGACCTTGATGCGGCCGGCCCCGTCGTAGCCGTAGACGTCATG
>DATKMZ010000021.1:0-4360 GCA_035541575.1 Caulobacteraceae bacterium | reverse complement strand
GGCGTCGTGCGTCCTTCGAGACTGCCGCTCACGCGGGCTCCCCGGGGTGACGAACATCGAAGACGCCGCACGGTCTTCGTCATGGTGAGGAGCCGCGGAGCGGCGTCTCGAACTTCGCACGGCCTCGTCGCGATGTCAGAGCGGCGCGCAGGCGCTTTCCAGCCAGTCGCGCACGTCCGACTCGACCGAGGGTCCGATCTGGGCCAGCACGCGGGCGTGGTAGGCGTCGATCTGCGCCAGTTCCTCGGCCGTCAGTATTGGTTTCGCGATCAGCGCGCGGTCGATCGGCGCCAGCGTCAGCGCCTCGAAGCCCAGCATCGGCCGCTCGCCGCCGGCGATCGGCTCCGGCTCGGTGACCACCTGCAGGTTCTCGATGCGGATGCCGTAGCCGCCTTCCTTGTAGTAGCCGGGCTCGTTGGAGACGATCATGCCTGGCTTCAAGGCGACTGTGTTCGGCAGCTTGGAGATCCGCTGTGGTCCCTCGTGCACGCCGAGGTACGAGCCGACGCCGTGGCCGGTGCCGTGGTCGAAGTCGAGCCCGGCGGACCAGAGCGGAACCCGCGCCAGCGCGTCGAGCGCCGAGCCGGTCGTGCCGGCCGGGAAGCGCACGCGGGCCAGCGCGAGATGGCCCTTCAGCACCAGCGTGAAGCGCTCGCGCATCTCCTCGCTCGGCGTTCCGATGGCGACCGTGCGGGTCACGTCGGTGGTGCCGTCGAGATACTGCGCGCCGGAGTCCACCAGCAGCAGCGAGCCGCGCTCCAGCCGCTTGGCCAGCCGCCGCGTCGGCCGATAGTGCACGATCGCCCCGTTCGAGGCGGCGCCGGCGATGGTGTCGAACGAGAGGTCCTCCAGCGCGCCGGTCGCCTCGCGGCTGGCCTCGAGCCGCGTCACCACGTCGAGCTCGCTGGGCAGGGTTTCGACCGCCTCGGTCGCGACCCAGTGCAGGAACCGCGCAAGCGCGCCGCCGTCTCGGACGTGGGCGCGGCGCGCGCCCTCGATTTCGACCGGATTCTTGCAGGCGCGGGGCAGGGCGGTGGGGTCGGCGCCCCGCAGCACCTTGGCGCCGGCTCGCTCCAGCGCCTCGAAATACCAGGCCGACGAGGCCGAGGGGTCGACCAGCACCCGCTGGCCGGAGAGGTCGCCTAGCGCGCCGGCGAGGGCGTCCGGCGGCTCCAGCGTAACGCCGTTGCCGAGCCAGGCCGGCAGGTCGGGCGTCACCTTGGCCGGATCGAGGAAGAGCCGGGCGCTCCCATCCGCGTTGAGGATCGCCTGCGAGAGCGGCAGCGGCGATCGGATCACGTCGCCGCCGCGGATGTTGAACAGCCATGCCGACGAGGCCGGCGCGGTGATCAGCGCCGCGTCCGCGCCCTGCTGCGCCAGCGCTTGGCCGACCCGCTCGCGCTTTGCGGCGGAGTCCTCGCCGGAGAATTCGATCGGGTGGGGCACGACGGGCGCCCGCGGCTGCGCGGGCCGGCTCCGGCCCCAGGCCGCGTCGAGCGGATTCGGCGTGACCGGCTTCAAGGCGGCGCCGGCTTTGGCGGCGGCGCTCCTCAGCTTCTCCAGCGCGTCAGGGCTGTGCAGCTTGGGGTCGTAGCCGATGGTCCAGCCGGCTTTGGCCTCGCTCTGCAGATAGGCCGGCACGCCGCCTTCGACGAGGTCGCGCACCTCGAAGAGCTCGGTGTCCACCTGGTCGCGCACCTGCAGCGCGTAGCGGCCGTCGACGAAGATCGCCGCCTTGTCCTTCAGGAGCACCGCCGCACCGGCCGAGCCGGTGAACCCCGTCGCCCAGGCCAGGCGGTCGTTCGCCGCCGGCAGGTACTCGTTCTGGTGCTCGTCCTCGTGCGGGATCACGAACCCGTCCAGCCCCTGCGCCGCCATCGCCTGGCGGATCAGCGGCGCGTGCTCGCGCCCGAACGAGGGATCGGCGCTCTCTTCGAAGTTCTGTCGCATGGGTCCCGATTTAGGCGCTCAGGCGGCCGGTGGCAAAGGCGCGGTGGCGGGGAATGGTCGCCGGTGTCTGCGCCTTGACCGCTACCTCCGCGCAAGCACCAGCGTCGCCCAGGCGTCGCGCAAAATGCGGCGCTCGAGGCGGAAGTCTTGCGCGAGATAGGCGGCGAGCACTTGACGCTGCTGGTGGCGTAGGAGGCCCGAGAGAATCGCGACGCCGCCCGGTCTCACGGCCCGGCGGATCGCCGGGGCCAGCCGCACGAGCGGCCGCGCGAGGATGTTGGCGAAGACGAGGTCGTAGGGCCCGCCGGTGGACACCGCTCGGTGCGAGAGGCCGTCGGCGCGGACGAAGCGGGCGGCGGCCCGGTTGAGCCTGGCGTTCTGCCGGGCGATGCGCACCGAGTCAGCGTCGATGTCGGTGCCGACCGCGTGGCGCGCTCCGGTGCGGGCGGCGGCGATGGCGAGCACGCCGGTGCCCATACCGACGTCAAGCACCCGCCGGAATCGCCGGCGCTTCAACTCGGCGTCGAAGGCGGCGAGGCAGCCGGCCGTCGTCCCGTGGTGGCCCGTGCCGAACGCCGCCCCGGCCTCGATGCGCAAGCCCACTGCATTTTGTGGGACGCGGCCCCGGTCGTGGGCGCCGAAGACGAAGAAGCGGCCGGCGCGCACTGGCGGCAGGCCCGAGAGCGCCAGCGCCAGCCAGTCGGCGTCGGCCAGCGGCGCGGAGGCGACCTGCAGCGCCATCTTGCTCAGTAGGCTGATGAGTTCCTTCGCCTCGTCGTCAGAGGTCGGATAGGCGTCGATGCGCCAGACGCCGCGCGCCTCGTCCTCCTCGAGGATCGCATAAGCGGCGCCTTCCAGCTGCGGATCGGCGTCGATCGCCGCGGCGGCGGCCTCTGCATCGGCGCGCGGACCGCGGGCGGTGATCTGCAGGTTGGCGTCGCTCATCAGGGTCGTCTAGCGGTGCGGCGCGTGGGTGGCGAGACCCGCCGAGCGACATGAAAAGTTGATCTTCCGGGGCGGAACTCCGACGCCTCGAGCCAGTCGTTCCGGCGGGGTGTCGCATTGCACCCCCGAGCCCCGCCACACCATCCACAGGAGAGATCGGCATGGCCGAACCTCAGACCACTCCGCAGGCCGAAGAAGCCCGCGCCAAGACGGACGCCGGCGTCGGCGCGACGGCCGAGCCGAGGAGCTTCGACGAATCCAAGGCCGGGGCGCCGGCGGCCGCCAAGGGGACGCAGCCGGCCGACGCCGTCGCTCAGGTGGTCGAGGGGGGTCGTGAGATCGCCGAGCAGGGACGCCGCGCCGGCCGCCAGATGGCCGACGCCTGGCGCCAGGCGGTCGACCCGTTCCTGGCCATGCAGTACGACATGAGCCAGTGGTTCGACGACCTCTTCCGCCAGACCTTCGGCTTCCGCACCGCGCCGATGGCCCATCCGCTGCGGCCGCTGCATCACCTGAGCCCGGTCAGCCTGTTCGGGCTGCCGCCGGCGGACCTCAAGGAGACTGAAAACGCCCACCTGCTCGCGATCGAGCTGCCCGGCCTGACGCGCGAGGACGTCGACCTCTCGATCGTCGGCGATACGCTGGTGGTCTGCGGCCACAAGGCGGAGGAGAACGAGGACGCCTCGGCGACATACCGCGTGAGCGAACGCCGCTACGGCCGCTTCGAGCGCGCCTTCCCGCTGCCGACCGACGTCGACCGCGCAAAGATCCAGGCCCAGTTCAAGGACGGCCTCCTCAAGATCACGCTGCCCAAGAACCCCTCGGCGGCGCCGCCGAGGTCGCGGATCGAGATCCGCTAGTCAGCGCCGGGGCGCCGCTCGGGCCCTCAGGTCAGCCTCGCCAGCGCCTCGTCGACGTCGC
Source organism: Caulobacteraceae bacterium (assembly GCA_035541575.1). GTDB lineage: Bacteria > Pseudomonadota > Alphaproteobacteria > Caulobacterales > Caulobacteraceae > Acaudatibacter. The sequence continues at coordinate 544 of DATKMZ010000021.1, read as the reverse complement.
GCGCCTTGCGCACGACGTCCATCAGCTGGTCGGCGGAGAAGCGCTGGGCGGGCTCGGCCATGAGGGCTTCGAGGCGCCGGTAGGCGGCGGCGAGGGTCTCGAGCAGGTCGCGGTCTGCGCCGTCGCGCTGTCGCTTCGCATCGAGCGCGAGGGCGTAGTCGTAGAGGCCGGGGCCGTAGCCGGGTTCGGTCTCCGTAACCGCCTTTCCGAGCGTGATCGCGCGGTCGTAGTCGCCCGACAGCGCGTAGACGTTGGCCATGCCGTTGAGCGCCGAGAAGCCAACGTCGCGCGAGCCCGACTTCAGCGCCCGCGCGAACAGTCCTGCGGCTTTCGACAGCGCGGCCACGGCGCGGTCGGGCGCGCCGCAAGCCGTCGCGACCTCGGCCTCGGTCTTCTCTACGTAGCCCAGGGCGACGGCGACCTGCAGGTCGACCGGCGTCCGCGCCAGCAGCGCCTCGGCTGGCCCGCGGGCGTCGGCCAGCGTCGCCTCCGCCGCGTCGAGGTCGCTGGCCGCAAGCTGGTTCATCGCGGTCAGGTTGGCCTC
>DATKMZ010000020.1:0-28339 GCA_035541575.1 Caulobacteraceae bacterium | reverse complement strand
AGCGCGCCCATCAGCGGCAGGAAGATCAGCAGCGAGATGAAGATCGCGACGATCTTCGGCGCGTAGATCAGCGTCGCTTCCTGGATCTGGGTCAGCGCCTGCAGCAGGCCGATCCCAACGCCCACGACCAGGCCCACGATCCGCGCCGGCGCGCAGAGCTGCAGCGTCAGCCAGATGGCGTCGCGGCCGATGTCGAGAACCTCGGCGCCGTTCATGCGCACGTCTCCGATGTGGGAAAGATTTGCCCAGAGCATCGCCAAACGTGGTTAACGGAGTCTTCCCTCCGGCTCCAAGCCGATGCGCGGGCTCGGCGACCTAGGGCTGATAGCGGCCCGGACTCCGCTCACGGCGCGTAGTCCCAGGGCGCCCTGCCGGTATAGTCGATTCCAGGCATCGCACTGGTCATCCGCCATCCGACGATCGCCGGGAAGGCGCTGAAGTAGAAGGAGAAGGGACGGGTCTGGCTGCGGATGCGCGAGTCGGGGTCCACGGCGTCGAAGGTCTTTCCGTCGCCCCCAAAGATGACGTTGGCGTGCCCGCCGCCGCCAGGCCTGCTAAAGGCGACGTAAACGTACCCGACTTCCTTGAGTATGAGATAGATATACGGAACGTCGGCGGCGCGACCTACCTTTGTCCAGTACATCGACAGGGTTCCGTTCGCGAGGCAGCCGTCGATGACCGAACCCAGGGCGTCGGAGTCGATCCCGCCGGCGCCGATGTCGAAATCGCCCGCCCCCGACAGGTAATAATCCTGCGAATACGAGTAACCGCGCTCGCCTTGCACCCACATTTCCAGACAGGCCGCCCAGCAATCGTTGGGCCTGTTCTGTGCGACAAAGCGCGGAGGCTTGCGCGAGAAGTATGGGCCAGTTGTTGTCATGCGTTCGCCCCCTGCCGGCATGATCCGGCGTCCAGGCGCCGGATCGGCTCATCCTATCACGACCAAGTTGGAGCCGGCGCCCAACGTCGCCGCGGCCGCGACGAGCGCCGCGCCGAAGTTGTTCTTCGTCATCGCGGAGCGATGGTTGTGTCCAGCGCCTGCGCCGCCTGGGCGGGGGTGAGCTTGTCCTGGTCGCGGTCGACGCTGAGGTTGGCCGCGCGCATCGCCTCGACCGAGATCTTGCCGATCAACGGCTCCAGCACGCCGAGCAGCCGCGCGTCGTTCACGCGCTTGGGCGAGACCAGCACCACCGCGTCGTAGGGCGGCAGCGCATGGCGCGGGTCGTCCAGCACCACGAGGTCGTCGGCGGCGATGCGGCCGTCGCTCGAGAAGGCGCTGATCACGTCGGCCTGGCCCGAGGTCAGCGCGCGGTACATGAAGGTCGGCTGGTACTCGGCCTGCTTCCTGAACTTCAGGCCATAAGTGTCGCGGACCGAGGCCCATTCCGGCCGCGACAGGAACTCGAGGTCGGCGCCGAAGGTGAGCTCGCCGGCGTGGGCGGCGAGGTCGTCGAGGGTCTTGATGTGCAGCTGCTCGGCCTCCTGCCGACGCATGGCGAGCGCGTAGGCGTTCTCGAAGCCCAGCGAGCCCAGTACGATCACGCCGTCGCGGCGCTTCAACTCGGTGGTGAGCTGATCGAGCACCGCCTGGCGGCCGGGGCTATCCTTGCGCTTCAGGATGTTGGCCCAGAGCGTGCCCGAGTAGTCGACATAGGTGTCGACCACGCCGTCCTTCAGCGCGTCGTAGGCGAACGTCGAGCCGAGGTCCTCCTTGCGCTCGACCGTGGCGCCGGCGCGCTCGATCCGCCCGGCGATCAGCTCGGCCAGGATGTACTGCTCCGAGAAGTTCTTGGCGCCGACGACGTATTTCGCCGGCGCGCCGCCCGCGGCGATCAGGGGCGAGAGCGCGATCAGGGTTCCGGCGACGAGGCCGACCCAGCCTGCGGCGATCCGCCAGCGGCTGCGAACCGCAAGGCCGCGTTCGATCAAGCCGAGCAGCTGGTCGGCCGCCAGCGCCAGCGCCGCCGAGGCGCCGCAGCCGAACAGCACGAAGACCCAGTTCTCGGTCTGCAGGCCGGAGAAGATGTAGTTGCCCAGCGAGGTCTGGCCGACCGGCGTCGCCAGCGTCGCCGCGCCGATGGTCCAGACCGCGGCGGTGCGTACGCCCGCCATGATCACCGGCGCGGCCAGCGGCAGCTCGACCTGGATCAGGCGCTGGCCGTCGGTCATGCCGACTCCCTTCGCCGCCTCGACGATCGCCGGATCGACGCCGGTGAGGCCCGCGACGCCGTTCCGCAGGATCGGCAGCATCGAGTAGAGCGTCAGCGCCAGCAGCGAGGGCAGGAAGCCGAGCGACGGCAGCGTGAAGCCGAACGCGCCTTTCGTCAGCGTCCCCAGCGCCAGCAGCAGCGGATAGAAAAGGGCCAGCAGCGCCAGGCTCGGGATCGTCTGCACCAGGCTGGCGACAAGGAGCGAGGGCCAGCGCACGACGGCGCTGCGGCTTGCGGCCACCGCCAGCGGCAGGCTGATCGCGACGCCCAGCCCCAGCGCCGAGGCCGACAGCAGTACGTGCTGGCCGAGGTAGCCGGGCAGCAGCGCCCAGGCGGCGGCGATGCGCGGATCCATCAGGCCGCGTCGCCCGTCAGCGCGCGGACCCGCTCGACCTGCCGGCGCGGCGTATCCATCAGAGCGCGCACCTTCGGGTCCGAGTGGCCGACCAGGAGCTCGGCCGGCGTCGCGTCGGCCAGCACGCGGCCGGCGTCCATCACCACGATGCGGTCGGCCAGCAGCAGCGCCTCCCAGACGTCGTGCGTAACCATGAGCGTGGTCAGGCCCAGCTGTTCGTGCAGGGCGCGGTAGTCGCGGCCGAGCGCGTCGCGGGTGACCGGGTCCAGGGCGCCGAACGGCTCATCCATCAGCATGATCTTCGGCCGGGCGGCGAGGGCGCGGGCGACGCCGACGCGCTGGCGCTGGCCCCCGGAAAGCGCCGCTGGCAGGCGCTTGGCCACGTCGGGGGGCAACGCGACGAGCTTCAGCAGCTCCTCGACGCGCGCTGCGATCTCGGACCGGGGCCAGCCGGCGAGCCGCGGTCCGACGGCTATGTTCTCGGCGACCGTCAGGTGCGGGAAGAGCCCGATCTCCTGGAACACGTAGCCGATCCGCCGGCGCAGCGCCGGTCCGGACTCAGTGGGCAACAGCTGGCCGTCGACCCGAACGGCGCCTTCGTCGGGGACGACGAGGCCGTTGATGGTCTTGAGCGCGGTGGTCTTGCCGGAGCCGGAGCCGCCCAGAAGCGCGGTGAAGGTCCCTGGCTCGATCGTCAGCGTCACGCCGGCGACGGCCTCGAGCGCGCCGTAGCGCTTCACCACCCGGTCGAGCTCGATGATCGGCCCTGGCAGAACCCCCTCCTCGCCGGGTTGCGTCGAGGCCTTGCGTAGCAGAGGCGGCACGGCGCGGGGAGGGGCGATGTCCCCTCCCGCCCGCGGCTTGCGAGAGACGACGGGCGGGAGGGTGAGCGATCGCGTCAGTGGCGCGGTCGCGCCGCGACGGCGTCGAGCCGGGCCGCCAGCTGGGCCCGCCGCCAGCCGGTGAGGCGGCCGCCGTCCTGAAAGCGATCGCGCTGTTCGATCACGGCTCGGACTCAGCCAGACCCACGCTGAGCCGATCCTGAGCGGCCCGTTGCCCAGGGTTCAGGTATCGCGCCGCCAGGGCGTGCGTGGTTCGGGACGCGCCTCGCGGCGCTCCTCACCATGACGAAGACCGGGAAGCCGCACCCAACCTCGTCATCCTGAGGCGCCGCGAAGCGTCTCGAAGGACGCACGAGCGCCGACGCTGCGTGGTTCGAGACGCGCCTTGCGGCGCTCCTCACCATGACGAAGGTCGGGAAGCCGCACCCAACCTCGTCATCCTGAGGAGCCGCGAAGCGGCGTCTCGAAGGACGCACGAGCGCCGACGCTGCGTGGTTCGAGACGCGCCTTGCGGCGCTCCTCACCGTGACGAAGATAGGGAACGACCGCTCAGACCTTCGTCATCCTGAGGAGCGCCGCGAAGCGGCGTCTCGAAGGACACGCGCCTCAGATCTGCATGTTCATGATCTGCTGGTAGGCGGCGATCACCTGGTCGCGGACGGCGATCACTGTGTCGAGGCTGGTCTGCGCCGACGAGATGGCGGTGACCACGTCCACGAGGTTCGCCTTGCCCTGCACCTGCGCGGTCATCTGCGCCTCGGCGGTGCGCGAGTCGGAGACCGCCTGGTTGATCGCCTGGCCGACCATCTTGCCGAAGTCCGGGCCGGCGGCCTTGTCGGCGCCGCCCGCCAGCGCGGCGCCGGCGGCGTCCTGCGCGGCGGCGTAGGCCTTCGCGGCGATGAGCGGGGCGACCACGGCTCAGCTCACTTCTTGATGATGCTGAGGATGGACGAGTCCATCTCGCGCGCCGTCTCGATGACGCTGAGGTTGGCCTGGTAGGCGCGCTGGGCGTCGCGCATGTCGAGGGCCTCGGTCAGCGGATTGACGTTGGGCAGCTTCAGGTAGCCCTGGGCGTCCGCGCCGGGGTGGCCGGGCGCGTACTCGCTGCCGAACTGGGTCTGGTCGGAGACCACGCGCGCCATGCGCACGCCTTTGGCCCCCGAGACGGTCGTCGGCTCGAACACCGGCACCTGCCGGCGGTAAGGGTCGCCGCCGGGCGTCTGCGAGGTCGAATCGGCGTTGGCCATGTTCTCGGCGATGACCCGCATGCGCGTCTGTTGCGCCTTGAGGGCGCTCGCGGCGACGGCCATCGCGATGTTCGAGGGTTGCTGGACGGGATCCGCCATCGGCTAGGCCCTCAGGTTCCCGGCCGTTTGACGGCGGTTTGGATCATCGCCAGCGACTGCTGGTAGAAGCCGACGGCGGTGTCGTAGTCCATCCGCGCCTGGCCCATCTTCACCATCTCCTCCTCGAGCACCACGGAGTTGCCGTCGAGGGTGGTCTCTGAGTCGGGGGAGAGCGTCGGCTTCGACTTCATCCGCGACGACGGCGTCGAAAGCGGGATGTGCATCGGCGAGGTGGTGGTCAGCTCCACCGGCGCCAACGTCAGCGCGCCCTGGCCCTGGCCCGGCAGGGTGAAGGGCTTCAGGTCACTCGGCGTGAATTCGGGCGTGTCGGAGTTGGCGACGTTCTGCGCGATCACCTGCTGGCGGTCGGCGAGGTAGTTCAGCCGGCTCTTCAGCGTCGCGAAAAGGGGGACGTCGTCGAGAGTCATGGGACCGGAACGGTGCGCGAACAGGGTTAATCCGGCCTTAAGCGTTGGGCGCCAGCCGCGACCCGGCGACGGACGCAGCCCGCTTCAGATCCGCGGCGGCTGGTCGCAGTCGGCGCAGGTAACCTCGTCTCAAGGCGGCGACCCTACGCTGTGCGCCCTCAGAGAGACCGCCTTTCCGTGAAAGCCATCCTCGACGACAGACTGGACGAGCTTGCCGCCAGCGCTCACGCGGGCTTCAAGGCGCGCATTCCCGTCACCGTCGCGGCGGCGGCCGCATTCAGCGGCGTGCTGCCCTGGCGTGTGTGCGCGGCCTGGGCCGTCTTCGTCGTCGTCTCGGAGATCAGCGCCTGGTTCGGCACGCGCCGCCAGTTCCTCGGCCAGCAGGTCGGCCTGCCGATCCGGATCTGGCACCTGTCGGGTCTGCTCGTCACCAGCCTGGCCTGGGTCGCGATCGGCGGCCTGGCCTGGGCGAGCGGCCGGCCCGACGGGGCGCTCTGCGCGGTGGTGGTGTGGCTGGCGGTGATCTTCTTCGCCCAGACCAACGCCTATCAGTCGATGATCGGCTTCGTGGTCGGCGGCGTCCTACCGGCGATCACCGCGACGGCGATCGTGCTCTTCGCGCCGCGCGAGCCGCACACGCCGTTGCCGACGTTCCTGGCGATCCTGACGCTCGCGTTCCTGTTCGCCGGCGACGGCGTCGGCCGCATGCTGAAGGCCCGCGGCAAGCTCGACGAGGCCCAGGCGAAGCTCAAGAAGAGCGAAGCGCTCTATCGGGTGCTCGCCGATAACGTCACCGACGTGATCTCGCTGGCCGACGCGGCTGGCAACCGCATCTACATGTCGCCGTCGATCGAGCCGGCGCTCGGCTATCCGATCGACGAGCTCTATCGGATGCCGATGTTCACCTTCATCCATCCGGACGACCGCGAAGAGCTGATGCGGAAGGTCGCTGAGTTCCCGGCGCGCGGCGGCACGATGACGGCGGAGTACCGCGTCGTGCGGGCCGACGGCGAGGTGGTCTGGATAGAGACCAGCTTCACGCTGGCCCCGCAGCCGGACGGCGCGCCGCACATCGTCAGCGTCGCCCGCAACGCCCAGGTGCGCAAAGCGCTGGAGGCGCAGCTGATCGAAGCCCGCGAGGCGGCCGAGGCCGGGGCCGCGGCCAAGTCCGACTTCCTGGCCAACATGACGCATGAGCTGCGTACGCCGCTGAACGCGATCATCGGCTTCGCCGGCCTGCTCAAGTCCTCGCCGCGGCTCGACGCCCAGGACGCGCGCCACGCCCGGCTGATCGCCGACGCCAGCGCCACGCTGCTCGATCTGGTCAACAGCGTGCTCGACTTCTCGCGTCTCGAGGCCGGCGCGGTCGAGCTGGATCCGGCGCCGTTCGATCCCGCGCTCGAGGCCGCGGCCGTGGTCGAGCTGATGTCCGGTCAGGCGGCGGCCAAAGGGCTGACGCTCCAGCTCGACGCCGAGGGAACGGGTTTCGTAAGCGGCGACGCCAAGCGGCTGCGCCAGCTGTTGCTCAACCTCATTTCCAACGCGCTGAAGTTCACCGCCCGCGGCGGCGTCACGGTCTCGCTGCGGAGGAGCGCCGCGGAAGACGGCGCCGCCCGTATCCGGGCAGAGGTGACCGACACCGGCGTCGGTATTCCCGAGAGCCACCTCGGCCAGGTGTTCGAACGCTTCACCCAGGCCGACGTCTCGGTCTCGCGCCGCTTTGGCGGCACGGGGCTTGGGCTTGCCATCTGCCGGCGCATCGTCGAGCTGATGGGCGGTGAGATCGGCGTCTCGAGCGTCGAGGGCGAGGGCTCGACCTTCTGGTTCGAGCTCACGCTGCCCGCAGCGGAGCCCGCCGCCGCGCCGATCGAGACGCAAACAGCGACCGAGCTGGAACGCCCGGTCCGCCTGCTTCTGGTCGAGGACGTCGCGATCAACCGCGAGCTCGTGAAGACGGTGCTGGCGCCGTTCGACATCGAGATCGAGACCGCCGAGGATGGCGTGGACGCGATCGAGGCGTTCCGGCGGGGCGTCTACGACCTCGTCCTGATGGACGTGCAGATGCCGGTGATGGACGGCCTGACGGCCACGCGGCGGATCCGCGCGCTGCCGATGGCCGCCGCCGCAGCCACCCCGATCGTCGCGATGACCGCAAACGTGCTCCCCGAGCAGATCGCCAAGTGCGTCGAGGCGGGGATGGACGGCCATCTCGGCAAGCCGATGAACCCGACCGAGCTCCTGGCCACGATCGCCCACTGGACCACGCACGAGCGCCAGGCGCAGCCATCCGTCGCGGAGGCGGCCGGTTAACAAACAGGGTTAATCCGCCGTTAACGCGAACCGGGCGATGGGCGGTCGGTCAAGCTCGCCGCCCGTCAGGACGCCATGTCTTTCGCGGACTTCGCCCGCGCCTTCTTCGCCCTTGCGCTTACCCTCGGGCTGATCGGCCTCGCCGCCGTCGCCGCGCGGCGGTTCGGCCCGGAATGGCTGGTGCGCCTTCAGCGCCCCAAGGCCGACCGGCGCCTCGCGATCGTCGAGAGCCTGCCGCTGGATCCTGCACGCCGACTGGTGCTGGTCCGGCTCGACTCGACCGAGCGCCTGTTGCTGCTCGGCGAGGGCCGCGAGCTGACGGGCGCCGGGGTCGCACCGGCGCGGGAGCCCGCGCCATGATCCGCAAGCTGGCCGCCTGCCTCCATCGCCCGACCTGGGCCGAGCTGCGCCGCGCCGCGTTCGTCTCTCTGATCGTCACCGGGCTCAGCCTGATCGGCCCGAGCGTGGCGCTGGCGCAGGCGATCAACGTCGACCTCGGCAACGGCGCGGGTCTGACCGACCGCGTCGTCCAGCTGGTCGGCCTGATCACGGTGCTCTCGCTGGCGCCCTCGATCGTGATCATGACGACTTCGTTCGTCCGCATCATCGTCGTGCTCTCGCTCTTGCGTCAGGCGCTTGGCCTGCAGCAGACGCCGCCGAACTCGGTGCTGATCAGCCTGTCGCTGTTCCTGACCGCCATCGTGATGGGCCCGACGCTGCAGGCCTCCTACGACCAGGGCGTCAAGCCGCTGCTGGACCACAAGATGGAGCTGCCGGCCGCGTTCGGGGCGGCGGCCAACCCGCTCAAGGGCTTCATGCTGAGCCAGGTCGACCGCGACGACCTCGGCCTCTTCATGCGGCTCTCCAAGACGCCGCGGCCGGCCAAGGCCATCGACACCCCGCTGCAGGTGGTGACGCCGGCGTTCATGATCTCCGAACTCAAGCGCGCCTTCGAGATCGGCTTCCTGCTCTTCGTGCCGTTCCTGGTGATCGACCTCGTGGTGGCGAGCGTGCTCATGAGCATGGGCATGATGATGCTGCCGCCGGTGGTGGTCAGCCTGCCGTTCAAGCTGATCTTCTTCGTCCTCGTCGACGGCTGGCGCCTCGTCGCCGGCTCCCTGGTCGAGAGCTTCCAGCGGGTGAACGGGGCGGGGTAGGGCGTCCCAGCACTGCGTGGTTCGAGACGCGCCCTGGCTGGCGCTCCTCACCATGACGAATGTTGATGCAGTCCGACAGAGCTCGTCTTCCTGAGGAGCCTGCGAAGCAGGCGTCTCGAAGGACGCAGGGCCGCGCTGCGGCGCCTAAGCCACCGCCGCGCGGATCTTCTCCATCAGCCAGTCCACCCCTGCGTCAGCCGCGTCCTCGCGCCGGACGGCCATCACCGTGAAGCGGAACGGCCGGTAGGGCGGCTCCAGCACCTGCAGGCCGAGCCGCTCGGCGTAGCGCTCGGCCAGCCTGAACGGACACTCCGCCAGCGAGTCAGTGCGGCTGACCGCCAGCATCACGGTCTCCCACTGCGGCACGTAGCCCTCGGCGCGGATCAGGCCCGGGCGGGGCAGTTCGCCGTAGCTGACGTCCATCGCCGGCCGGTCGATCGGGACGTCTTCGCCGAGGGCGCCGTCGGGATTGCCGCAGTAGAGATGGCCAGCGATGGCGTAGGTCCGCCGGTCGAGCGCCCCGTCGATCATCGGATGCCCACGCCGTGCGACCACGCAGTAGTGGTCCTCGAACAGGAGCTCGGCCGCCAGTCCGGCCGGGATGGCGCCGAAGGCCCCCAGTGCGACGTCGGCTTCGCCGCGCCGCACCGCCCGCAGCGCGCGGTCCAGGATCGCATAACGGGTCGCGAAATTGGCGGTCGGCGCCTCGCGATGGAACGACTCGACGAGGCCGGGGGCGATCAGCGTGCCGATCCAGTCCGGGCAGGCGACCCGGAAGCGGCGGCGGCTGCGGGCCGGATCGAACCCGCGCTCGGGCGAGACCACGTCGTCGATCAGCTCCAGCAGCCGCTCGACCTGCGGCGCCAGCTCGAGCGCCTTCTGGGTCGGCTCCAGGCCGTGCGAACGGCGGATGAACAGTGGCTCTCCGAAGAGGTCGCGCAGCCGGCCGAGCGCGTGGCTGATCGCCGACGCGCTGAGCCCCAGATGCTCGGCGACGTCGCTCGCGCGCCGCCGCACCATCAGCTCGCGGAAGACGAGCAGCAGGCCGGCGTCGAGCTTCCTGATTTGCAGATTGTCGAATTCACGCATCGACTCATTTCACTAAATCAGCCGCACATGTCGGTCTAGCTTTCCGCCAGGATTGCGAAAGGCCGCTCGTGACCGACATCGCCCACGACGCCCGCCCAGTGGTGCGCCTCGCCGCGCCGCTGACGCTGTTCTTCCTGGTCCAGACCCTCGCCGACCTCGCCTGCCTGGCGTTCGTGGGCCGCCTCGGGGACGCCGCGCTGGCGGGGTTCGGCGCGGCGAATGTCATCTACAGCGGCCTCTTGGCGCTGCTGTTCGGGCTCGACACCGGCGTCCAGGCGCTGGTCTCGCGAGCGACCGGCGCCAGCGATGACGCGCGGGCCGGCCGCACGCTGATCGATGCGCTGAGCCTCTCCGCGCCGCTCGGCGTCACGCTCGCCGTCATCCTTTGGGGCATCGCCCCTGGCGTCATCACCGCCATGCTGCACGATCCGGGCGCGTCGGCCGCGGGCGTCGCCAACCTGCGCGCCGCCGCGCCTTCGCTGGCGCTGCTGGCGCTGACGATCCCGGTCAACGCAGCCTGGATCGGGTCTGGCCGCCCCCGGATCGCTTTCCTCGTGACGCTGCTCACCGCGCCCGCGCAGATCGGCTTCACGTTCCTGTTCGTGTTCGGCGCCGGGCCGATCGGGGCCGAGGGCATCGCCGGCGCCGGGACGGCCACCGTGGCGAGCTGCCTCGTCGGCGCGCTGGTCCAGCTGGCGCTTGCGCTGCGCCTGCGCCTCGTTCCGCGCTGGGCCGCGCCGAGCCCGCGCGGCGTCGGCCGGATCGTGGCGATCGGCTGGCCGATCAGCGCGCAGCAGAGCCTGGTGCAGATCGGCACGGTGATCGCCTTCACCATCGTCGCCGGCTTCGGCCCGGCGAGCGCCGCGGTGGTCAACGTGCTCCTGAAGATCTTTCTGTTGCCGACCCAGATCTCGACCGGCGTCGGCGTCGCAGCCGCCACGCTGGTGGGCCAGTCGCTGGGCCGGGGCGAGGCCGCGGAAGCGAGGCGGTGGGGCTGGCGCGCGACGGCGATCGCGGTTTGCGCGACCGTTCCGCTCGGTCTCATCGCCGTTTTCGCCACCAGGCCGCTCCTGGGGCTCTTCCTGCACGATCCGAGGACGATCGCGCTGGCGATCTGGCCGGCGCGGATCGTGGGGCTCAGCATCGCCGCCGACACCTTCGGGGGCGTGCTCTCGTTCGCCTTCCGGGGCGCCGGCGCGACCAAGGTCATCTCCGGTCTCGGGTTCGCGAACCAATGGCTGTTCCAGCTGCCGCTGATGTGGTGGGTGGGATCGAAACTGGGCCTGGGGCTGCTCGGCGTCGTCGAGGTGCAGATCGCCCTGGCGGTCGCCCAGGCCGTCATCCTCGCGCTGGTCTGGCGTACGAACTTCTGGACGCCGGCCGCCGAGATCACGCCGCCCGCCGGCGCCAGGCGCATCGCGATCATGGGCGGCGCCGGCGCCGGCAAGTCGACGCTCGCGCGGCGGCTCGGCGAGGCGCTCGGCGCGCCGGTGATCCACCTCGACCGGCTCGCCTTCGGTCCTGGCTGGACCCCGGCCAAGCCCGGGGCGATGGCCGAGACGCTGGCCCCGCTCGTGGCGGCCGACGGCTGGATCGTCGAGGGCACCTATGGCGAAGCCACACCCCTGACGCTGCCGCGCGCCGACGTCGTCGTCTGGCTCGAACAGCCGTTCCTGCGACGGCTGTGGCGGACCTGGCGCAAGACGCGGATCCACCGCGACCGGCCCAGGTCCGACCGCCCCGACGGGTGCGAAGAAGCGTTCGGCTGGAACTACGTCCGGACTGTGGCGTCCTTTGGCGGCTGGTCGGACCGGCTCGAGGCGCGGCTGCAGGCCGGCGGCGCGCGGCGGGTCATTCGCCTGCGCGGCGACCGGGCGGTCGAGCGGTTCGCGGCCAGCCTCGCCGGCTCAGCCCCAGGTCTCGACGGCGCCGACCCGGCGGGCGGCGACCGGGCCGGCGCGTGACGCCGGCGGCAAGGGCCGCTCGGTCGGCATCCCGTAGAGGTAGCCCTGGCCGAAATCGACGCCGGCTTTGCGCACGGCCTCTTCCGTCTGCGCGGTCTCGACCATCTCGGCGACGGTCTTGACGCCAAGCTCGGCGCACATCTGCACGAGGTGGCGGATGAAGGTGGCCTCGCGGCCGCCGTGCTGGAGCTGGCGGATATAGCGGCCGTCGATCTTCACCAGGTCGAGGCTCAGCTGCTGCAGGTAGGCCAGCGAGGCCGCGCCGGAACCGAAGTCGTCGAGGCAGACCTCGCAGCCCATCCGGCGCAGCGCCTGGATGTGGCGGTCGGCGAGGGCCAGATCGTCGATGGTCGCGCTCTCGGTCAGCTCGAACATCAGCCGCTCGCGAAGCGTCGGGTCTTCGGCGACGAGGGCGCGGGCCCGCTCGACGAAGGCGGCGCTGGTGATCGTGCGACCGGAGACGTTGACCGCGAGCTTCAGCTTGCCGTCGCGGCTCAGCTCGGCCGCGGCGCCGTCGACCACGGCGAGGTCGAGCGTCTCGATCAGGTCGAGCTCCTCGGCCATGCGGATCATCGGAAAGGGACTCTCGTCCTCGCCGAACCGCACCAGCACCTCATGGTGATGCAGCTGACCGGTCGCGATCGTCACGACCGGCTGGAACACCAGCTTGAAGCGGCGGTCGGCCACCGCCGAACCCAGCGCGCTCGCCTTCTTCAGCGTGCGCTCGACAGATGCGTTGACGGCGTCCTGCAGGCTGGCCGGCCGCGCCGCGGCGCCGCCTTCCTCGATGAAATCGTCGAGCGCGTAGCGCACGGCGCGTACGATCTGCGAGGGCGAAGCGTCACCGTTCAGAGCCATCGAGCTGGCCGCCAGCTTCAGGCCGTCGATCGCCGCGGTCTGCGCGATCAGGCGGCCAAGCCGGTCGGTCATCGCCTCGGGGCTCTCGCCGGCGGCGCGGACCAGCGCATAGCGCTCCTCGTCGAGCTTGGCGGCCGACGCGCCGCCATGCGATTGCGCCCGGATCGCGCCGGCGACCTTCGCTGCGAGGCTCTTGCGCTTGTCCGCCGGCAACGCGTTCGCCGCGTCGGCCAGCCCGTCCATCTCGACGAACGACAGCTCCAGCTGTTCGCCGGTCGAGCGCGCCGTCTCGAACAGGTTGCGCGCGACCTCCTCGAACTCGTCGCGTTCGAAGAGCCCGCCCTCGGCCCGGCCGAGCTTCGGGGGTGCGGTGCGGTTCAGCGCGCAGGAGATCGCGCCTTCGTTCTGCGGCAGCTTGCAGACACAGATCGAGAACGCCCGCGTGGCCTGTCCCGGCGCGGTCGCGAGCCGGGCGATGGCCGGGCCACGGCGCGCGCCGCCCTCGGCGCTCGCCATCAGCGCCCAGATCAGGTCGCGGTCCTCCGGGTCGATGCACTCGGCGAAGTCGCGACCCATCAGCTGTCGCTCGCCCTCGCCGGCGAGCACGCCCGCCGCGCCGACCGCGAAGACGATCTTGCCGGATGGCGCGACCTCGACCAGGAGATCGGCGATGGCGAACGCAAATCCGAGCAGGCGATGAGGCGCAATCTGCAAGAGCGGTTGTCCGACGGTATTCAGACAACCCATGGCATGCTGCGGCTTAACCTTCCGTGTAACCGCAGCGCGAGGCTGGGGCGATGACCGCTGAGTTTCGTGAGCGGCTGACCGCCCGCGTCGTGCTGCTGGATCCCGACGGCCGCGTCCTCTTGATGAAGGGCCGCCTGCCGGGTCGCCCCGACGGGCCGGCGTTCTGGTACACCGTCGGCGGCGGGGTCGAGGCCGGCGAGACGCTCGCCGAGGCGGCGGCCCGGGAGGTGGCCGAGGAGACGGGGCTGGTCGATGTCGTGCTGGGCGAGACGGTCTGGCGCGACGAAGTGATCCTGCGCGACCTCGACCACGAGAAGCGGCTGTTCCGTCAGTTCTACGTCGTCGCCCGCACCGCCGGCGGCGACATAACGGACGCCGGATGGCTGCCGCACGAGCGGGTGCTCACCGACGACATGCGCTGGTGGACGCTGGACGAGCTGCGCGTGGCCGAGGACACGTTCTACCCGATCGGCCTGGCCGATCTCCTGGGCGACCTTCTCGGAGGCCACGTCGCGCCAGAGCCGCTGCTGATCTGCACGATCGACGGCCCGGTCAGCCCTCTGCCGCGCCCGCCGACCGCCATCGAGGGGCATCCATTCGATCCCTGAGACGTTCTTTGCGTCAGCGGGAGGGTTCTTCGCGAACCAGCGCCGGCCCGCGGAGGCCGGTTGCAAGAGAGGAGTGAGAGTTATGCGTAAGCTGCTCCTGATCGCAGGTGTGGCGGTCTTGGCTGTGCCCAGCATCGCCTCGGCGCAGCCGGGCTGCCGGGAACAACAGCACGACAGCCGCGTGGCCGGGACCGTGGTCGGCGCGGGCCTCGGCGCCTTGATTGGCGGCGCGGTGGCGGGCCATGGCTCGCGCGGGACCGGAGCGGTGATCGGCGCGGTGGGCGGCGGCGCGCTCGGCAACGTCGCCGGCGGCGCGTCGGTGAACTGCGACTACACCCAGACCGGCTACTACGACGACAACGGCGTCTGGCACGCCGCCAGCGGCTACTATGACGCCAACGGGAATTGGGTGGAGGGCGCCCGCCCGGCCGGCGACTACGGCGCCGACGTCGCCTACGTCGGACGCGCCGACGACGTCTATGGCCGGGAAGACTGGCTGCAGCGGCGGATCGAGAACGGCGAGGACGCCGGCGCCATCACGCACTACGACGCCGACCGCGACCGCAGCCGACTTGCGTCGATCCGCAACCTGCACGCCAGACTTCGCGACGACCACGACGGCCTGACCGCCGACGACCTGTCCGACCTCGGCGCGCGCCTCGACGACCTCAGCGCCAGCGTCAACGCCCAGTGGCGCGACTAGAGCAGGCTGAGATGGCTCCGAATCGCACTGCCTCCCTCCGTCATCGCCTTCCGTGAGTCCCGGCGATCGATGAACACGGAACATCGGGTGGCCGTACGCCGCCGCCTGTTGGTCTCGCGGCCAGAGTCGGGCGAGGGCGCCGCGCCATCCGCGCCCCCGCCGCTCAGGCCAGACGGCGTAACTGAGCGTTCGCGCCCGGCTCCGGGCGCGGCGTCAACGCCTCAGTACTGGCCGTGGCCGTGCGCCTGGCGGCCATGCGTATGGCCGTGACCATGGCCATGACCATGACCATGACCATGACCGTGTCCATGATGGTCCATGTGAGAGACGACGCGGCAGTGATCCTGGTCGTGAGACGCGCAGGGCGGATAGTCGTCGGCCAGCGCCGGCGCGGCGGTCGCGGCGAGGAACGCCGCGCTCACGGCGGCGATCAGTAGACGTTGCATTCGCTCTCCCTTCGAATCGAAGTCTGGACGACACGTACCGTCAGAGGCCCTCCCGGCCACTCTCGTCAAGGTTAACTCGGGCGCCGGCGACTGCAACAACGAAACGTTAGCGCCTGGAGCCCGACAATGGGCCCGCCAGGGAATCGGTTTGGTTAAGCGCGCCCTGGATCGGGGTGGGCTTTTCATGGCGGCGGCTTCGACGATCCGACAGTCGGGCTCGCTGGCGAACGCGCCGGCGACGGCGGCCTGGGACGCAAGGCTCCGGCTCCTGATCGCCAGCGGCGGCGACGACCGCATCTGGCTCGACCCCATCACCCGCCGGAACCGCTACGGCGCCCCCGCCGCGCCGGCGACGGACGAGATCTGGCTCTCCTCCTCGACGGCCTGCGCCGTCTCGCCGCGCGGCTGGACCGCGGCCGGCGATGCGCTGGAGCGACTGCTGGAAGACGGGCGCCACTCCATCGCCGCCTGGTTCGAGACGCTGCGTCGCCGCCTGCTGGCGCTCTACGGCGCCCCGGGCGCCGAGGCGATCCTGGCCGCTTCCGGCACCGAATCCGAGCTCGTGACGCTGCAACTCGCCCTCGCGCTGGCCGAGGGGCCGCTCGTCAACATCGTCGTCGCGCCCGCCGAGACCGGCTCGGGCGTCCCCGCCGCGGCGGCCGGCCGCCATTTCCTTGGCCGCGCCTCGATGGGGTGCGCGGTCGCCAAGGCCGAACCTCTCGCCGGCTGGGAGAACGCCGCGCTCGCGGTGCAGACGATCGAGATCCGCCAGCCCTGCGGGGCGCTGCGCCGTCAGGCCAACGTCGACCTTGAGGCCGCGCTGACGGTCGAGCGCGCGGTCGCGGGCGGCTCTTTCGCGCTGCTGCATGTGCTCGACGCATCCAAGACCGGCCAGCCCGGCGTCAGCCGCGCGGCGGCGACGCAGATCCTGGCCCGCTACCCCGGTCGGGTGATGGTGGTCGTCGACGCCTGCCAGCTGCGCTGTGGCGCGGCCGACATCCGCCGCGACCTCGCCGAAGGACTGGCGGTGATGGTCACCGGCTCGAAGTTCGCCGGCGGCCCGGCGTTCTGCGGCGCGCTGCTGCTGCCCGCCGGGTTGGCGGAACGGCTCGAGGCCGCCGCGCCTGCCGGGGCCGCGCTCGCCCCCTATTCCGCCGTGCTCGACTGGCCGCAGCGCCTGCGCGGCGCCTTCGCCGGCGGGCTCGAGCACCCCGCCAATCTCGGCCTCGGCCTGCGCTGGAGTGCGGCGCTGGCCGAGATCGAGGCGTTCGAGCGCGTGCCGGCCGACCGGCGCGCGGCGGTGCTGGCGGACTTCGACCACGCCGTACTGGAGCGCGTCGCCGCCGATCCAGGCCTGGCGCTCGCCGACCCCGAGGGCGTCGCCGCGCCGGGCCTGATCCCGATCGTCCACGTGGACGAGAGCGATCCGCGGCCGGTCTACGAGGCCCTGGCGGCGGCGGAGGGGATCGGACGCGCCTGCCACCTCGGCCAGCCGGTCGCGGTCGGGGCCCGGACCGCGCTGCGCGTCTGCGCCAGCATGCCGATGATCGTGGGCGCCGCCGAGCGCGGCTTCGCGGCCATCGAGGCCGATCTCGACGAGGCGTTCGCGTCGTGGGCCAGGTTGCGAGGCTGATCCGCCCGATGGCCGCGCCGACCGCCGCCGCTGACGCGTCGCTCGATCCGGCCGACTGGAACCAGTTCCGCGCCGAGGCGCACGCCGCGCTGGATCGCGCCCTGACGCGGCTCGAGCATGCGGGCGACGGTCCGGTCTGGCGCCCGACGCCGGCGGCCGCCCGCGCCCGCTTCGAGGCGCCGCTGCCCGTCGGCTCTCGCGATCTCGCCGAGGTGCTCGGCGACGTCGAGGCTCTGATCGCGCCTTACGTCGTCGGCAACACCCACCCGCGTTTCTTCGGCTGGGCGCACGGCGCCGGCACGCCGGTCGGCGTCGTCGCCGAGCTGATCGCCGCCGCGCTCGACGCCAACTGCGGCGGCCGCGACCACATCGGGACCGTCGTCGAGGGGCAGATCGCCCGCTGGGCGGCCGAGGCGTTTGGATTCCCGCCGGAGAGCTCCGGCGTCTTCGTCACCGGCGCCTCGCAGGCCAACTTCCTGGGTCTGCTCGTCGCCCGTGACGCGGCGCTCGGCCACGGTGTTCGCGCCAGCGGCCTGAAGGCCGACTCGCAGCTGACCGTCTACGCCTCGACCGAGGCCCACGCCTGCGTCCGCCAGGCGCTGGAGCTGGCCGGGGTCGGCTCGAGCTTCCTGCGCCAGATCGAGACCAGTGCGATGGGGGCGATGCGCCTCGACGTGCTGCGCGGCGCCATCGCCCGCGACCGTGAGGCCGGCCTGACCCCGTTCCTGATCGTCGGCACGGCCGGCGGCGTCAACTTCGGCGCCTTCGACGATCTCACAGCGCTCGCCGACATCGCCGCGGCCGAGCGGCTCTGGCTGCACGTCGACGGCGCGTTCGGCGCCCTGACGACGCTCTCGGCGGAGCTGAAACCGCTGACGCGTGGCCTGGAGCGCGCCCACTCGGTGGCGTTCGACTTCCACAAGTGGGCTCACGTTCCCTACGACGCCGGCTTCCTGCTGGTGCGCGATCCGGCGCTGCACAAGCAGACGTTCGCGGCCCCGGCCGCCTATCTCTCGCGGGCCGAACGGGGCCTCGCCGCCGGCGACGACTGGCCCTGCGACTTCGGGCCTGACCTGTCGCGCGGCTTCCGGGCGCTGAAGGTCTGGCTGACCTTCCAGACCCTCGGCGCCGAGGCGATCGGCCGGGCGATCGCGGCCAACTGCGCCGCGGCGCGTCATCTGGCGGCCCGGATCGAGGCCTCGCGGGTCTTCGCCCTCGCGGCGCCCGTTCCGCTCAACATCGTCTGCTTCTCGCTCGCCGAGGAAGGGACGGGGGAACGCAACCGCGAGCTCGTGATGCGGCTGCAGGAGCGGGGCCTCGCCGCCCCGTCGACCACCCGCATCGGCGGCTGCGAGGTGATCCGTGCGGCCATCTTCAACCACCGCACCAGCCTCGCCGACGTCGACGCCTTCTTCGACGACGCGACGGCGATCGCGGTCGAGCTCTAGACGTGGTTAAGAAATTGCTCAGTAAAACCCCACCACAAAACCGCCTTCTGTCTGCGGACAATTAGATTCGATGGCGGCGGTCCCACGCAAATCGGCGCTGTTCCACCCCTGGCCCGCCACGCTTCGCGGCGACGGCGACGAAGGGATGATGGGCGCGATCGCCCGGATGGCCGAGGCCGCCGGCGTGCCGCCCACGCGTCTGATGACCGACTTCGCCCAGCTCGCGATCGGCGCGGGACGGGTCGATTTCTCCGACTACGAACGGCTCCGTCTCTACGACGAGGCGTTCTGGGCGCAGGGCGACCGGCGCCAGGCGGTCGGCGCCCGCCGCGGCCGCGAGCTCGCCCTCCTGGCCAACTTCCGTCATGACTGCCTGGCGCTCGCCACCGACCGGCTCGCCGCCAGCGCCTATCTCGCCGCCCACGGCCTGCCGACGGTGCCGGTAATGGCGATCTTCCGCGCCGGGCTCGCCACGCCCGACCAGGCGCTGATCCGCACCCGCGACGCGCTCCGCGAGTTCCTCGAAGCCCATGCCGGCCAGCCGATGCTCGCCGAGCCGGTCGAAGGCGGCGAGGGGCGACTGCTGTTCGCGCCGGGCGCCGATACCGCCGCGCAGATCGACCGGCTGGTCGACGAGGTGCGCGATTCCGGCGAGACCAGCTGGCTGCTGCGCGCGGTCCTGCCGCGCCACCCCGAGGCGCCGAGCGACCAGGGCCGTCTCGCACCGGTGCGGCTGATCATGCTCAACACCGACTTCGGCCCCATGATCTTCCGCGCCGTCTGGCGCATCGGCGGCCCGGACGACATTTGCGCCACGCTCGACCTGGAAACCGGCGCCGCGCGCTCGGTGATGCCAGCCCGCGCTCCCAGCCGCGCCCAGGCCGCACCCGGCGGCCTCGCCGTCCCCGACTGGGAACGCCTCAAGGCCACCGCGACCGAGGCGATGCGCCTGTTCGGCCAGTTCGGCCTGATCGGCTGGGATGTCGCGCCAACCGCCGAAGGTCCTGTGATCCTCGGCCTGGACCCTACGCCCGAGTTCGCAACGCACCAGCTCGCCGAGCGCCGAGGCGTGCTCGACCACGAGTTCGCCGATTTTCTGTCCGATCGCCGTCGCCTCGCCGCCCACCACCACCGCGCCGAGCGCGCCTGGCGCTGAGCCACGCGGCGCCATCCGGGAGTTGAGCCGACCGCGCCGCCGCTCTAAGCCGGTGGGTCCGCCACCGGAGCGCCGCCCATCGCAAGCGTCCCCAGCCTCGTCCTGCTCGGCGCGATCGGCCTCGCCACGGGCCTTGCGACGCTCTTCGGCGGCGTCATCGCGCTCAGGTTCCGCGCGCAGATCCCGCTGATCCTCGGCTTCTCGGCCGGAGCCGTGATCGGCGTCGCCCTCTTCGATCTGGCGCCCGAGGCGCTCGAACTCGCGGGGAAGGCGGTCGGATCTCCGGTCGTGCTCGGCGTCGTCGGCGGCGGCTTCTGCAGCTACATGCTGTTCGAGCGCGGCGCCCATGCCATCGCCGAGCGGCAGCGCGGCCATCTGCGCCCGGCCAGTCTCACCCTCCACAGTCTGCTCGACGGGCTGGGCATCGGGCTCGCGTTCCAGGTCGCCCCGGCGATCGGCGTGGTGGTGGCCGTCGCGGTGCTCGCCCACGACGTCGCCGACGGGGTCAACACCGTCACGCTGAGCCTCTCCGGCGGCGGCGGAAGGGTGCGGGCCCGCAGCTGGCTGCTCGCCGACGCGGCTGCGCCGCTGGTCGGGATCGGCCTCACCCGCGTCTTCTCGATCCCCCCGACTCTGCTCGGCCTCGCTGTCGCGCTCTTCGCCGGGTTCTTCCTCTACATCGGGGCCAGCGAACTGACGCCGGCCAGCCACCGCGCTCTGCCCCGGGTCTGGACCAGCCTCGCCACCGCCACGGGCATGGCGGCGATCTGGCTGGCCGTGCGGCTGGCGGGCGGATAAAGAGGCTCCGATGCTGAGGCTGCCGCCGCCGATCTGGACGATGATCTTCCTCGCCCTGACCGCCGCTGCCGCCTGGGCGCTGCGCTGGCCGCCGCTCCCCTGGCCGCCGCGCCACGTGATCGTCGGCATGGTGATCTTCTTCGCCGGCGGCGTCCCGCCCGCCTGGGCGTTCCGCCTCTTCCGGACCGAGGGAACCGAGATCGACCCGACCTCCGAGACCAACCGCACGCTGATCGTCCGAGGGCCCTACCGCTTCACCCGCAACCCGATGTACCTCGGCCTTGTCGTCATCGCGCTGGGGGCGGCGATCTGGGTCGGAACCTGGCCGATGCTGCTCGCCCCGGTGCTCGCCTTCCTCACCGCCAACTTCGTCCACATCCCGTTCGAGGAAGCCAAGATGCGCCGCCAGTTCGGCGCGGGCTACGACGCCTACGCCAAGCGCGTGCGGCGCTGGATCTGACGGCGGGTCGCCGCCGAGCGTGAGTCTGGCCACGCTTTCGCGCTTCGTGCGTTAGCGAGGCGCCATGCCGATTCTGCCCGCCCGCGTCGCCCCGATCGCGCTCCTGGTCTGCTCCAACGTCTTCATGACCTTCGCCTGGTACGGCCACCTGAAGTTCAAGGACCGGCCGCTCTGGCTGGTGATCCCGGCCAGCTGGGCGATCGCCTTCTTCGAGTATTGCCTGGCCGTGCCCGCCAACCGCTGGGGCAGCGCCGCCTACACGCCGACCGAGCTGAAGGCGATCCAGGAGGTGATCACCCTCGTCGTCTTCGCCGTCTTCGCCGCCACCTACCTCGGCCAGCGGATCACGGCGAGCCAGCTGGTCGGCTTCGCCCTCATCGCCGCCGGCGCGTTCTTGGTCTTCCGAACTCCGGCCGGCTGACCGCCGGGCGTCGCCCCTGTGGCCGCAACGGCACAGTTGGGGGCCCGTCGCCCCGGAGGAAGGGGGAACATCTTGCGAACTCGGAACAAACCGAGTACACCCGATTCAAGCTCGCCGGGTCGGTTCGGAAGACGCGGGAAGGCCGGGCGGCGCGCGGAATCATGGGATAGAAGGGGTTATCGGTAATGGCGAACCCGGCGTTGAGGCTCGTGGCACAGGGCGATTCAGACAAGCAGCGGGCGCTCGAGGCGGCGCTGGCGCAGATCGACCGGGCCTTCGGCAAGGGCTCGGTGATGAAGCTGGGCGACAAGGGCAAGGTCGTGGAGATCGAGTCGGTCTCCACCGGTTCGCTCGGGCTCGACCTCGCGCTCGGCATCGGCGGCCTGCCGAAGGGCCGCATCGTCGAGATCTACGGGCCCGAAAGCTCCGGCAAGACCACGCTCGCGCTGCACGTCGTGGCCGAGGTGCAGAAGGCCGGCGGGATCGCCGCCTTCGTCGACGCAGAGCATGCGCTCGATCCATCCTACGCCCACAAGCTGGGCGTGAACCTCGACGACCTCCTGGTCTCGCAGCCCGACACCGGCGAACAGGCGCTGGAGATCACCGACACGCTGGTCCGCTCCGGCGCGGTCGACATCATCGTGATCGACTCGGTCGCGGCGCTCACGCCCCGGGCCGAGATCGAGGGCGAGATGGGCGACCAGCTCCCCGGACTGCAGGCCAGGTTGATGAGCCAGGCGCTGCGCAAGCTCACCGCTTCGATCTCCAAGGCCAAGACGCTGGTCATCTTCATCAACCAGATCCGGATGAAGATCGGGGTCATGTACGGCAGCCCGGAGACCACCACCGGCGGCAACGCGCTGAAGTTCTACGCCTCGGTCCGGCTCGACATCCGCCGCACCGGCTCGGTCAAGCAGCGCGACGAGATCATTGGCAACAACGTCCGCGTGAAGGTGGTGAAGAACAAGGTCGCCCCGCCGTTCCGCGAGGTCGAGTTCGACATCATGTACGGCGAGGGCATCTCCAAGCTGGGCGAGATCATCGACCTTGGCGTCAAGGCGGGCGTGATCGAGAAGTCTGGCTCCTGGTTCTCGTTCAATTCGGAACGGATCGGCCAGGGCCGCGACAATGTCCGCGAGTTCCTGAAAGCCAACCCCGACATCGCCGCCGAGATCGAGCGGTCGGTGCGCGGGGCCGGCGACAAGATCGAGGAAGAGCTGCTGGTTGGCCCGGTCGAGGTCGACGAGGAGGACGGCTCCCTCTGACCCGTTAAGGTCTGGCGCGGCTCCCCAACGCCGACCTCTGCGGGACGCTCGCCCCTCCAAGCCCGACGCGATCTACGGGATCACCAGGCGTCTTCGGCTTTTCGGGCGCTGCGACCGGCAAAGGCGGCGGTTCGCGCCAGACTTCTCTGCGAGCGGCGGTTCCGCCGTTTCGGTCCCTGTGAAGGTGAAGGCCCGGTTCCCCCGACAGTCCGCCGGGCCTTCGACCCCTCCTTCGGTGGGACCCGATCTCCGCCCGGCGGAGCCGCCGCTCGCTCACCTTTCCCGGACTGTGCGCCGCGGGCCGGGTCGACCACCAACTCGCCAAGCTCACCAAGGCGCGCCCAAGGCGCAGGCGAACCTTCCACGGCGGCGGAGGCTGTCCGCCCGCCAAGCGCGCCTTGGTCCGCTTGGTGTCTTGGTGGTTCAAGACGAAGCTGCTTCGGCGCCCGTCGCTCCCCGGGGCTTGTTCTTTCCCCGCCGGCGCTCCAGGTGCTAGAGGGCGCCCCTTACGCCGCCCCAGCCCGAAGTCCCATGCCCAGTCTCAACGACGTCCGCAGCCTGTTCCTGAGCTACTTCGGCGGCAACGACCACGCCGTGCTCCCGTCCGCGCCGCTGGTGCCGCAGTCGGATCCCAGCCTGCTGTTCGTCAACGCCGGCATGGTCCCGTTCAAGAACTACTTCACCGGCGCCGAGACCCCGCCAGCGCCGCGCGCGGCGTCGTCGCAGAAGTGCGTCCGCGCCGGCGGCAAGCACAACGACCTCGACAACGTCGGCTACACGGCGCGCCATCACACCTTCTTCGAGATGCTGGGGAATTTCTCCTTCGGCGACTACTTCAAGGAAGGCGCGATCGAATACGCCTGGCGGCTGATCTCCAAGGATCTCGCGCTGCCGCGCGACCGCCTGATGATCTCTGTCCACCCGAACGACGAGGACGCCGCCCAGCTCTGGAAGAAGATCGCCGGCTTTTCGGACGATCGCATCGTGAGGCTGGAAGAGAACTTCTGGTCGATGGGCGACACCGGCCCCTGTGGAACCAATACCGAGATCTTCTACGACCACGGCGCCCACGTGCCCGGCGGCCCGCCTGGCAGCCCCGACGAGGACGGCGACCGCTTCGTCGAGATCTGGAACCTCGTGTTCATGCAGTGGGAGCAGCTCGCCGACGGCGCACGTCGCGACCTGCCGCGCCCGCAGATCGACACCGGCATGGGCATCGAGCGCCTGACCGCCGTGCTGCAGGGCGTGCACGATAACTACGACATCGACCTCTTCCGCACGCTGATCGCCGCGAGCCGCGAGCTCACCAACGACGCGCCGACCAACGGTCCGTCGCACCGCGTGATCGCCGACCACCTGCGCTCGACCAGCTTCCTGATCGCCGACGGGGTCACGCCGTCCAACGAGGGCCGCGGCTACGTGCTGCGCCGCATCATGCGTCGGGCGATGCGACACGCGCATCTCCTGGGCGCCTCCGAGCCGCTGATGCACCGCCTCGCGCCCGTGCTCGTGGCCGAGATGGGCGGGGCCTATCCGGAGCTGAAGCGCGCCGAACCGGTGATCGTCGAGACCCTGCGCCAGGAAGAGGAGCGCTTCCGGCGCACGCTCGGGCGCGGGATGGCGCTGCTCGACGAGGCGACCGCCGGGCTCGGCGCCGGCGACGTGCTGCCGGGCGAGACGGCGTTCCGGCTCTACGACACCTACGGCTTTCCACTCGACCTGACCCAGGACGCGGTCCGCGCCAAAGGCATGACCGTGGACGTCGCCGGATTCGACGCGGCGATGGAGCGCCAGCGCACGATGGCGCGCGAACATTGGGCCGGCTCCGGGCAGCAGGCGCAGGGCGCGGTCTGGCTCGCCTTGCGCGAACGGCTCGGTCCGACCGTTTTCCTCGGCTACGACGAGATCGAGGCCACCGGCGAGCTGCTGGCGCTCGTCAAGGACGGCGCGGAGGCGGGCGCGGCCGAGGCCGGCGACGTCGTCGAGGCGCTGTTCGACCGCACGCCGTTCTACGCCGAAAGCGGCGGCCAGGCCGGCGACCGCGGCGAGATCGAATGGCCCGGCGGCCGCGCGGCGGTCACCGACGTGCAGAAGGAGGCGGGCGACCTCCACGCGCACGCGCTCAAGATCACCCAGGGCCGGCTCGAGCTCGGCGCGCGAGCGCGCCTTCTGGTCGACCCCGAGCGGCGCGCCCGCACGCGGCTCAACCACTCGGCCGCGCACCTGGCGCACGCGGCGCTGGGGCACGTGCTCGGTCCGCACGTGGCGCAGAAAGGCCAGCTGGTCGACGGCGATCGCATGCGCTTCGACTTCAGCCACGGCGCGCCGCTGACGCCCGCCGAGATCGACGCGATCGAGACCGAGGTCAACGCGGTGATCCGCCAGAACCTGCCGGCTATCACCGAAGAGATGGCGCCGCAGTCGGCGATCGAGGCCGGCGCCGTCGCGCTGTTCGGCGAGAAGTACGGCGATACCGTCCGTGTGCTGACGCTGGGGCGCGAGCTTGGCGGCGGCGATCGGGCGTACTCGGTGGAGCTCTGCGGCGGCACCCACGTCGCGCGCACCGGCGACATCGCGCTTTTCAAGATCATCTCCGAGCAAGGCATCGCCGCCGGCGTGCGGCGGATCGAGGCGTTGACCGGCGAGCCGGCCCGTCGCTGGCTGTTGGACCAGGCCGCGGTCGCCAGGGGCCTGGCCGATCAGTTCAAGGTCCCCGTGGCCGAGGTTCCGGCGCGGGTCGAGGCCGTCCAGACCCAGGCCCGCAGGCTCGAGCGCGACCTGGCCGAGGCGCGCAAGCAGCTGGCGCTCGGCGGCGGCGGGGCGGGCGCTTCGAGCGTCGAGGACGTCGCCGGCGTGCGCTTCGACGGCAAGGTGGTCGAGGGCGTCTCGCCGAAGGACATGCGCCCGCTCGTCGACGAGGCGCGCAAGCGCATCGGCCAGGCCGGCGTCGTCGCCTACGCGGCCGTCAACGAGGGCAAGGCCTCGATCGCGGTTGCGCTCACGCCCGATCTCGTCGGCCGCTTCGACGCCGCCCAGCTCGCGCGCGCCGCCGTCGCGGCGATGGGGGGGCAGGGGGCCGGCGGCAAGCCCGACTTCGCCCAGGGCGGCGCGCCCGACGGCGCCCGCGCGGCCGACGGCGTGGCCGCGGTCAAGGCCGCGCTCGCCGCCTGACGCCCCGTCTGCGCCTCGCCGAGGTCGTCCGCGCGTTCGGGCTCGAGCCAGTGGCGATCCGGCGCGCCGCCCTCGACGGTCTCTGGCTCGGCGGCATCCTGCGCGGACTCTGGCGCGTGCTCGAACACCGCCTCGCCGAGGGTTCGGAGCTTACGCACGGCCCGGGCTGGAGCCTCGAACAGCTGGATAAGGCCCGCCCTTACCGCCCGTGAAGACGCGCGTGGTTCGAGACGCGCCTGGCGGCGCTCCTCACCATGACGAGCATCGTGCGGCCCCTATCTTCGTCATCCTGAGGAGCCGCGCAGCGGCGTCTCGAAGGACGCACGAGCGCCGACGCTGCGTGGTTCGAGACGCGCCTGGCGGCGCTCCTCACCCTGACGAACATCGTGCGGCCCCCCCTATCTTCGTCATCCTGAGGAGCCGCGCAGCGGCGTCTCGAAGGACGCAGGGCGGAAGCCGCGGCGGGCGAGCGCCGGCAAGGCGGCGAAGTCGCGTCGGATCAGGGCTTCCTTCTTCGCCCGCGACCAGCGCTTGATCTGGCGCTCGACGTCGATCGCGTCGTGAAGGCCCTGGAACTCCTCAGCCCAGACCATCACCACGGGCAGGCGGGTGGAGGTGTAGCCCGGCGCCACGCCGGACTGGTGTTCTCCATACCGCTGATCGAGGTTGGTCGTGCAGCCGACGTAGTAGCTGCCGTCCGCGCACCTTAGCATGTAGACCCAGGCGGCCACCGCAAACTCCCAGCGTGGTTCGAGACGCGCCTGGCGGCGCTCCTCACCATGACGAGCATCGTGCGGCCCCCTATCTTCGTCATCCTGAGAAGCCGCGCAGCGGCGTCTCGAAGGACGCACGAGCGCCGACCCAATGTGGTTCGAGACGCGCTCCGCGAGCGCTCCTCACCAGGACGATGATCGGGAAGCCGACCTCGGCTCACCCCGTCTTGAAGACGCAGAACTTGTTGCCTGCCTTGTCGCGGAAGTAGGCGCCGTAGAACTCGGTTCCGTCGGGCGGGCGGTAGCCTGGCGCGCCCTCGTCGGTTCCGCCGTTCGCCAGCGCCGCGGCGTGGGCCGCCTTGACCGCGTCCTGCGACGGCGCGGCGAAGGCGATCATGATGCCGTTGCCGCCCCGCGCGGCCTGGCCGTCGAACGGCTTGCAGACGCCGACGTTCCCTTCGCCGCCCTTCGGTCCGTAGAACGCCCAGTTGCCTTCCGCGCTCTTGCGCTCGCCGCCGATGGCGCCGAACACCGCGTCGAAGAATGGCAGCGAGGCCTGCACGTCGTTGGCGCCGATGGTCACGTAGCCGATCATCTTGTCGTCTCCTCGGATCAGGTCAGGTCGGTGAACGGGTTGTAGGCGATGTTCCACACATGCCCGTCAGGATCAGGTTCCAACGTGCGCGAACAACCGCTGGCGGGCCGTCGCGCTTTGATGTCCTGCGTCCTCCGAGACGCCGCTACGCCGCTCCTTCAGGATGACGAAGAGCTATCGCGCCGCTGATCGGGCTCGATCGACTCCACCTGCCAGGGCTCGACCAGGATTGGCGTGGTCACGCCGAGCACCCTCGTGTCGAGTCTCAGCCGCGTGGGCTCGTGGAGCACCTCGCGCACGGTCGCCTCGAAGGTCGCCAGCGGGCCGTCGGTGATACGGACGCGGTCACCCGCCATGAAGGGGTGGGGCTGCATGGGCCGCCTCTCTGTTCGGATTGTGGGGGAAGCGCGCCCGCCGGGCGGCCGCGCGCCGGCAGCCTACGCCCGCTCGCGCCCGCCGATCAAGGTCGCGTCGCCGCAGCGGCTCACGCCGCCAGCGCGGCGTCCAGGTGCTCGGCGACCTTGTCCAGGAAGCCCTCGGTGGTCAGCCAGCCCTGGTGGTCGCCGACCAGGAGCGCCAGGTCCTTGGTCATGAAGCCGTCCTCGACGGTGTCGACGCAGACCTTCTCCAGCGTCCCGGCGAAGCGGTCGAGGGCAGGATTGTCGTCGAGCTTGGCGCGGTGCTTGAGGCCGCGCGTCCAGGCGAAGATCGAGGCGATCGAGTTGGTGGAGGTGCTCTCGCCGCGCTGAAACTGCCGATAGTGCCGCGTCACCGTGCCGTGCGCGGCCTCGGCCTCGACGGTCTTGCCGTCTGGCGTCATCAGCACCGAGGTCATCAGCCCCAGCGAGCCGAAGCCCTGCGCCACCTGGTCGGACTGGACGTCGCCGTCGTAGTTCTTGCAGGCCCAGACGAAGCCGCCCGACCACTTCAGCGCCGAGGCCACCATGTCGTCGATCAGGCGGTGCTCGTAGGTGATCGCCGCAGCCTTGTAGAGGTCGGCGAACTCGGTCTCGAAGATGCGCTGGAAGATGTCCTTGAAGCGCCCGTCGTAGGCCTTGAGGATGGTGTTCTTGGTCGAGAGGTAAACCGGGTACTTGCGGTCGAGGCCGTAGCGCAGCGAAGCGCGGGCGAACTCCTCGATCGACTCGTCGACGTTGTACATCGCCATGGCGACGCCGGAGCCGGGGTAGTTGATCACCTCGTGCTCGATCACCTGGCCGTCGTCGCCTTCCCACTTGATGGTCAGCTTGCCCTTGCCCGGGATCAGGAAGTCGGTGGCCCGGTACTGGTCGCCGAAGGCGTGGCGGCCGATGATGATCGGCTGGGTCCAGCCGGGGATCAGGCGCGGCACGTTGCGGCAGATGATCGGCTCGCGGAACACGACGCCGCCCAGGATGTTGCGGATGGTCCCGTTGGGGCTCTTCCACATCTGCTTCAGATTGAACTCTTTGACCCGCGCCTCGTCGGGCGTGATCGTCGCGCACTTGATGCCGACGCCCCACTTCTGGATCGCGTGCGCGGCGGCGACGGTCACATGGTCGTCGGTGGCGTCGCGGTGCTCGATCCCGAGGTCGTAGTACTCGATCGGCAGGTCCAGGAAGGGCAGGATCAGCTTG
>DATKMZ010000019.1:0-85204 GCA_035541575.1 Caulobacteraceae bacterium | reverse complement strand
TCGTCCGAAGGCCCGTTCGTGACGCGCCTGGAGGACGGCATGGCGGAGGTCTGCGGCCACAGCCATGGCGTCGCCGTCGCCAACGGCACCGTGGCGCTCGAGCTCGCCGTCGCGGCGCTCGGGATCGGCCCGGGCGACGAGGTGATCCTGCCGAGCTTCACGATCATCTCCTGCGCGGCGGCCGTCGTGCGAGCCGGCGCCGCGCCGGTGCTGGTCGACAGCGATCCCGTGACCTGGAACCTCGACCCGGAGCGGCTCGAGGCCGCGATCACGCCCCGTACGCGGGCGATCATGGCCGTGCACGTCTATGGCCTGCCGGTCGATATGGACCCGGTGCTCGAGGTCGCCCGCCGCCGCGGCCTGTGGGTGATCGAGGACGCCGCCGAGCAGATGGGTCAGACCTACCGCCGCCGCGATGGCGAGCGTCGTCCGGTCGGCGGCTTCGGCGACGCCACGACGCTGAGCTTCTATCCCAACAAGCATGTGACGACAGGCGAAGGCGGCATGGTGCTGACCAGCGACGCGGGGGTCGCCGAGCGCTGCCGGGCGCTGCGCAACCTCGCGTTCGGCCGGCAGCGCCGTTTCGTCCACGAGGAGCTCGGCTGGAACTTCCGGATGAGCAACTTGCAGGCGGCGGTGGGGGTCGCGCAGCTGGAGCGGCTGGACGCGACGCTCGCCAAGAAGCGTCTGATCGGGACCTGGTACGACGCGCTGCTCCAGGGCGTGCGCGGCTTCGCGCGGCAGCCGACCGCGACCCCCTACGCCGAGCGCCTGCCCTGGGTCTATGGCCTCGTCCTCGCCGACGACGTCCCATTCGACGCCGAGGAGGCCATGCACGCGCTGGCGGCGGCAGGGATCGGCACACGCCCGTTCTTCTGGCCCATGCACGAGCAGCCGGCGCTGCGACGTCTGGGCCTGTTCGAGCAGGTCTCCTGCCCGGTCGCCGAGCGGCTCGCACGCCGGGGCTTTTACCTCCCGAGCGGCGTCGCGCTGACCCACGAACAGGCCGAGCGCGTCGCGGACGCCGTCCGGGAACTGCTCGCTTGACCGCCCTGGCCGAAGCGCCCGTGTCACCCATCGAGCGCATCGAGCACGACGGCGTGCCGCTGGCGCTGATCGTGCGGCGCGAATTCGCCGAGCCGGGAATCCACTTCTTCACGCCCGGCGAGTTCTCGCAGCAGCTCGGCTTCATGCGCCACCCGGCCGGCAAGGTGATCGAGGCGCACGTCCACAACCCCGTGCCGCGCACGGTGGCCTACACCCAGGAGACGCTTTTCATCCGCCGCGGCCGCGTGCGTGTGGACTTCTACGCCAAGGATCAGACCTACCTCGAGAGCCGAGAGCTGAAGGGCGGCGACGTCATCCTGCTGATTCAGGGCGGGCACGGCTTCGAGGTGCTGGAAGAGCTCGAGATGATCGAGGTGAAGCAAGGCCCCTACGCCGGCGACGAGGACAAGACGCGCTTCAGGGCCCGCGGCGCGCCCGCTCGACGGTAGCGGCGGCCGTGACGCGGTTCGCGCAATACTCGGCCTTCTACGACCTGCTCTACGCGGACAAGGACTACGCGGCCGAAGCGGCGTACGTGGCTGCGGCGCTGCAGACGGCGGATCCCGGCGTCCGCACGATCCTCGAGCTTGGATCAGGCACGGGGCGGCATGGGCGCAAGCTGGCGGCGCTCGGATTCGACGTGACTGGCGTGGAGCTCAGCCCCGACATGGTCGCCGAGGCGCAGCGCGCCCCTAAGAGCAGCCAATGCGCATTCGCCTGCGAGGTCGGCGATCTTCGCACCTGGCGGGCGGGGCGGACGTTCGACGCGGTGATCTCGCTCTTCCACGTGATGAGCTATCAGACGCGCAACGAGGACCTGAAGGCCGCGTTCGGCGCGGCCGCCGAGCACCTCGCGCCCGGCGGGCTCTTCTTCTTCGACGTCTGGCACGGGCCGGCGGTGCTCGCGCAGCGCCCGGAGCCGCGCGTCAAGGAGGTCGCCGACGACCGCCGCCGCGTCCGCCGCGACGCCACGCCCGCGCTCGACGCCGAGGCCGGCACCGTGACGGTCACCTACGCGATCGACTGCGAGGACCTCGCCACCGGCGAGCGGTTCGGGTTCGAGGAGGAGCATCCGATGCGCTACCTCTTTCCGACCGAAGTCGACCTGCTCGCCGACGCGAGCGGCTTCTCGCGCGTGAAGAGCGAGGAGTTCCTAACCGGCCGGCCGCCCTCGGAAGAGACATGGGGCGTGGCCTACCTGATGCGGAAGGCTGACCGCCCGTGAGCACGCCGGTGGGCGCCGACTACGAACTCGTCATCCGGCCGCGCAGCGGCTGGTTCGACCTCGACCTCGTCGAAGTCTGGCGTCATCGCGACCTGCTGGCGATGCTGGTGGCGCGCGAGTTCATCTCGAAGTACCGGCAGACAGTGCTCGGCCCGGCCTGGTTCGTGCTGCAGCCGCTGCTGCTGACGCTGATGTTCGCGGCCGTGTTCGGCGGCGTCGCGCACATCCCGACCGACGGCGCGCCGCCGATCCTGTTCTACCTGACCGGCCTCCTCGGCTGGAGCTACGTCGCCCAGACGTTCCAGACCACAGCCTCGACCTTCGTCGCCAATGCCGGGCTGTTCGGCAAGGTCTACTTCCCGCGGCTGGTCGTGCCGCTCTCGACCGTGATCGCCAACTTCCTGGCGTTCGGCCTGCAACTGACGACGCTGGCGGTGGTCTGGGCCTGGTTCAAGTTCGCGACGCCCGCGGGCGCCACGTTCGGGCTCGACCCGACGCTGGTCTGGTTCCCGGCCGTGATCCTCCAACTCGCCGCGCTGAGCCTCGGCGCCGGGCTCTGGCTCTCGGCGCTGACGACGCGCTACCGCGACTTCAACGTGCTGGTCCCGTTCCTGGTCCAGCTCTGGATGTTCGCGACGCCGGTGATCTACCCGCTGTCGCGCGTCCCCGAGCGCTGGCGCTGGATCGCAGCACTGAACCCGATGACCGCGCCGACCGAGGCGCTGAAGCGCATGTTGCTCGGGACCGGCGAGGTCTCGCTCTCGCTGGTCGCGATATCCGCCGGCGTGACGCTGGCCCTGCTGCTGAGCGGACTTGCGCTGTTCGGCCGGGTCGAAAAGACCTTCATCGATACGGTCTGAATGTCGCGCCCGATCATCGAAGCGCGCGGGCTCTCGAAGCGCTACCGGCTGGGCCGGCTTGGCGCGACCAGCCTGCGTCAGGAGGCCGAGCGGCTGTTCGGCGGCCGGGCGCCGGACGAGCCCGCGCCCGAAGACTTCTGGGCCCTGAAGGATGTGAGCTTCGACGTTGCGGCGGGCGAGGTGCTGGGCGTCATCGGCCGCAACGGCGCGGGCAAGAGCACGCTCTTGAAGCTGCTGAGCCGCGTCACCGCCCCGACCGCGGGCGAAATTCGCCTGCGCGGCCGCGTGGCCTCGTTGCTCGAGGTCGGGACCGGTTTCCATCCGGAGCTGACCGGCCGCGAGAATGTGTTCCTGAACGGCGCGATCCTCGGCATGACCCGCGCCGAAATCCGTCGCAAGTTCGACGCGATCGCCCAGTTCGCCGAGGTGGACCGGTTCCTCGACACGCCGGTGAAACGCTATTCGTCCGGCATGTACGTGCGCCTCGCCTTCGCGGTCGCGGCGCACCTGGAGCCAGAGATCCTGATCGTCGACGAGGTGCTGGCCGTCGGCGACGCCGAGTTCCAGCAGAAGTGCCTCGGCAAGATGCGCAGCGTCGCCGCCGGCGAAGGCCGCACGGTGATCTTCGTCAGCCACAACATGACGGCGATCGGCAGCCTCTGCGAGCGCGCGCTGTTGCTCGAGGGTGGCGAGGTCGCAGCGGAAGGCCCGGCGCGCGACGTCGTCGCCCGCTACCTCTCCCGCGAGAACCGGGCGGCGGCTTCGCTGCGCCATCGTCTCTGGGAACCGACCGACGCGCCGGGCGACGCCAGGGCGCGGATACGACGCCTCGCGGTCGCGGCGCCCGACGGCCGGCCGTTCGGACCGCAAGAGCCGATCCCGATCGAGGTTGAGTTCTGGAACCTCGCGGACGGCGGCCAGCCGCAGGTGAACCTGATGCTTTACGGTTCGGCGGGCGGCGAGGTGCTGGAGGACTGGGCCGCGAGCGAGCCCGGCTGGACTGGGGGTCCAATGCCGGCCGGCCTCTACCGCACCGTCTGCACCGTGCCGGGCGGCCTCCTCAACGAAGGCGAATACCGCGTACGCATCGTGCTCTTCGACAACGCGACGGTCCGACCGATCTGCGACTTGGACGAGGCGTTGCGCTTCGAGGTGCGCGACCTCCGACCCCGGGCGGTGAATTGGACCGGGCGCTTCATCGGCGATGTGCACCCCACGCTGGGGTGGCGCACGACGCGGCTGGAGGGCCCGGCCCGGCCGGGGAAGATCAGGGCGGCCGAGTGACGAGTCCGGCCATCGGGGCGATGAAGCGCTTCGCCAGGGCCTGGACGCCGCCGATCCTCGCCGACGCGCTGCGCGGCGCTCTACGTCCGCCCCGGCCGAAATACGACGGCGTCATGGAGTTCGAGTGTCAGAGCCTGACGTGGCGGCTCGACATGCGCTCGAGCATCGCGCGCGAGATGATCGCGACCGGCGTCTGGGAAGCCGGCACGACCGCGCTCGTAAGCGACCTTGTCAGGCCCGGCATGCAGACGCTCTCCGTGGGCGCGAACTTCGGCTACTACGCCCTGCTGATGGCCCGCCATGTCGGACCCTCGGGCCACGTCTGGGCGTTCGAGCCGACACAGCGCTACCGGGCGATGCTGCAGCGGCATCTGGAGATGAACGACCTCGCGGACCGGGTCACCGTGGTCCCCTTTGGCCTTTCCGACACCGAAGCGAGCGCCACTATCGACATCTCGCCGCAGTCGGCCTCGATGCACTACGCGCCAGAGGAGACCCGCGTGGCGCAGGAGGAGATCGAGCTGAAGCGGCTCGACGACGTGGCGGCCGAGCTCGGCATCGAGCGGATCGACTTCATTTCGATCGACATCGACGGCCACGAACCGGCGTTCGTGCGCGGCGGACGCGAGACGCTGCGCCGCGACCTGCCGCCGATCGCGATGGAATTCGCGCAGGAGTGCCTGCACTACGCCGGCAGCGACGTGCGCGAGCTCGCCGCGCTCCTGACCGACCTCGGCTACCAGATCTGCTCGGAAGCGACTCGCCAGCCCTATCCAAACGAACTCGCGTTCCTCAAAGAGTGCGGCAACTTCCGCCACTACGCCAACGTTCTGGTCCGACGGCCCTGACGAGGGACGCGTGCGCGACGTTCCGCTGACGGTCGAGGTCGCGACGCCGGCGCCGGCGCCTGCCCGATCGCCGCCCGCCGAGCCGATCACGATCGGCGTCTTCGTCACCTCGACCGCGCCGACCTCGCCCTCGCAGGCGCGGCTTCAGCGCAGCATCTTCGAGGGACTGCGCGAACTGGCGGATCGGCGCTTCGAGTTCGTGGTGCTGAGTTTCGACGCCAGGCCGGCTGCGGACCTCCCTTGGCGGCACGTCACCATTCGTACGCGCGGTCGCTGGGCTGGGGCCGGCCGTCGGCTCGCGGCCGGCGCGGCGCACCTAGCGCGTTCGACCTGGCGCCTGATGGGTGCGACCGGCGGGCGGACGCTGGCGGCGCTCGAGCGCGCGGCGCGGGTCGAGCCGGCGCACTTTCAGCAGCTGCGCGAGCTGAACGTGCGCCTGCTCTGGAACGTCAACCAGCACGCGCTGGAGACGCCGACGCCGTTCATCCGGACGATCTGGGAGGCCAACCATCGGATCCATTCGATGTACCCGGAATATTCCCACGCCCGCTACGGCTTCGAGGGCGTCGACGCCGGCATGGCGGCGTCCCTCGCGCGAGCCTCCTACGTCGTGACGGGTACGGAGGTCGGCAAAGACCAGATCGTCCGTATGCTGGGCGTCCATGAGGGCAAGGTGCGGGTGATCCCGTTCCCGGCGCCGGACCTCTCGGGCATGGCGGCCGGTGGCGCGCCGCCTCCCTTGGGCCGTTTCATCCTCTATCCGTCGCGTTTTTGGCCGCACAAGAACCACGTGGTGATCGTCGAGGCGCTTGCCCTGCTGCGCGCCCGCGGCGTCGATCTGCCTTGCGTGTTCACAGGCGCGGACGGCGGCACATTGGATCACGTGCTGCGCGCCGCTGACCGGCTCGGCGTACGCGACCTGATCGACCATCGCGGCCAGGTGACCGACGCCGAGCTCGCGGCGCTCTACCGGGCCGCCTGGGCGATGGTCTACGCAAGCGCGGTGGGACCCGACAACCTGCCGCCGCTCGAGGCGATGGCGCTGCGCTGCCCGGTGATCGCCGCCGATGCGCCGGGCGTCCGCGAGCAACTTGACGACGCAGCGCTCTTCTTTCCGCCTACGGATGAAACGGCGCTGGCCGATCGTCTCCTGAATCTCGCCGCCGCACCCGCCGCACGCGAGACGCTGATCGAGCGCGGCGTGGCCCTGACGGCCGACCGCACCGGCGCCCGCTACGCCGCGGCGTTGCTGGATATCTTCGGGGAGTTCGCCAAGGTCGCCCGCGCCTGGGAGCGATGCGACAGCGAGGTCTGGTGAGCGCGCTCGACCTCTATCTCGATCCGCCGTGTCGGCCCTCGACGCTCGACAGCTTCGGCAACCGCAGGCTCATCCTGCAGGCGCTGAAGGCCGAGCTGCCGTCGTTCAGCGGCCTGGTGCTCGACGTCGGCTGCGGGGAGAAGCCCTACCGCCCGCTGCTGCTCTCGGCCCCAAGCCGCGGCTCGGCCTACGTCGGCGTCGACCTGCCGGGGAACCCCTACTCGACGCCCGACCTCGTCTGGGACGGCGCCACGCTGCCGAACGCCGACGCCAGCGTCGACAGCGTGCTCCTGACCGAGGTGCTGGAACACTGCGCCGACCCAGCTTCCGTGTTGTGCGAGGTGTTCCGGGTGCTGCGGCCTGGTGGCTTCCTGTTCCTCACAGTGCCGTTCATCTGGCCGCTGCACGCGCTGCCGCACGACGAGTTCCGCTACACCCCTTTCTCGCTCGAGCGGCTGCTCGTCGGCGCCGGATTCTCGCAGCCGCGCATCGCCGCCACCGGCGGGCGCGACGCGGTGCTGGCGATCACACTCGGCATTTGGGCCAAACGCCGGCCGGCGGCGTCATGGGCCGGCGCGGCGTGGCGTCGCCTGCTCTGCATCGCGCTGTGGCCGGTGGTCTGGCTGCTCATGCGCCTCGACGTGCGGCCGTTGCGCTTCGAGGAAAGCACGATGCTGGTCGGCCTCAGCGCTGCGGCGGTGAAGCCAGCGTGACCTTCGTGGTCTTCACCTCGCAGTTGGGCGCCGTCAGCGAGACCTTCATCCGCCGCCACGTCGAGGACATCCGCCCGCGCGAGACCGTCGCCGTCGCGCGCCACGCCAGCCATCCGCTCGGCGGCCACTGGAGCGCGCCCTGCCCGACGCTCTTTCTCGACCGCGCCACCGCGACGCTGGGCCGGCGCCTGGCCCGGCGCGCCGGCGCGCCGATCGACCGCCAACGCGCTGCGCTCGTGACCGCGTTCCTGAAGCGGCTGGGCGTCACCGTCGCGCTCGGCGAATATCTCGACCAGTTCCTCGAGTTCGCGCCGCTGCTCGACCGGCTTGGCATCCCCTACGTCGCGCAGGGTCACGGGATCGACCTCAGCGCCGCGCTGCGCGACGAGGCCGTCGCCCGCCGCTACGCCGCCACCTACGGCTCGGCGCGGGCGGTGCTGACCCGGTGCGAAGCGCACCGGCGCCGGCTGATCGACCTCGGCTTGCCGGCCGCGAAGGTGCATGTCAATCCGGGCGGGGTCGACATTCCCGCCGACATCCCGACCCGTTCGCCGGCGTCGGCAAAGCGCCTGCTGGCGATCGGCCGCATGACGGCCAAGAAGGGCCCGATCTACCTGCTCGAGGCCTTCCGGCTGGCGGGTGCGCGCGATCCGGAGCTGCGGCTCGACTACGTCGGGACCGGCGAGCTGCTGCCCGCCGCACGCCAGTTCGTCTCCGCCTGCGGCCTGCAGGATCGCGTCACGCTGCACGGGGCTGCGTCTGAGAGCCAGAAGGCGCGGCTGCTCGCGGAGTGCGGCGTCTTCGTCCAGCACAGCCTGACCGACCCCGAGACCGGCGACGAAGAGGGCCTGCCCGCGGCGATCCAGGAGGCCATGGCCCATGGCCTGGCGGTCGTCAGCACCCGCCACGCCGGCATCCCCGAGGCCGTCGTCGAGGGCGAGACCGGAATTCTGGTCGAAGAAGGCGACGTCGCCGCGATGGCCGAGGCTCTGACCGCGATCGCGCCACGCGCGGCCGAATTCGGCGCGGCCGGCCGCCGCCGCGCCGCCGCGCTCTACGGCTGGGAGCAGGAGCGGTCGCGGCTTTCCC
This sequence comes from Caulobacteraceae bacterium, assembly GCA_035541575.1. Classification (GTDB taxonomy): domain Bacteria; phylum Pseudomonadota; class Alphaproteobacteria; order Caulobacterales; family Caulobacteraceae; genus Acaudatibacter. Next base: position 76,820 of record DATKMZ010000019.1, on the reverse strand, counting down.
GCTGGCTCTTTGATGATACGGCCCGCGCGTGAACGGCGCTCGGCTGCGGCGCCTGGCGGGCATCGTCCGCAAGGAGCGCCGCTGTCCGTTCTGCGGCTGGCGCGGCTGGCGCTTCGAGCCGTTCGGCAATCGGGTCTTGCGCCGCCCGGACGCGCTCTGCCCACTCTGCGGCTCCCTCGAGCGCCATCGCGTCGCGCGGCTGCTGCTGGAGGGCCGGCTCACCGGCGGACAGAAGGTGCTGCACATGGCGCCCGAGCCGCTGATGATCCCCTGGCTCGTCTCGCTCTCGTGCGAGTACCTCAACGCCGATCTGATCCATCCGGCGATGCGCCGAATGGATCTCACCGCCACAGGCCTGCCGGACGCCAGCCGCACGCTGATCTGGTGCTCGCACGTCTTGGAGCACATCCCGAACGACTGCGCGGCGCTGGCGGAGATGTTCCGCGTGCTTGAGCCCGGCGGCCTTGCGATCGTGCAGGTCCCGATCGGCGGAAACGCGACACTCGAGGATGCGTCGGTCACAACCGACGAGCAGCGGCTGGAACGCTTCCTCCAGGAGGACCACGTGCGCCTCTACGGCCGCGATCTCGCGGGCCGCATCGAGGCGGCTGGCTTCGCCTGCGAAATGCTGAGCGCCGCCAGCCTGCCAGAGGAGGACCAGAAGCTCTACGCCGTGCGCCATCCGGTCTTCCGCGAGGTGTTCCTCTGCGTGCGGCCGGCATGACCCAGCCGCTCGTGTCGGTGATCACGCCGACCCGCAGCCGCGCCGGGCTGCTCGCGGAGGCGCTGGACTCCGTCGCGGCCCAGACCTTCGCCGACTGGGAACAGATCGTGGTCAGCGATGGCCCGGACGACGCGACGGCGGAGCTGATGAATGTGCGGACGGCCGCCGATCAGCGGCTCGACTACGTTGTGCGCGAGGGCGAGCCGGCGGGCGCCAATGTCTGCCGCAACATCGGACTCAAGCGCGCCCGCGCCGACCTCGTGGTCTTCCTCGACGACGACGATCAGCTCGGACCGGACTGCCTCGCCGGCCGCGTCGGCCTGATGCAGCGCAACCCCGACGTCGACTTCGCCGTCTTCGGCGCGGGCGTATTCGCGCAGGCGCCGGGCGATCTAGGACGGCGCTACCACGACCTCGAGCCCGGCGACGACCTGCTTCGATTCCTCTCGCTCGACTGTCCCTGGCAGACGTCCGGGCCGGTCTGGCGGCGCGCCTACCTCCAGCGGCTGGGCGGATTCTGCGAGCGGCTCGCCTCGATGCAGGACCTGGAGCTGCACGTCCGTGCTCTCTGCGCCCGGCCGAACTACCTGATCTCGCCCGCGATCGACCACTACATCCGCGCCCATCACGACGCCGCGCGCACCAGCCTGCGCCACTTCCTCGACCCCGAGCTGATCCGCCACGCCGAGGCTGCGCCGCGGATGCTGCTCGACGAGGTGGAGCGCGCCGGCCTTCTCACCTGGTCGCGGCGCAGGGCGCTGCTGGGTCTGGCGTTCGGCTCGGCGGAGAGCTGGGCGCGAATCGGCGAGCGGCGCGAGGCGCTCAGGGCGTGGCGCGAGACCTGCCGCGCCTGGTCGGTTCCGGCGAGCCTGGCGCTGCCGGGCGCGCTGGCGCTGCGGGTGACGGGGCCGGCAGCGTCACAGCGCGGATGGGCCGCACGGCTGGTGAACAAGTGGAAGGGCTGGGTGCGCTTCCGCCAGGAGCCGGCGCTGTCGGCCGGGGGCGTCGCCTGACCCTGCGAACGCGCCTCGGCCGCCAGGCCCGGCGGCTGCGCCGCCGCATCGCCGGGACCGACGCGCGGCTGATCCGCGACTATCTGGCCGCGGCGTCGTGCCCGAAGCTGCAGATCGGCGGCGGTTGGCGGCGGCTGGACGGCTGGCTCAACAGCGACATCGAGCTCGCGCCAGACATTCTCTTCATGGACGCCACGCGCCCTTTTCCGCTTCGCGCCGGCGCGTTCCACTACGTCTTCAGCGAGCACATGATCGAGCACGTGGAGTACGCCGGCGCGCAGGCGATGCTGCGCGAGTGCCGGCGCGTGCTGCGCCCAGGCGGAGTGATCCGCGTCGTGACACCGAACCTCGCCGTCGTCGCTGCGATCTGCGCGCCCTGCCGCTCAGGCCCGCAGCAGAGCTACTATGACTTCTTCGTCCAGCACTTCATTCCGGACGGGCAGCCGGCCACGCCAGCGGCGGTCGCCAACGCCTTCTTCCGCTCGTGGGGCCACCGCTTCATCTACGACGAGCCGACGCTGCGGCTGCTGCTCGAAGAGGCCGGCTTCACCGATGTGGTCCGCCGGCGGCTCGGCGAAAGCGACCACGCGCCGCTGGCCGGCATCGAGCATGAAGAGCGCTACCCCGCGGGCTTGCTCGACTTCGAGAGCATCGCGCTCGAGGCGACCAGGCCGCGCGGGCCGGAGACGTCGGATTAGGGCCTGGCTGCTGCGCCAGTACGACCGCCTGGCGGCGCGCGCGGCGTTCCAGGCCGCGCGCAACGTGCAGGCCGACATCACGGCTTTCGCGCAGCTGAAGGCGACCTACGACACCGCAGCCTATTTCGAAGAGCACTTCGCGAGCGCCAGGGCGGTCGCTTCGCGCGAGGAGATGCTGGCGATGGCGGCGGAGCTCGCGCCCGCGGATGGGCTGGCGCTGGAGTTCGGCGTCGCCACCGGCTGGACCATCAACCAGCTGGCCCGGCGCTTGCCCGGCCGCACGATCCATGGCTTCGACTCCTTCGAAGGCCTGCCGGCGCAATGGTTCACTCAGGACAGGGGCGCGTTCGCCGGCGCGCCGCCGAAGGTCGCCGAGAATGTCGACCTCGTCGTCGGCCTCTTCGAGGACACGCTGCCGGCGTTCGTTGCGGCGCACCCGGGCCACGTGGCGCTGCTGCATGTGGACTGCGACCTCTACGAGTCGACGGCGACGATCTTCCGTCACGTGGGCGAACGCCTGGTCCGCGGCTCGGTGATCCTGTTCGACGAGTACTGGAACTACCCCGGCTGGCGTCAGCACGAACACCGCGCCTTCCAGGAGTTCGCCACCGCGCGCGGCCTACGCTACCGCTACGCCGCGCTCGTGCCCACCCACCAGCAGGTGCTGGTGGTGGTCGAGTGAGCGTCGACCGGATCTACCTCGGCGCCTGCGCCTGGGACGGGCGGCTGACGCGGATCTGCGTCGCCAGCATCCGCTACTTCTACCCGGACACGCCGATCCAGGTGCTGGCCGGCGATCGGCTGGAGCCGGGCCTCGCGGCGGAGCTGAAGCGCTACTGGAACGTCGACGTCGCGGCGCTGCCCGGCGGCGACTACGGCTCCGGCTTCATCAAGCTCGAGCCGCTTTTCGGCCCGCCCGGCCAGCGCTTCATGGTGGTCGACGTCGACACGGTCTTCGCCGGCAAGGTGCTCGACGCCCATGCGGACCGGACCGCGCCGTTCGCCGTCGACGACGAGAACCTGCCGGAGGCGGAGCTGAGGCGGCTCTACTACGACTGGGACGCGCTGCGGCCGGTCGATCCCGACGTCCAGCCGGCGTGGCGCGCGTTCAATACCGGACAGTGGTTCGGGGTCGCCGGCGTGCTGACGCGCGAGGATTTCGACCCCTGGGTCGAGTGGACCATGCCGCGGCGCCTACGCTTCCCGCAGCACTTCATGACCGGCGATCAGGGCGTGCTGAACTACGTCTTGATGCAGAAGGCCGCGCTCCGGGGAATGCCGCTCGAGCGGCGTACGATCATGCGCTGGCCTGGTCACGGGATGGACGACATCGATCTGGCGAGCGTCGCGGCCGGGACAGCGCCGCCGGTTGTCGTGCACTGGGCGGGGATGAAAGGCGTCTTCCTTCGCGACATGGTGCGTGGCGACCTGCTGCAGTTCTTCGAAGACCGCTACTACCGCCGCCTGCCGCTCGGGCAGGTGCGCCAGCGCCTCGCGATCTGGCGCCACGTCTGGATCCAGGGCGCACACGAGCTGGCCCGCCGGGTTCGCCTGCGCCTTGCGGCCTGGTCGAAACCGCGCCCTGCGAACGCGCCGCGACGGCTCGTGAAGGTGTCGATCGCCACGTGACGCGCATGAGGGCCGGATGAGCCTCGTCGCCTCGGCGTTTCGGGCCGGGCTCAGGCGCGCCGGCTACGATCTGGTGAAGCCCGAGTTCGCGCGCTTCGGAACCTCGCTCTTCGTCGACGTCGGCCGCATCTGCCGCGAGTGGGACTGGCTGGTCGAAGTAGTGTTCGACGTCGGGGCCAACGTCGGGCAGTTCGCGGCCGAAGCGCTGGCGGGGTTTCCCGCCGCGCGGATCCATTCGTTCGAGCCGTTTCCGCTGGCGCTCGCGAAGCTGACGGCCGCGCTTTCGGATCCGCGGCTGACGACCCACGAGCTCGCGCTCGGCGATGCCCGGGGGGAGACCACGCTCTACGCCTACGGCGCGGAGGATGAGACTTCGCACATCAACAGTCTGGTCCCCGACGCGCGCTTCCCGCGGCGGTTCGGCTACACGCCGCGCGAGGTGAGGGTCCGTGCCGACACCGTCGACCTCTTCTGCCAGGACGCAGGGATCGAGCGCATCGACGTGCTGAAGGTCGACACCGAGGGCTTCGACCTCTTCGTGCTGAAAGGCGCGAAGGCGATGCTGGAGGCGGGCCGCATCCGCTTCGTCTACGTCGAGTTCAACGACCTGTTCGAGGTCCCGGGCGCGACCGGCGGCGCACTCATCCCGATCGCGGAGTACCTGCGCGCGTTCGGCTACGCTTACCTCGTCACCTACACCGACTTCGTGCTCTACGAGCGGCGCGTCGCGGTGAACGCCAACGCGCTCTTCGCTCTGCCGCCCGTGGCGATGCGGGCGCCGGCCTCGCTGGTTTGATGGCCCTGCCCACCGCCGCCGCGCTGACCGAGAAGCTGCCCCGGCCGCTGCGCCGGCACCGGCTGATGACGGCCTGGATGCGGCTCACCGGCGAGGATCCGCTACAGCTCGTGCGGATCCGCGACGGCGCGTTCGGCTACGCCGACATGCGCGACGGCTTCCTGCGACTGATCCCGATCGAAGGGGACTACGACCACGATTTCTTCCGGATCGCCGACGCCCTGCTGGCCGCGGGAGGAACGTTCTTCGATGTCGGCGCAAACTTCGGCCTGTTGAGCTTCGGGCTCGCGAGCCGCCTTGCGGACCGGGTGAGCTTCCACTTGTTCGAGCCGATCCCGCACCTGGTGCGCGCGATCGGTCGGACACAGGCGCGGTATCCGGCGATGCGGGCGCTGGTGAACGCCGCGGCGGTGACAGACTTCGACGGCGAGGCCTGGTTCGACGTGGCGGAGGCGCAGACCGGCCGCTCGCACCTCGATCCCGCCGGTGGGCTTCGGACGCAGTGCCTGAGGCTGGACACCTACATGGCCGAGCACGGGGTCGAGGCCGTAGACCTGCTGAAGCTGGACGTCGAAGGCTACGAGTTGACGGCGCTGCGCGGCGCGGAAGGCGCGCTGGCGCGGCGGGCGGTAGGTGCGATCTATTTCGAGTATTTCGAGAAATATCTCGCCCGGGTCGGACCGCCGGCCGAGCTGATCGAGTTCCTCGAGGGCTGCGGCTACGAGGTTTGCTTCTGCCGCGACTACGACCTGTCGAGGTTCGGCGGTGCGACGCGCACGTTGGCGCCGAGCCTGGCCGGCCACGGGCTGCCGCTGCGGCCCGTACGCGGCGCGACCCTCCCGCCGATGACCGACCTCTTCGCCGCGCCGAAGGAGCGCCTGGTCGTGCTCGAGGCCGCCGCATGAGCCTGCCGTTGCCGCACGACGCCGTGCTTCGGCTGAAGTCGTGGGTCTGGGGCCGCTCAGGCGAGCCCTATGAGGTGGCGGGCCACGTGCTGCGCTATGCGCCCGGCACGCGCCCGGTCCGCCCGCGCTATGCGACCTCGCCGGACGACAACGCCCGTTACGACGCCCTGCAGGTGCGCCTGCTCGTCGCAGGCCTCCAAGACGGCGACACGGCGCTCGACGTCGGCGGCCACGCCGGCCAGTACGCGCTGATCATGGCCGCGATGTGCGGCCGCGCCGGAACCGTCGTCACCTTCGAGCCCGACCCGCACGCGCGCCGGCTGCTCGAGCGCAACGTCGCCCTGAATCCTGCGGTCAAGCCGCCGATCGTCGAGGCCGTGGCGGTCTCCGACGCGCCGGGCGAGGCGACGCTCTACAGTCGCGGCGGCGACTCCAACTCCTCGCTCGCGCGCTCCGCCATCGGCGAGGCCTCGGCGCTGACGGCCGAGCGCTTCACTGTGCCGCTCGTGACCCTCGACGGCTACCTTGCCGACAAGGGCCTGCCGGCCCCGCGCTGGGTGAAGATCGACACCGAGGGGGCCGAGATCCGCATTCTCGCCGGCGCGCCGAAGCTGCTCGCCGGCCCGGCCAACATCGTCTGCGAACTGCACCCCTACGCCTGGGCCGAGTTCGGCGACAGCTTCGAGGCGATGCAGACGCTGGCCGCTGTGGCGGGGCGGACCATCCGCTACCTCGATGAGGAGGGGCCGGCGCGCGACATCCGTTACGGCACGGTGCTCCTGGAGCGCGTCGTGTGAGCGGTCTCGAGCTCTCGGTGGTGGTCTGCACGCACAATCCGTGCAGCGACTATCTCGAGCGCGTGATGGGCGCGCTGCGCGGCCAGAGCCTCGGCCCGGACCGCTGGGAGCTGCTGGTGATCGACAACGCCAGCGATCAGCCGCTTGGCGCCCGCCTCGATCTCGCCTGGCAGGCCAACGCGCGCATCGTCCGCGAGGAGACGCTCGGCCTGACCCCGGCGCGGCTGCGCGGGATCGAGGAAGCGGCGGGCGAACTTCTCGTCTTCGTGGACGACGACAACGTGCTGGCCCCCGACTACCTGGAGGTCGCCTTGCAGGTGGCGGCCGACAAGCCGTTCCTCGGCGCGTGGAGCGGCCAGTGCGTCCCGGAGTTCGATGCGGTCCCGCCGCCGTGGCTGCGGCGCTACTGGGGCAACCTCGCCCTGCGCCAGGTCGAGCGCGACATCTGGTCGAACCTGCCGCGCGAGCCCGAGACCGCGCCTTGCGGCGCAGGGCTCTGTATCCGGCGCGACGCGGCGCAGGAGTATCTGGCGCTGAATCGGGGCGGGCAGCGTCGCTTCCAGCTCGACCGCGCCGGGAAGTCTTTGCTTTCCGGCGGTGATCAGGACCTGGCCGCCTGCGCATGCGACATCGGCTACGGCGTTGGCGTGATCGCGGCGCTGAGGCTGACCCACCTGATCCCCGCTGGGCGGCTGACGCTCGACTATCAGGCGAGGCTCGCCGAGGGGATCCAGTTCTCGAGCGTCATCCTCGACTTCCTGCGCGGCGGCGAGGTCGGCCGCCACAGGGTGAAGTGGAGCCACGTCGTCCGAGCCTGGCTCACCCCCGGCGCGCCGCACCGACGGATCCAGCTCGCCTGCCTGACCGGCCGGCGCCGCGCGCTGGCGTACGTCGCCGAGATGGAGCGCGCTTAGCGGTGGCCGGCGCGCGGCCGCCGAAGGTGCTGCACGTCGTCGGCATGCTCGACCGCTGGGCGGTGGAGGCCTGGCTCGTGCGGATGCTGGCCCACGCCCGGCGGCGCGGCGAACCGGTCGACTGGAGCTTCTACTGCGCGTTCGGTCTGCCGGGCTCTCGCGACGCCGAGGCCGAGGCGCTGGGCGCGCGGGTGATCCGCTCGCCGGTCCCGATCGGCTCGAAGCTAGCGTTCGTCCGTGCGCTGAGGGCCGAGCTCGACCGCGGCCGTTATGACGTGCTGCACTGCCATCACGACCTGATCTCGGGAGTCTATCTCGGCGCTTCGACCGGCCTGCCGATCGGCCGACGGGTCGTGCACGCGCACAATCTCGATGAGTCGGTGCTGACGCCGAGCGCCGTGAAGCAGGCGGTGTTGCGACCGACGCTGCGCCGTGTGTGCCTCGCCATGGCCGACGTGGTCGCCGCCAATTCGCCCCACGCGCTGGACGCCTTGCTGGCCGGGCGACCGCGCGATCCGCTTCGCCACCGGGTGAACTACTACGGAATCGATCCCGCGCCGTTCGCCGCCGTGACCGGCGAGCGGACGGCGTTCCGGCGGTCGCTGGGGCTCGCGCCCGACGCACCTGTGCTGCTGTTCGCCGGACGCATGACGCCCGAGAAGAACCCGGTCTTCGCCGTCGACGTGCTGGCCGCGCTTCGACGCCGGATTCCCGAGGCCGTCGCCGTGTTCGCCGGCGCTGGCGACCTCGAGGCCGCCGTGCGCGAACGGACGGCCGCCCTGGGCCAGGCCGACGCCGTACGCCTGCTCGGCTGGCGTTCGGACATTCCAGAGGTGATGAGCGCCGCGGACTGGTTCATCCTGCCCCACCCGCATGAGCCGCTCGAGGGGTTCGGCATCGCCGTCGTCGAGGCGCAGCTGGCGGGCCTGCGCCTGCTGCTCTCGCTTGGAGTCTCCGACGCGCCGCTGCTGCCCGGCGCGGCCGCGCGCCGCCTTTCACTCGACGCCGGGGCCGACGCCTGGGCGGACGCCGCGGTCGAGCTCTGGCGGGACCGCGCGCCGTCGCGTCAGGCCGCGCTCGACGCGCTGGCCGCTTCGCCAATGGACATGGACTTCGCCCTCGCGGACCTGATGTCGCTGCATCGCCTCGAGGCGCTGGCGGCGTGAGCTCCGCCGTGCGCGCCTTGGCTCCGGAGGCCGCGTCCGCGGCGAGCCGCCCGCTGCGCGTGCTTCATCTCGTCGATCGCCTCGGCGTCGGCGGCGCGGAGACCTGGCTCGTCGAGCTGCTGCGGCTCTGGGGGTCGCAAGGACGCGTCCGCATGGACGTCCTGGCGACGAGCGGCGAGGAGGGCGTCTTCGACGCCGAGGCGCGCGCACTCGGGGCCAATATCTTTTACCTGCGCTACGGGCGGCGCGACCTGGCCACCTTCGCCCGCGGCTTTCGCCAGCTCCTGCGCGAGGGTGGCTACGACGCCGTGCACGACCACCAGGACTACGCCAGCGGCTGGCACTTCCTGCTGGGCGGCGGCGCTCTGCCAGCGATCCGCGTGACCCATGTGCACAATCCCGCCTACCAGATCCGCAGCAACTACGGCGTCACCTGGCGGCGCCGACTGACGGCGGCGGCGGGCCGTCGCCTCGTCGCCCGCCATGCGACCCACGTCGTCGGCACCTCGAGCACCGCGCTGACCGACTACGGCTTCGATGCGCCGCCGTTCGCCGCGATCCCGAAGGCGGCGCTCCATTGCGGGCTCGATCCGGCGCGCTTCCGCCGCGATCATTCCGCGTCCGCGGCGGTGCGGGCCGAGTTCGGCTGGCCGGCGGACACGAGCCTGATTCTGTTCGCTGGCCGGTTCGACGTCTCGCCCGACCTCGGGCACGCCCAGAACCACAAGAATTCCGGCTTCGCCGTCGACGTCGCGATCGCGGCCGCGGAGGCCGACCCACGCGTGCGCTTTGTCTTCGCCGGGGAGCCCAGCTGCGCCGCGCCGACGTTGCTCGATCGTATCGTCGCAGCGCGAGCCGCGGACCGGATCGCCTTTGCGGGCGTCCGCCACGACATGGGCCGGCTGATGAGCGCGGCCGACGCCCTGCTCTTCCCCTCCCGCGCGGAGGGGCTCGGCATGGCGGCCGTCGAAGCCCAGGCCGCGGGGCTGCCGGTGCTGGCCTCGGACGACGTGCCGCGCGAAGCGGTCGTGATTCCCGAGCTCGTCCGCTTCGAGCGCGTCGAGGCTGGCGTTCGAACCTGGCGCGATGCTCTGCTGTCGCTCGTTCGCGCGCCGCGGATCGACGCCGATGTCGCCAACCGGCGGGTCGCGGCCTCGGAGTTCTCGATCGAGACGTCGGCGGCGCGGCTGGAGCGGCTCTACCGCGAAGGGGCGCTCGCCTGATCAACTACGTCTCGAACCTGCCCGAGGGACTGCGCAGCGGCGGCTTCTCGGCCATGAGCGCCGCCGCCTGCGCCGCGCTGCGAAAGCGTCACGAGATCGCATACATCGGCCCCATCGATCCGCCAGTGGGGGTCTGGGACAAGGGTGTCTCGAAGGCCTTGCGCGTCTGCGGGCTGACCGGCGATTTCCCGGCTTTCGCGGAGCGCCGGCTCGTCCGGATCGCGACCGAGGCCGCCCGCCTCGCCCGGCCTGAGGCCAAGCTCGATTTCTTCCACGGCTTCACGCCCTGGACCGCGATCCAACCCGCCCGGCCTTATGTGGCCTGGAGTGATTGCGCGTTCGACGACTACATCGACGTCTTCCACGATCGGACCCGGTTTCGGGAGCACGATCTGGCGCGGATCAGCGACGCCGAGGGGCGATGGCTGCGGGGCGCCGAACGGGTGCTCTTCACCAGCGAGTGGGCGGCCGGGCGTGCGGCGAGGCGGCACCGGCTCGACCCGGCGCGCGTCGGCGTGGTCGGCATTTTCGGCGAGATCGAGCCGCCAGGCGCCGACGCCTACGATGGCCGCCCATCGTTCGCGTTCGTCTCCACCGATTTCACCGCGAAGGGTGGACGGGTCGTGCTCGAGGCGTTCGCGCGGCTGCGGTCCCAATGGCCGGACGCCGAGCTGACCATCGTCGGCGCGCCGCCGCCGGGACCGACGCCGGCCGGCGCGACCTACGCCGGCTATCTGCGCAAGGAGGCCGCCGACGAAGCCGCGCGACTGCGCGAGATCCTCGCGTCCGCAGCCGCCATCGTGCATCCGACGCGCCGCGACATCGCCCCGCTGCTGCTCGTCGAAGCCGCGCTGTTCGGCACGCCCGCGATCGCCTCGCGTCGCTTCGCCATCCCAGAGCTGGTGCGAGACGGCGAGACCGGCTGGCTGCTCGACCGACCGGAGGATCCGAACGAGGTCGCCACGGCGATGGCGCGCGTGCTGGCGGAGCCTGATGCCGTCCGACGGACGCGCGACGCGGCCTGGGCCAAAGCGCGGACCGAGCACGCCAGGGCGCGCTTCGAGGCGCGGCTGCTCAGCTTCGTCGACGCGGCCCTCGCCGAAGCGGCCGCAGCGGCGGCATGAAGGTTCTCTTCCTCGGCGCGATCGGCGAAGGCCAGACCTCGCTCATGCGGCTGAGAGCGCTGCGTCGGCTGGGTCATGAGGTCGAGGGCGTCGACACGGCCGCCCCCTGGGCCGGCGCGTCCTGGCCGGCGCGCCAGGCGCAGCGCCGGCTGGGCCGCGGCCCCACGATCGACGCGATCAACCGCGCCGTCTTGAACGCCGCGGATCACTTCCAGCCCGAGATGGTCTGGGCCGAGAAGCAGGAGCATTTGCGGCCCGAGACGATCGAGACGCTGCGGCGGGGCGCGACTTGCGTCCACTTCACGCCCGACCCCTATTTCCATCTCGCCTGGAAACGCACGGCGCTGATGGACGCCGCGATCGGCTGTTTCGACGCGCTTGTGTTCTGCAAGCGCTACGAGGAGGCCGACTACGCCGCGCTCGGCCGGCCGCTGATCTACATGCCCCTCGGCTACTGCGACGAGACGCACCGGCCGCTGCGCTCGGCCGACCCCGAGTGGGCCTGCGCGGTTGGGTTCCTCGGCGGCTGGGAGCCGCGCCGCCAGCGGCTGCTTCACGCCCTGGCCGAGGTGGTCCCGTACCTGAAGATCCGCGGCGGCTATTGGGACTTCCTCCGCGACGGGCGCTGGACCCCCCGTCGGCGGCTGATCCTCGGCCAACTGGCGGGGGGCGAGACGTTCCGGATCGCGCGCGACCCGCTGCTGGCGGCGGCCTGGCGAGGCGGCGAGGTCTACGCCGACGACTACGCCCGGGCGCTGACAGGCGCCCGGATCGGCGTCGGGTTCCTCCGCCAGGTCTGCCCCGACCAGCACACAACCCGCACGTTCGAGATTCCCGCCTGCGGCAGCCTGCTGCTCGCGGATCGCACCGACGACCACCTGGGCTTCTTCGAAGAGGGCCGCGAGGCCGAGTTCTTCGACGGCGAAGAGGAGCTGATCGACAAGGCCCGGTTCTACGCCGCGCACGAGACCGAGCGTGCGAGGGTCGCAGCGGCGGGGCGCGAGCGCTGCGAGAAGAGCGGCTACGCCTATGTCGAGCGCCTTCGCCCCGTGCTGGCGACGATCGCGGGCGGCCAGGCGGAGACGTCTCAGCGCCGACAGGTGGCGGCGCGATGATCTATTCGATGCTCGCCTGCCTGGCGGCGCTGGCCGCGCTGCTCTGGATGCTGCGGGCGGAGCGGCTGTCGCTCGGCCTGCCGTTCGCCTACCTCGCCTCCCTGCTCCTCATCCACGTGCCCGGCGCCTTCGCGCACTGGGTGGGGGAATCCATGCTGGACGGCGGCGAGTACGTCGTGATCGGCATCCGCTACACGGCGATCGGCGCAGTCTGCTTCGTCGCCGGGGTCTGGCTCGCACGGCGAGCCGTGCCGATCCGCGCTCGCCCCGGCCCCGCCGACCGCGCCGACTTCGCCCGGTTCTGCCTGATCGGCGGCTGGGTGTTCGTCTACGGGCTCACGGCGTTGGCGCGCGTTCCCAGCCTCGGCGCGGTGATCGACACTGGCGGATCGATCTGGATGCTCGGCGTCCTGATGGGCCTGCGCTCGGCCCTCCTCTCCGGCAACGTTCAACGCGCCGTCCTCTGGGGTGGCGCTCTGGCGGTCTACCCGGCGTTCATGCTGCTGCTGGGCGGGTTCCTGAGCTACGGCGCCGCGGCGGTCATTGTCGTCATCTCGGTGCTCGTCGTCTTCGCCCGCAGCTACCTGCGCGCGACCATCGGCGTCGCGTTCGCCGCGCTCGTCGGCCTCACCGTGTTCGTGAACTATTTCGACCACCGCGCTGATATCCGCGAGAGCGTCTGGGGCGGCGAGGCGATGGGCAGCCGGCTGAGCGCTGTCAGCGGAGTCTTCACCGACTTCCACCTGATCGACCTCGGCAGCGAGAAAGACCTTCTCGCCCTGGATCAGCGGCTCAATCAGAACATGTTCGTCGGCCTCGCCGCCACGCGCATCGGCGAGGGCCAGGTCGACTATTTGAACGGCAAGTCGGTGACCGACGGCCTGCTGTCGCTGATCCCGCGCGCCCTCTGGCCCGACAAGCCGGTCACCGGCGGCAGCGGCCAGATCGTGGCCGACATGACCGGGCTGTCGCTCAACGAGGACACCTCCTGGGGCGTCGGCAACGTGATGGAGTTCTACATCAACTTCGGCGTGCCCGGTCTGGTCGTCGGTTTCCTGGCGCTGGGCGGCATGATCGGGTTCCTCGACATCCGCGGCGCGGCCGCCGAACGGCGCGGTGACCTGGGGCAGATGCCGCTCTACTTCCTGCCGGCCGTGGCGCTGATCCAACCCGGCGCCTCGCTGGTCGAGATCAGCGGCAGCGCAGGCGCGGCGCTGGTCGCCGCGTTCGGCTGGCGCTGGCTCTGGACCATGCGCATGGCCGGCCAGGCCCGCCGGGCGGCGACCACGCGGGCGATCGCGCCGCGGCTGCCGCAGTCAGGTGTCGGACCGGCCGAGTGATCGCGGCCGCGCTCGCATGCGCCTGCTGATCACCGCCACGAGCCTCCGCCCGGCCTACGGCGGCCCGGCCTACTCGGTGTCGGCGCTCGCGAACACGCTGGCCGCGGCCGGCGCGCGCGTCGGCCTCTGGGCGGCCGACGACTCGGCCGCCGACTCCGGGCTGTTGGACGACCGGGTCGAGCGCCTGGCGGGGCCGCTCAAGGTCGTCGCAGGGTTCGCGCCGGACGCGATACACGACAACGGCCTCTGGCTGCCGCACAACCACCGCGTCGCCGAGCTGAGCCGCGAGCGCGGCATGCCGCGCGTCGTCAGCACGCGCGGCATGCTCGAGCCCTGGGCGATGGCCCACAAGGCCTGGAAGAAACAGGCGGCCTGGCGGCTCTACCAGCGCCGCGACCTCGACCGCGCCGCCGCTCTGCACGCGACCGCGGCCCCCGAGGCCGAGACCCTCGCCCGCCATCGCCTGGCCGCACCGGTCGCCTGCATCCCGAACGGCGTCGCAATCCCGGCGCTGGCCCCGCGGCCGCCGGCCGGCGCTACGCCGCGAACGGCGCTGTTCCTCGGCCGGATCTATCCGGTGAAGGGCCTGCCGATGCTGATCGATGCCTGGGCGCGCGTCCGGCCGTCGCCGTGGCGACTCGTGATCGCGGGCCCGGACGAAACCGGCCACCGGAGGGTCGTCGAGGCGGCCGTGGCCGCAGCCGGCCTGGGCGGCGACGTCAGCTTCGTCGGTCCGGTCGAGGGCGAGGCGAAGACCGCGCTGCTGCGCGCCGCCGACCTCTTCGTCGCGCCCAGCCACCAGGAGAGCTTCGGCCTGGCGATCGCCGAGGCGCTGGCGCACGCGCTACCGGTGCTGACCACGACCGCCGTTCCCTGGCCGGCGCTGGAAGACCGCGGCTGCGGCTGGCGCGCCGCGCCGGAGCCGGCCGCGTTGGCGCAGGCGCTGCGCTCGGCCACGGCGATCGAGCCGGACGCCTTGCGGGCAATGGGCGAGGCCGGTCGGGCCTACGTCGCCACGGAGTTCGGCTGGTCGGGCGTGGCGGCCCGGTTCCTCGAGCTCTACGAGCGCGTCGTCGCTGGCCGGACGCCAGCCAAAGCCGTGGCGTGAGCCGCCGGTGATCATCCTCGGCCTCAACGCGTTCCACGCCGACTCCTCGGCCTGCCTCGTGCGCGACGGCCAGTTGGTGGCCGCGGCGGAGGAAGAGCGGTTTCGGCGGATCAAGCACTGGGCCGGCTTCCCGACCGCGGCGATCGCGTACTGCCTGGCCGAGGCGGGCGTTTCGCTGCGTGAGGTCGACCACGTCGCGATCAACCAGGACAGCCGCGCGAACCAGCTCAAGAAAGCGGCCTATGTGGTCGGCCAGCGACCGGACCTTGGCCTCGTGCTCGGCCGGCTGAAGAACCGCCGCGCCCGCACCCAGATCCCGGAGCTGCTGGCGAAGGCGTTCCCGGGCGGCGCGCCGCGCGCCGAGTTCCACGCCGTCGAGCACCACCTGGCCCACCTCTCGTCGGCGTTCGACGTCTCGCCGTTCGACGCGGCGGTCGTGGTTTCGGTCGACGGCTTCGGCGACTTCGCCAGCACCGCCTGGGGCGTCGGGCGCGGCGACGACCTTCAGATCGAGGGTCGCATCTACTTCCCGCACTCGCTCGGCCTCTTCTATCAGGCGCTGACGCAGCACCTCGGGTTCCCGCACTATGGTGACGAGTACAAGGTCATGGGGCTCGCGCCTTACGGGCAGCCGCGTCGGCTGGACGAGATGCGCAAGATCGTACGCCTCGCGCCGGGCGGGAGCTTCGAACTCGACCTCGCCTATTTCCGCCATCACCGCGAGCGGACGCCTTACCAGTGGGACGGCGGCGCGCCGGTGTTCGCCGATCTCTTCTCCGAGGCGCTCGAAGACCTGCTTGGCCCGCGGCGGCGCCCCGACGAGCCGATCGAGGATCGCCACCGCGACATCGCCCGGTCGGTCCAGGCGATGTACGAGGAAGCGTTCTTCAACCTGATCGCTCCGCTGCAGGCGGCGTCCGGCCTGACCAACCTGGCGCTCGCCGGCGGCTGCGCGGCCAACTCCGTCGCCAACGGCAAGGTCCGGCGGCTGACGAAGTTCGAGCGGGTCTACGTGCAGGCCGCCGCCGGCGACGCCGGCGGGGCGCTCGGCGCGGCGTTCCAGGTCTGGCGCAAGCTGGGTGGCCGGCGCGGGTTCGTGATGGACCACGCGCTCTGGGGACCCGGCTTCTCCGACCACGAACTGGCGTCGGTGCTGGGTGCGCGGTCCGCCGAGATCGCGGCTGGCGGCTGCCGCATCCGCCGTGCGACGGAGCAAGCCGCGCTCTGCCGCGAGACCGCCGCCGCGGTCGCGGACGGCAAGGTGGTCGGGTGGTTCCAGGGCCGGATGGAGTGGGGTCCGCGCGCTCTCGGCGCCCGCTCGATCGTCTGCGATCCGCGGCGCGCGGACATGAAGCAGATCCTCAACGCCAAGATCAAACGCCGCGAGAGCTTCCGTCCGTTCGCGCCCTCGGTGCTTGACCGCGCCGTGGGGGACTGGTTCGAGGAGGACGACGACGTCCCCTTCATGACGCAGGTGTTTCAGATCCGCGAGGAGAAGCGCCCGCTGATCCCGGCGGTGACTCACGTCGACGGCTCGGGCCGGCTGCAGACCGTTCATCGGGCCGCCAATCCCCGCTACTACGCCCTGATCGAGGCCTTCGAGGCCCTCACGGGGACGCCGATGGTGCTCAACACCTCGTTCAACGAGAACGAGCCGGTGGTTTGCCGGCCCGAGGAGGCGCTCGACTGCTTCCTCCGCACCCGGATGGATCTGCTCGTGTTGGGCGACCACATCGTCGAGCGCCTGCCTGCCGCGGCGGATGCAGTGTTGGCGAAGGTCTAGTCGCCCCGCCGTCGGCGGGTCCGCACCGCCTCGCGCTCGCTCGGCCGGTAGGTCGCGATCGTCGAGCAGGCGAACGCGAACAGCACGGCGATCGCCTCGGTCCGCAGCGGATAGTCGACCAGCGAGTGCGCCAGCAGCAGCACGATCAGCAAGGTGCAGGCGGCCGCCAGGTCGGCGCGGGTCGACTCCGACGTCGCCCGCCAGATCGCCAGGCAGCGGGCGCCGAACCAGGTCGCGAAAGCCGCGAACAGCACCGCTCCCGCCAGCCCCGTTTCGAGCCAAAGCTCCAGGAAGTCGTTGTGGGCGTGGTTGAAATAGATCGGGCTGACCTGCGTCAGCGGCTCGACGCTCTGGTAAACGGTCTCGAACGACCCGACTCCCGACCCGAACGGCAGGAAGCGTTCGGCGACGCTCAGGACCACGGGCCAACCCTCGAACCTCGGTTCGCCGCCGGCGTTGAAGCGTTCGAGGATCGGCGTCAGCCCGAACAGCAGAACGGCCCCGACCGCCGCGAGGGCGCCGAGCCCGGCGGCGAGCCCGGCTCGCCAACGGCCCCGTAACGCGCCGCCGCGGATCGCAAGTCCCGCCGATGCGACCAGCGCGACGCCCGCCAGCAACACGCCAGCCCGCGAGCGGGTCGCCGCCACGCCCACGACCGCGACGAAGACGTAGACGATCGCGGCCAGCGCCGGCAGCGCGCGACGACTGTCGAGCCGGCCCTCGAACCGGAGTGCGAAGGCGACGGCGAGCGGCAGCAGGCAGAGCAGGAAGCTGGCCTCGTGGTTGCGGTTGGCGAAGAAGCCGACCGGCGAGCCGAAGTTGGTGACCTGATAGAAGTAGAGCGCGCTCCCCTCCCCGCCGAGCATTTGCAGAATGCCGACGCCGAGACCGGTCACCGCGAGCGCGAGCCAGCACCAGACCAGAGTCCGCCGCTGCCCGTCGCTGAGGAAGAGCCCGCCGGCGAACATCGCCGTGGGCGGGGCGAGCGCAAGCAGCGAGCGCCAGGTCTGCTGCGGCGCCAGGCTGAACGGCTCGGCGGGCCGGCCAAGTCCGCCCGCGTCCAATGCGTGGACCAGCAGGGTCCGACCCGGCGCCAGCGTCCAGACCGAGGCCGGAAGCGGCGCCAGCTGCAGCGCCGGGATGGCGACGACCGCCGCCAGCAGGATCAGCGGCCACGCCCCCGCCCGCGGCGCAGCGCCTGCCAGGATGAGATAGAGCGCCACGAACAGCAGCGGCGCGCTCGCCACCTCGACCGTCATCAGGCTGAGCGCGTTGGTCTGGCTGGCGCCCCCGAACAACGCCGATGCGAAGAGCAGCACGAGCGCGCCGGCGTAGGCGGCCGAGGCGGGCTGGTTGGCGGGCGACCAGGCGTAACCCAGGTCGCCCCGCAACCGTCGCAGGCGTTCCAGCGCGCTCTGGCCCGCGCGCTCAAGCGGCTCGAACGACAAGGCAGAGGCTTCCGGCGCTTCCCGACACGCCGCCTGCATAGCGCGCCAGCGTCGCTGCGCCCATCTTCCGCGCCAATCGTCTTGACGCCAGCGCGCGACTTCCTGCCTCCGTCCGCGTTATCAGATCCAAGCCCGCCTTGAGTTCGCCTCCTTGACCGCCCCGACGCCATCCCACCCACCGCCGAGCCCGCCAGCGACGTCAGCGCGCGTCTACGCCGTCGGTGATGTCCACGGACGGCTCGATCTGCTGCGCGAAGCGGTGGACCGGATATCCGAGCACGTCGGCGACGGCCCGTTCCGCGTGGTCTTCCTCGGGGATTACGTAGACCGCGGCCCCGATAGCCGCGGCGTGGTTGAATTCCTCATGGCGCTGCAGCGCCGCTGGCGCGTCGTCTGCCTGAAGGGCAACCACGAGGCGCTGATGCTGGAGGCGCTCACCGAGCCGGGGGGCGGCCGTCTTGAGCGCTGGCTCGAGTACGGCGGGGAGCAGACTCTAGCGTCGTATGGGCTGAGCCGCTCGAGCGACCTAGCTGACGCCATCCCGGCCGAGCACCTGCGCTGGATGGCGAGCCTGCCGCGAACCACCGGCGACGGACGCCGCATCTACGTCCATGCCGGCCTCATGCCAGGAACGCCGGCGCACCGGCAGAAGGACGAGACCTGCCTTTGGATCCGCGAGCGCTTCCTCGCCGCGCGGCCCAGCGAGTTCGAGGCTCACGTCGTGCACGGCCACACGCCGCTCTGGGACGGCAAGCCTGATCCGGCCGAGCCCGAGTTGCTGGCGCACCGCACCAACCTCGACACCGGCGCTTTCGCGACCGGCGTCCTGACGGTCGGGGTGTTCGACGCCGACACGCCTGGGGGGCCGGTGGAAGTGCTCAGCATTCGCGGCGCGCCGGCGGGCGATTTTGTCGCCGATCCAGCCGACGCGTCGCCCGCCGCCCCCGCGCGCCGCCGGCGCGGCCTCACCGGTTGGTTCGCCGCCAGAACACGGAGCGATGCCTAGAGCGGCGTGGGTCGTGCTGCTCGCGGTTGCGTTGGGCGGTTGCGGCGCGATGCAGCCCGAGGTGGAGTTGCCCGCGGCTCAGCCGACAGCGCGCGACACCATGCTTGCGCCCAGGAACGACATCGATCTCGGCGGCCGCTGGGACGCCTCTCTGGACGGCCTTCGCAACGATGACCGGCGCGTCGCCGACGTCGCCTGGCGGATCGTGACGGCCAACGCCGAGCTTTGCGCCGACGTTGCGCCGCGTAGCGGGATCGTGCTGCAGAGCGCCCTCGAATACAGCCCGCGCCTCAGGCCCGCCGCGCGGGTCGCGTTCGGGCTCGATGACCGTCCCGCGGTCGAGGCCGTCGCCGCAGGCAGTCCGTCCGCTGTCGCCGGCGTGCGGGTCGGCGACGTCCTCGTCGGCGTGGCCGGTCGCGCGCTCGACCACCCGGCGGCCGCGCCGACCGGTCCCGACCGCCGGCCCGCCAGCGATCGCACGGTGGAAGCGGCGCAGGCTCGCCTCACGGAAGCGCTGGCCGCCGGCCCCGCCGCGCTCGACCTTGTGCGCGGCGGCGCGCCGCTGCGCCTGACGATCGCGCCGCGTATGGTTTGCGCCTATGACGCGCAGGTGATCCCGGGCGGCCAGCTCAACGCTTCGGCCGACGGGCGGCAGGTCCTGATCTCGACAGCGCTCGTCAGCTACGCCCGCTCGGACGAGATGCTGGCGCTGATCCTCGGTCACGAGTTCGCCCACGACGTCCTTCGACACCGCGAGCGGCTAGACCGGGTTGGCTTCGCGCGGAACGTGCTGGGACCGCTAGGGTCGAACCCGGCGAGCCTCTGGACCGCCGAGCGCGAGGCCGACTACGTGGGGCTCTACCTGACCGCCCGCGCCGGATACGACATCGCCCGGGCGCCGGAGTTCTGGCGGCGGTTCCCGCAGACGAGCGGCGACCTCGGCTGGTCGCATCCGGGCGCCGCCGAGCGTGTCGCCGCGCTGACCGCGGCGCGCGACGAGATCGCCGGCAAGATCGCCCGCGGCGAGCCTCTGATCCCGAACGTCATCATGGGGGCGCGGCGCTGAACAAGCTTCGCTAGCAGAAGCCCAGAAACGCGAAAGCGGCCGCGATCGCGGCCGCTTCGTCGGTGCGCCGTATCGCCGCCGGCTACGGGCTGGCGGAAATGGTTTGGCCGTGGCCTTCGCTGAAGCCCCAGGCCACGAGCCCGATCAGCAGCGCGGCGCTGAGGCCGATGAAGATGCCGCCAGTGCCGACCAGCTGGTTGGCCGCTGCGCTGTCGCCGCCGACCCGATCGCCCACGCTGACGACGGCGCTGTCGGACGCGGCGGCTTGACCCGCGAGCAGCATGGCCCCGATGGCCGTGGCGACGAGATACTTCCGCATCACTTGCACCTTCGCTTGAGGCCAGACGTATCTTGGATAGCCCCGATCTCTAAATGAATCATGGTTTCCGGGCAAGCCGCGGCGCGGGTTCCTTCACGGATTTTGGACGCCGCTTGCCGGTTGCGGCAGCGGGGTGACGGCGAGGTCGTCGTACCAGATGACGAGGTCCTTTCGCACGTCTCCGGCGTCTGTCGTCAGCTCCAGCCACTCGGCGGGACAACGCGCGGGAGGGATGTTCAGCTCCACGCTGAACGGCGCCCAGGCGCCGCTGGCCGTGGCCGGCGTGTCGATGCGGGCGAAGACATCACTCGTGGTCGCGCAGTCGATGCTCCAGCCGAGGCTGCCGGGCGCGGTTCCGCTCTCGACGTCGGCTCTGCCGCTGAGGCGATAGCGCCCTGGCGGCAGGATCAGCATCTGGCGCAGGGTCTGCGGCGGCGAGACGCCGTCGTAGTCGACTCGCAGCGCGTGGCCGCGCCCTTCCGGGCTGTCGGCGAGCGCCGCCTCCCAGCCGGCGGCCTGGGTCATGTACCAGTCGAACGGACTGGGTCCGGCCGGCGTCTCGAAATCACCATCGTAGACGAGGCCGGCCGCCGCCGCCTTGGGCCGAAGCACCCGCCATGCGGCCGCAGCGGCGTCGAACTGGCGATCTCCGACGAGGCGGCGCAGGAACACGGCCTGCTCGTCCACGGTCGGCGGTGTCGGGCCGAGCGCGAGGTGGAACAGCAGGGTCCGCGCCAGATCGGTCGCCGGCGGGCGGGCGTTGAGGCAGAGGAACGAGAAGAACGGCAGCCGCCAGGCCGGGTTCGCGGCCAGATGCCGTTCCAATGGCGCGATGGCCGCCGGGTCGCGCGCGGCGGCCGCGAGGACCGCGAGCACGATCTGCGGCGTCACTTCCTCGCGCCGCATCACCGCATCGCCATGATCGAGGGCGCCGGCGTAGTCGTGGGCGAGCAGGTCGCGCCGGAACAGCCAGACCTGAGTCAGCACGTCGCGCCAGCCGAGCTCGCCGGCGACGCTCATCGCCGCATTCGCCGGTCCTGGGCGCCCGAGCTGGTCTTCGGCGAAGCCCACGGTCGTCAGCGCCGAGGCATTGAGCGGGTCGAGCCGCAGCGCCCGGCCGGCAAGGCGCGCGGCGCCGTCGTTGTCGCGGGTCACCAAGCGCTTGCGGGCCAGCGCGCCCACCGCGTCGGAGGAATCGCCGCGCAGCAGCACAGACATTTCGGGATCGTCGCCGAGGAAGTGATCCGACAGGCCCTGGGTGACGAACTGGCCGGTCAGCCAGACCATCGCGATGGTCAGGGCGAAGCCGGCCCAGTTCGGCAGCCGGAGCCTCGCCGACGTCCCGGGCGTGACGGTCGGGGCGCTCACCGGGCCGTCAGGCCGCAGGCGGGGTCTTGCGCGACCGGTCCGTCAACACCGAGGGTCGGTTGGCCGCGGCCGGCTCTTCCTTGCGGCCGTACTGGTAGTCGTACTCGTAGGCGTAGGCGTAGCCGTAGCCATAGGACTGCTTGCGCGAGTCGAACTTGGTCAGGATGGCCCCGAAGATGCGCGCGTTGCCCTGGCGCAGCCGCTTGACCGCCGAACGCGCCTGAGCCCGGCTCGTTCGGCCCGCTTCGATCGTGAGGACGGCGCCGGCGGCGACGGAGGCGATCAGCGGCGCGTCGGCCAGGCCCATCACCGGCGGCCCATCGAGGATGACGATGTCGAAGTGCTCCTGCGCCTCCTTGACGAAGGCGATGAGGCGCGGACCGATCAGGAGCTCGGCCGGACTCGGCGGCAGCGGGCCGCTGGGGATCAGGAACATGTTCGGCCAGTCGGTCGGCTGCACCGCGCCCTGCAGCCGCACCGCGCCGGTCAGAAGGCTCGAAGCGCCGACGCGGTTGTCGGCGCCGATGGTCTTGTGCTGGCTCGGATTGCGCAGGTCGAGGTCGACCAGCAGCACGCGCATCCCTACACGGGCGAAGCCCTGCGCAAGGGCGAACGCGGTGGTCGACTTGCCTTCCTCGGGTCGGGCGCTGGTGACGGCCAGCACCCGCGGCGCCCCGTCGTTGGTCGAGAAGGCGAGGTTGCTGCGGATCGAGTGGTAGGCCTCGGAGAACGGCGAGCGCAGGTCGGACAGCGCCTCGAGCGGCTGCACCCCCTTCTGAAGCAGCGGCACGCTGCCTAGCACCGGCAGTCCGAGCTTGGTCTCCACGTCGACCGGCTTGCGCACCGCCTGATCCAGCGCCTCGAGCAGGAACGCGAGCAGCACGCCGACCCCGAGGCCGGTCAGGCCCGACGTCATCAGATTATGCATCGGCTGCGGCTGCGAGGGCCCGCCGGGCGGCCGCGCCGGGTCGACCACCGAGACGTTGTTGGTGGTGATGCCGCCGGCGACGCCGACCTCTTTGTAGCGCTGCAGGAGGCCGTCGTAGAGCGTGCGGGTCGTGTCCACCTCGCGCTGCAGGATGTTGTACTGGATCTCGCGGTTGCGCTCGTCGAGCACCGAGGTCTTGAGGTGGTCGACCTGGCCCTGCAGGTTGCCCACCTGCTGCACGGCGGCGTCGTACTGGGTCCGCAGCGAGCGGCGGATCGTGTCGCCGGCCACGACGAGCTGCTTGTCGATGTCGTCCATCTGCGCCTTGAGCTGCAGCATGTCCGGGTAGTCGGGTTTGTAGATCTTCAGCTGCTCGTTGTACTGCGACTGCAGTTTGGCCCGCTCGCCGCGCAACTGCTGCACGGTTGGGTCGGCCAGGATCTCGGGCGCCGCCAGGCCGGGCGCGGACTGGACGGACCGGTACCGCTCGGCGACCTGGGCGAGGTTAGCCTTGGCGGCGATCAGCGCGCCATTGATGCCGCCGAGATCGGTGGCCGCCAGCGACTGCGGCGGCGGCGCGTCCTTGCCGCCGCCCGACTCGGTCACCTGGATGATCTGCTGCTGCGTAGCGTAGGCGACCAGCTGGCGTTCTGACTCCTCGAGCTTGGCCTTCTGCTCGGCCAGCCGCTGCTCGAGGAAGTTGCGCGCGTAGGCGGAGGCCTCGAACCGCCGCTCGAGGTTGGAGGCGATGAAGTTCTGCGCGAAGGCGTTCGCGATCCGGGCCGAGAGGTTCGGGTCGGGGCTGTCGAACGTGATCCGCACGAGGCGGGAATCGCGCACGGGATAGACGCCGAGACCCCACGCCAGCGTGCCGACCACCCACTGGTCGCCGCCGGCGGCGGCCTTGCGGCCGACGCGCGGGCGCATCCCCATGGCGTGCAGGAACTGCGGGTCGTTGGCGAGGTTCTCAGCTTGCGCCACGCGGGAGGCGAGCGACCAGCTCTTCAGGAGGCCGTACTGGGTCTGGAAGAACTCCTGATCTCGGGCGAGCCGCTCCATCGGCGCGACGTCGCCGACGTTGCCGACGGGACTGGCGGCCTCGCGGTCGATCTCGATCGTCGTGCTGGCGGTATAGACCTTCGGCGTCATCAGCGTGGCGCCGAAGCCGATCGCCAGGCCGATGATCGCCGCCGCGGCGATGATCCATTTGTGCTTCCAGAGGATCCGCCAGTACTCGAGCAGGCGGATGCCCTGGCTTCCCTCCGAAGCGTCGGCGAGCTGGACGTCCTCCCACGCCGCGATGACGTTCTCGTGTTGGCGGGCGACCACCCGCCGGGCCATGTCCGCGGGCGCCCAGAGGTTCGAGCCGCCGTCGCGTTCACCAACCATCCGGTTGTTCCTCTAATCGGGCGCCGGCGGTGCTAGCGCAGGTAGGCGAAGAGGGTGAAGATCGGCAGGTTCTTCATCAGGTTCGACCAGAGCGTCTTCATGGTCGATCCGTCAACCACGACGACATCGTTGCCCTCGATGATCGGGTCGCCGGCGCGCCCGTCGCGCACGGCCTGGTAGTCGCAGATCGCCGCCTTGCGCATGCCGTCGGCGGCCTCGCGGATCACGGCCACCCTGTGCAGATCCGCCTGGTCGTTGGGACCGCCGGCCATCGCGATCGCCTGCATAAGCGTGGTGCGGCCTTTGATCTGGTAGACACCCGGCGTCTTCACCTCGCCCTCGACCGTCACCTTGAGGCTGGCCGACTCGGCGACCGAGACCGAAACCTGCGGCGATTGCAGATATTTCTCGCCGAGGCGCTGGGCGATTTCGTCGCGCAGCTGGGCCGTCGTCTTGCCGCCGGCCTGGACCTTGCCGATCAGCGGCAGCTCGATCTGGCCGTTGGCGTCGACCTCCTCTTCGTCGAACGAGAGATCCTTTACCTGGAAGACGCGGATGCGCAGCTTGTCCTCCGGGCCGATCACGTACTCGCCCTCGGCGCCGGTCGTGGAGAGGTCGGCCTGCGGCAGGTCCGCGAGCGTCGTGCGCGGCGCGGAGATCGCTGGGGCGATTGCGAGCGGCGCGGCCAGCAAAACGGCGAGGGCGCCCGCCAGCGCGGGCCAGCGCAAGATCCCGGACAGGGAGCGGCGTCGACGCATCAGGATCCACCTCACCCGCTGGCCCGCGGCGTGGGGCAAGCCGTGGGCGAAACGCGGCGTCTCCCGCTCGCGCCGGGCAGGATGTCCGCCGTCGGTCACGATATCCCCGGCCATGGGCGATGTCGCGCCGAATCTCCCGCGGCACAGCCGCTCGCGAAGACCGTTCGCATCAGCCGCCGGACGCCGCTGACCGCAAGTGCTCGGACGCGGCGGGGGCCAGGCGACCGGCCTGGAACACAAGCACGGTCTCGCAGGCGGCCAGGCTCTCGGGGCGGTGGGCGATCAGCACGATCGTTGGGCGCGGCGAGAGCGCCGCCAGCGCCGTCAGCAGGCGCTGCTCGGCGGGGATGTCGATGGCGTTGGTCGCCTCGTCGAGCAGCAAAAGGCGCGGCCGGCGCAGCAGTGCGCGCGCCAGAGCGATCCGTTGCCGCTCGCCCCCGGAAACCAGCGCCCCACGTTCACCGACCACTGTATCGAGGCCCTGCGCCATCCGGCGGACGACCACCGCGGCCTCGGTGAGCTCGAGCGCGGACCACATCTCGGCTTCGCTTGCGTCCGGACCCGCCCAGGCGAGGTTGCGCCGGACGCTGTCGTGGAACAGGAACGGGTCCTGCGAGACGTAGGCGAGGCCCGCCCGCCAGGCGGCAAGGGTCTCGCCTACGAGCGGCGACCCGCCCACGGTGATCTGGCCCGAGTGCGGGGCGTAAAGGCCGGCGAGCAGATCGGCGAACGTCGTCTTGCCCGCGCCGGTGGGTCCGGTGACGCCGACGAAGGCGCCCGGCGCCAGGCTCAGGGACAGGTTCTCGACCCCGCCCGCCTCGGCCTCCTCGCTGTGATGGAAGCTGACACGGTCGAACACGACCGCGCCTTCCGGGAACCGCGCCGACGCGCGGGCCGGGCGTAGCTCCCGCGCCGCCGCCAGCTCGTCCTTGAGCTCGGCCAGCTTGTCGTAGGCCGGCAGGGCGGCCGCGACCTGCTGCAGCCCCTGCTGCAGCTGGCCTACAGGGCCGCCCATGCGCGAGATGATCAGGAGCAGCGTGATCAGCACCGAGGCGGGCGTGTGCAGCCAGCCGAAGCCGATCAGCAGGATCGCGGCTCCCACCGCCGACGAGAGGAGATTGAGCGCGAGCCGCCCTTGGGTTCGCTGGCGCACGTTGTCGACCTGGCGCTGGGTGAGCGCTCCCAGCGACTCGCGGAATTCCCGCGTGAAGGCGCCCTGCAGATTCTGGCTGACCGCCAGCTTCAGCCCGCCCAGGAACTGCGTCGCGCTGTCGAGCAGCGCCAGGTTCGCGCCGGTCACGAACTCGCCCAACCGCTGCGAACGCCGAACCATCGGGATCAGCGCAAGGGCCATCACGGCGAGCAGGGCGAAGGCGATCAGCGCCAGGCCCGGCGCCAGCAGGAACGCCAGCACGCACTGTGCGGCGAGCATCACGACCGCGACGCCCGCCTGCAGCATGAAATTGGCGCAGGCGCTGACGCGCTGGATCTCTCCGCTGAGGAGATGCGTGATCCGAGCGTGGCGCAGCCGCGTAAGCTGGTCCCAGCGCGCCTCCGCCAGCAACTCCGCGACCGTTCCCCGCTGCGCCTCCAGAAAGCCGATCTGCAGCTGCGCCAGCCTGACGTCGCGCCAGCCGATGACGATCGCGCGCAAAAGCATCAAAGCGCCGAACGCCGCCAGCAGGACGGCGAGCCGCTGCAACGGGGTCTGCGCGCCGATCGCCGCGAACGTCCGCTCCGCCGCGGACCGCAGCGCGCCGCCCCCGCCTGGCTTGCCGCCCGCCACCACGCCCAGGATCGGGACCAGAAGCACGATGCCGACGCTCTCGAACACCGCGCCTGCGCCAACCAGCAGCGCCGCGACGGCGCCCTGGCGGCCGGCATAGCGCGCGAAGTCGCCGAGGAAGGCCGTTAGCGACGGGGCGAACCCGCGCCGCGCCGCGGCCGCATGTTGCGGTTCGCTCGCCACGTCCCGCGAGAGACGCCTCGCCGCGCTGACCGCTGTCAAGCCGGCGGCGACGCCGCGAGGCCGGCGCGCCGCCGGCGCCGCACGCGCGCCAGCCAGAGCGGCAGCCGCAGGACCGGGTAGAGGAAACTGAGAGCGGGCGGCAGCGGGACCTCGATGCGGTCGTCGACGCTATCGACCAGAAGCCCGATCTGGGCCGCGACAAACCGCGCGCCCCGGCCCCTGGCGAACTGCATCGGCAGCAGGCGGAACGGCCCGAACCTGCGCTGCTCGAGCTCGAGTTCCCCTTCACCGCCCGCCATCGCATCGAGCGCCCCGGCCGCCAGCCGGCGCACGCGCGGCGCATCGAGCGCGGGCCCCAGGTCCGGCGGGAGCGCCAGACCCAGAAGGTCGCGGCAGAGTCGCAGCGCCTGTCCGGCGCAGTCTCCCACGCCGAGCCGCTCGGCCGCCGCGTGAAGCGCGAGGATCTCGCCTGGCGTCTTCCCGGCGAGCCAGGCGCCCAGATCCGCCAGCCACTTCAGCCGGAACCAGGCATGGGTCGCCCCGTGCACGCAGAGGTAGGCGAACAGCTCCGCATCGGCGAGGGTCGTCAGGCGCCCCTTGAGAACCGCCACGGCCTGCTTCGGCGAGCCGACGCCCACCCCCGCCAGCAGCGCCGGATTGTCGACCAGCCGCCAGTGCAGTTCGACGCTCTGCCGACGCTCGGGCGACCAGAGCTCGATGTCCTTGTGCTGGCGCAGGACGATACGCCGCTGCGCCGGCGTCAGCGGGCCGCGCGGCGCGACCAGCGCGTAACCTTCGGCCTCGAGCAGCGCCAGCGCCCGCTCGGCGTCGGCGGGCGCGACGAGCACATCGATGTCGCGGCTGTGCTTGAGCGAGAGCGATCCGTACGCAAGCTCGGCCAGCGCCGCACCCTTCACGAACACGGGTGCGACACCCACCGCCTCGAACCGACCTTGCAGGCGCACCGACTCCGCCGCGACCATGAGGCCGCGGACCGAAATCGCCCGCGCCGCGTCTTTCAGCGCCGCGCCAGCGTCATTCGGCGGGCGAACGCCCGCAGCGCTCAGCGCCGCCTGCGCGAGCCCCTGGACTCTCTGCCGCGCTGCGACGCGCAGGAACCTCTCCCAGTCGACGTGCGCGGCGGCGGCGCGCACCCGCTCGTCGCGCCGCGCCGACGGCGGCCACATGCAGCAGGCGCACGCGAGCTCGACGGCCGGCGCCAGAGCCTCGATGTCCTTCCGAGCCGCCTCCTGCATGGCCAAGAGCCTAGGCAGCCGCTGGGCGCTTGGGGAGTCCCGTCGCTCTCGTGGCGCCCTTGCGCTATGGTCGCGCGCCTTCTTCGCGAACCGGGCGGGAGCGCATGACGCCGTCGCAGATCCTCTCGGCCGTTGTCCTGATCGCCCTCTGCTTCGGCGTGTTTGGGACGCTCGGGCGGCTCTTCCCGTGCAACCCCGGCCGTCCGGTTTTCGTCTCGCGCGCCATCGGCCTCGACATGGCGTACTGCCTGCTTGGCGTCCTCTACGCCAGCGCGGGGCCGATCGCCGGCGCGGCCTGGGCCGCCTCGCCGCTGGGGCCGCTCGCGGACCGCCTGGCCGGTCCGGCCATCAGGGGCCTGCCGCTTGGCCTCCAGCTAGCGCTGCTGCTCGTGGCGACCGATTTCGCGCAGTACTGGCTGCACCGCGGCTTCCATGCCCGGCGGCTGTGGCCGATCCACGCGATCCACCACAGCGCGCTGGACGTGAACTGGACCACGACGTTCCGCACCCACCCGATCAATTACCTCGTGCAGAGCGCCGCGCTCGGCGCGCTCGCCAGGGCCGCAGGGTTCTCCGAGACCAGCCTCCTGCTCGCGGCGCCGGTGTTCTTCTTCTCCGGCGCTCTGACCCACGCCAATCTCAACTGGACCTTCGGGCCGCTGCGCTATGTCCTTGCGAGCCCGGTCTTCCACCGCTGGCACCACTGCGCCGATCCGGAGCGCCAGAGCCGCAACTTCGCTCCGATGTTCCCGGTCTGGGACCTGGTGTTCGGCACCTTCGAGATGCCCAGCGGCCGCCCGGAGGGCTACGGGGCGGCCGGCGTGCCGGAGGCGCTGCTCGGCCAGCTGGTCCACCCGTTCCGAAGCGGAGCCGCGACGTGAGCGGCCGCCTCGCCGCCAAGCTGCGCCGTCTCGGCGAAGTCGGTTCGCGCCGGCGAGCGCTGCTGATCGAGGCCGCCTTCTGGCTGCTGGTCGCCCGCCTCGCCCTGCTCGCCGTCCCGTTCCCGAAGCTCGCGCGGCGGCTCGGCGTCTTCGTCTCGCCAGCCGACGCTCGAGCCGCGCAGATCTGGCCAGGCGGCTCCGAGGCCGAGGCGCGGCTGGCCGGCGAGATCGGCTGGGCCACCGTGTGCGCCGCGCGGCACGTGCCGTTCAAGGCGGTCTGCCTGCCGCAGGCGATGGCCGCGCGGATCATGCTCTCACGTCGCGGCGTGGCCAGCGTGCTCCACTTCGGCGCCGCCAAGGGCCGGGGCAAGCCGCTCGACGCCCACGCCTGGCTCGATGCAGCCGGGGTCGAGGTGACCGGCTATCCGGTCGCAGGCCAGTTCGCCGAGATCGCCTGCTTCATCTGACCGCAAGGCGGACGGTGCGACGCCTGCCGCCTTGAGCCCAGAGCCGCAACGTCCGATAACAGCCGCAAAAGGCCGGCGCGACAGGGCCGGTCAACGGTCGCTCCTGGGGTCGTGGATTTGGGCTTCAAGCGTATCGTCGCCGCCGCGGTCGCCCTGGCCCTGTTGGTCGCCGGCCTTAGCGTGTTCCTGATCTTCACCCAGGTCGCCACCGTGGCCAGCGCGCGCGCCTGGCTCGACCACACCCGCGCGGTGATCGACTCCAACCAGCAGTTGCTGGCTTCGGTTCAGGAGCTGGAGGACAGCGAGCGCGGCTTCGTCATCACGCACGACCCGGCGTATCTGAAGGGCTACCACCGCGCTTCGGCCAGCCTGCCGACGCAGGAGGCGGAGCTGAGGCGCCTCGTCGCTGACAATCCGGCCGAGGCGCGCCAGGTCGCCGACCTGATCGACGCGATCCAGAGGCGCCAATCCACGGTCGATCGGATCGTCGCCGCCGGCCAGGCCGGTGATTTCGAACTGGCGCGGGACGTCATGGTGGGAAGCCGCGCCCATGTCGAGATGGAGGACATCCGCGCGCTCGCCGACAAGGTGACGACGTCCGAGAACACCCTCCTCAACAGCCGCACGATCGCCGCGCGGCAGATCCAGAACCTGGAGCTGGTCCTCGGCCTCGCGGTCAGCCTGGTGGCGCTGACCGGGCTGACGCTGGGTATGATCCTGCTGGCCGACAACAACCGTCGGCTGGTCCGGGCGATCGCGAGCGCCGAGACCGCCGAGGCCGCCCGGGACGCGCTGAGCGCGCTCACCACCGCGCTCTTCAACGCCTCGCCCGACTACCTGATCGTGCTCAACATCGAGGACGGCGACCGCTACGTCGTCGCCGACCTCAATCCCGCCTTCGCCAAGACGCTGAACGTCCGGCCCGAGCGTGTCCGCGGCCGCGCGGTCGAGCGCCTGCTGCCGCCCCGGGTCGCGGCGGGGCTGATCGCCCACTACCGGGACGTCAGAGCCGGCGGGGAGCCGATCACCACCCGCAGCGAGATCCCCGGGTTGCCGGGCGGCCCGCGCGTCTGGGAATCGATCATGGCGCCGGTGCGCAACGCCGACGGCGTCGTCGACCGCCTGATCGGGGCGGTGCGTGACATCACCGACCGCGTCCGCGCCGAGGAGCGTCTGCGCGACTCCCAGCGCATGGAGGCCATTGGCCAGCTGACCGGCGGCGTCGCCCACGACTTCAACAACCTGTTGCAAGTCATCCGCGGCAATCTCGAGCTGCTGGCCTCGATGGTGGAGGGCGATCCGCGCGGCCAGACCCGGCTCAAGAACGCGCTCTACGGCGCCGATCGCGCAGCCCAGCTCACGCGCCAGCTGCTAGCCTTCGCGCGTCGCCAGCCGCTGGCGCCCAAGGTGGTCAACCTTTCGCGCCTCGTCAGCGACATGGCCGACCTCCTGCGCCGCACGCTCGGCGAGGCGATCGAGGTCGAGACCGTCGTCGCCGGCGGGCTCTGGAACACCATCGCCGACCCCGCGCAGGTCGAGAGCGCGATCCTCAATCTCGCGCTCAACGCCCGCGACGCGATGCCGAACGGCGGGCGCCTGACGGTCGAGATCACCAACGCCGCGCTCGACGAGACCTACGCCCGCACCGCGCGCGATGTGACCCCTGGCCAATACGTCATGATCGCCGTCACCGACACCGGCGAGGGCATGACGGACGAGGTGCGCGCCCGCGTCTTCGAGCCGTTCTTCACCACCAAGTCCGACGGCAAGGGAACGGGCCTCGGCCTTTCGATGGTCTACGGCTTCGTCAAGCAGTCCAACGGGCACATCCAGATCTACAGCGAGGTCGCCCATGGCACGACGGTGAAGATCTATCTGCCGCGCTCGCGCCAGGCCGAGCAGCGCACGTTGCTGCTGCTCGACCAGCCGCCGGCGCCGGAGACCGGCCAGACCATCCTGGTGGTCGAAGACGAGGATGCGGTGCGCGAGGCCGCGGTCGGCATGCTGGACGAGCTCGGCTATCGCAGCCTGCAGGCGCCCGACGCGGAGGCGGCGCTCAAGCTGGTCGAGGCCGGAGAGCGGATCGACCTCGTGTTCACCGACGTCGTCATGCCGGGCGCGATCCGCACCCGCGACTTCGCCCACCGCGTGCAGGCGATGCGGCCGGGCGTGCCGATCCTGTTCACCTCCGGCTACACCGACAACGCGATCATCCACCAGGGCCGGCTCGACGACGGCGTGCACCTGATCTCCAAGCCGTACGCCAAGGCCGACCTCGCCCGCCGCATCGCCCAGCTCATCGCCGAACCGAGCGCCGCGCCCTGACCTGAGCGGCCCGCGCCACGACCGCCATGACGTCGCTTCGGCTCCGAGAGACTCGCGGCTGGCGAGGGTCAGATGGCCTTCGCCGGCGTGGCGGCGCGTTGGTCGGCGCCGCCTTCGCCGCGGCGCTGACGATCTACAGGCGCAGCTTGGCCGGCCGCGCCTGAGGCGCGATCAGGGCTCCAGCCCCTCGCCCTCTGGCGGCGCCCGGTCGCCGGGTCCCAACGCCCTCTGCATCCAGACGATGTCGACCCAGCGGCCGTGCTTGTAGCCGAAGGCGCGGCCGACGCCCGTCTGCTCAAAGCCGAGCGAGCGGTGCAGGCCGATCGAGCCGGCGTTGCCGCTGTCGCCGATAACGGCCACGAGCTGGCGCAGACCCATCGCCTGGCAGGCGCGGATCACCTCGGCCACCAGGGTCTTGCCGACGCCGCGACCGATGACGTCGGGACGGACGTAGACGCTGTCCTCGGCGGTGTAGCGGTAGGCGGCGCGGGGGCGGAACGGCGCGGCGTAGGCGAACCCGGCGATGCGACCGTCGTCGTCCTCGGCCACGAGGTAGGGCAGGCCCTTTTCGAGCACGCCCCGGATGCGGTTTACGATCTCGGCCTCGCTCGGGGGGATCTCCTCGAACGTGCCGAGGCCGTGGAGCACATGGTGACCGTAGATCGCCGCCACCGCCGGCGCGTCGGCCTCGCTCGCCGCGCGGATCTTCACAAAGCGCCCTCGCCCTCGATCGCCCAGACCGCAAAGGCGTAGTCGAGGGCGATCTCCTTCAGGAAGTCGAACCTCCCCGAGGCGCCGCCGTGGCCGGCCTCCATGTTGATCTTGAGCAGCATCGGGGCCTCGCTTGTCGAATGTTCGCGCAGACGGGCGATCCACTTCTCGGGCTCCCACCAGGTGACGCGCGGGTCCGAGAGGCCGCCGGTGGCCAGGATCGGCGGATAGGGCTTGGCGGCCACGTTGTCGTAGGGGCTGTAGCTGGCGATGTAGTCATAGGCCGCTGCGTCCTTCAGCGGGTTGCCCCACTCGGGCCACTCCGGCGGCGTCAGCGGCAGCGTGGTGTCGCTCATCGTGTTCAGCACGTCGACGAACGGCACCGCGGCGATGATCGCGCCCCAGAGATCGGGTCGCATATTGGCGATCGCGCCCATCAGCATGCCGCCGGCCGAGCCGCCGTAGGCCGCGATCCGACCGGCCTTGCCGTAGCCGGCGGCGATCATGTGCTCGGCGCAGGCGATGAAGTCGGTGAAGGTGTTGGTCTTCTTGAAGCCGCGCCCATCCAGGAACCAGCCCCAGCCCTTGTCCGAGCCGCCGCGGACATGGGCGATGGCCCAGATCCAGCCACGGTCGACGAGGCTGAAGTTGCGGATCGAGAACGAGGCCTCCTGCGGAATGCCGTAGGCGCCGTAGCCGTAGAGCAAGAGCGGGCGCGAGCCGTCGAGCGGCGTTCCCTTCAGCATCAGCACCGTGATCGGCACGTCCGCGCCATCGGGCGCCGTGGCGTAGAGCCGGCGGGTCTCGTAGCGGGCCGGGTCGTGGCCCGACGGGATTTCCTGCGTCTTGCGCAGCAGCCGCGCACGGGTCGCCATGTCGTAGTCGAACCACTGCCGCGGCGTCGTCGGCGACTGGTAGACAAAGCGGGCGACGGTCGTGTCGTACTCGTAGCCGCCGGCCAGCGAGAGCGCGTAGGCGGGCTCGTCGAAAGCGATCGCATGCTCCTCGCCCGCCAGGTCACGCACCACGATGCGGTCGATGGCGTTCTCGCGCTCCAGCCGCACGAGGTGGCCCCTGTAGCCGCCGACCTGGGCGATCAGTCGGCCGCTCTGGTGGGGGATGAAGTCCCGCCAGGTCGCCTTGCCGGGCACGGGCGCGTCCGACGCCATCAGTTTGAAGTCGACCGCGCCATCGTCGTTGGTGCGGACGGTCCAGCGTCCATCCCAGCGGCCGAGGCTGTAGCGCACGCCCGGACGCCGGGGCTGGGCCACCACCGGCGCGGCGGCGGGATCGGACGCGGGGATCAGCCAGACCTCGCTGGTCTCCTGGTTGCGCGCCGAGATCAGGATGTGGCTGCGGTCGTCCGTTACGTCGACGCCGAGGAACATGCCCTCGTCGGGCTCCTCGTAGATCAGCGCGTCCTCGCCGCCGCGAGCGGGACGCCGGAAGACCTTCGAGGGCCGTGCGTTCTCGTCGCGCCAGACCCAGAAGAGCCATTGGCTGTCGGGCGAGAAGCAGAACGCGCCGTAGGCGTTGTCGATGACGTCGGAGGCGATCTCGCCGGTCGTCAGGTCGCGGAGGAAGATGCGGTAATACTCCGAGCCCTGAGTATCCTCGGCCCAGGCGTAAAGCTTGTGGTCGGGCGAGTGTCCTGCGGCGCCCACGGCGTAGTAGGGCTGGCCCGCGCCCCGGGCCTCCTCGTCCAGCAGCAGCGCTTCGTCGCCGCCGGCGCCGCGCGGACGGCGCAGGTGGCGCGGATGCTGCGCGCCTAGCTCATAGCGGCTGAAGTACTCGAACGCGCCGTCGGGGTCGGGGACCGAGGCGTCGTCCTCCTTGATCCGCCCCTTCATCTCCTCGAACATCTTCGCCTGCAGCGCCTCGGTCGGCCTCAGCACGGCCGCGACGTAGGCGTTCTCCGCCACCAGATGCTCGCGCACTTCGGCCTTCACCTTGGCGGGATCGTGCAGCACCTGCTGCCAGGCGTCGTCCTTCATCCAGGCGTAGTCGTCGGTCCTGACCCGCCCCAGCTGCTCGATGCGTTTCGGCTCCTTGCGCGGACGCGGCGGTGCGGGTGCTGTCATGGCGGCGGTCTCTACAACCCTTCCCGCGCCGCGGGAAAGGTTCGAAGGGGCGGCTTGCTAGCCAAACGCCGGCCGCCGACCCACATCAGGCCCGGGCCGTATCACCGCACAGGAAGCTTTCATGAACGACACGACCGCCTACACGCCGCCCAAGGTCTGGACCTGGAACAAGGAGAACGGCGGGCGCTTCGCCAACATCAATCGCCCTGTCGCCGGCCCGACGCACGAAAAGGAGCTCCCGGTCGGCAGCCACCCGTTTCAGCTCTATTCGCTGGGCACGCCGAACGGGATCAAGGTGACCGTGATGCTCGAGGAGCTGCTGGCCGCCGGCCATGCGGGCGCCGAGTACGACGCCTGGATGATCAACATCGGCAGCGGCGACCAGTTCGGCAGCGGCTTCGTGGCGATCAATCCCAACTCCAAGATCCCGGCTTTGCTCGACCGCAGCGGCCCGACGCCGATCCGTCTGTTCGAGTCCGGCGCGATTCTCGTGCACCTCGCAGAGACGTTTGGCGCCTTCCTGCCGACCGAACAGCCCAAACGCGCCGAGACGCTCTCATGGCTCTTCTGGCAGATGGGCTCGGCGCCCTACCTCGGCGGCGGCTTCGGCCACTTCTACGCCTACGCGCCGATCAAGATCGAATACGCGATCGACCGGTTCGCGATGGAGGTGAAGCGCCAGCTCGACGTGCTCGACCGGCGGCTCGCCGAGGTCGAGTACCTGGCGGGCGATGAGTTCACCATCGCCGACATGGCCGTCTGGCCCTGGTACGGCGCGGCCGCCAAGGGGATGGTCTACGGCGCCGGCGAGTTCCTCGCGGTGCAGGACTACAGGAACGTGATCCGCTGGGCGGACCAGATCGCGCAGCGGCCGGCGGTGAAACGTGGCCGGCTGGTGAACACCGCCCAGCTGCCCGAGCGGCACGACGCCGGCGACTTCGATCGCATCGGCGAGAAGCAGGCCGCGGCGGGCTGAACTCTTGGCGGACCCGGCCGCGTCGCGGCTCTGTGCGCCGGGTCCGCCCCCTAGCGGTCGACAGGGATCGCGCGCCGATCGCGCAAGGTCCGGCGATCGCGCCGGCTGCCTCCAGGCGTCGGCTGAAGATCCCGGCGACCCCAACGGCGTCCATCTGCCCATAGCAGAACGCGTGCTCGGCCCCCATCACGCCGGCGCCCAGGAGCCCGACGCCGCCGACGTGGTTGATCGAGTCGCGAACGACGTTGGGCGGGTCATTCGGCCGGCTCGGGCGCCGGGTGGTGGGCCGCGGCGGCGGCGGCGTGGGCTGACTCGTGCCAGACCTCGCGGAAGAGCGGGCTGTCGCGCAGCAACTCGCGCAGCGACCCGCGCGCGCCGATGCGGCCCTGGTCGAGCACCAGGATCTCGGTGGCGTGCCGGTAGGCTTCCAGCCGGTGCGAGACAGCGAGGCAGGTGTGCTGGCCGGAGGCGAAGAGCCGCTCCCAGAAGGTGTGTTCGGTCCGCACATCGAGCGCGCTGGAGGCGTCGTCGAAGACGAGCAGCTCCGGCCTGCGGGCGAACATCCGCGCCGCCGCCGAGCGCTGCACCTGGCCGCCGGAGAGCGTCACGCCGCGGTTTCCCACCAGCGTGTCGAGGCCGGCGCCCAGCTGCCTCACGTCGTCCTCGAGCACCGCGAGCCGCACCGCCTGGTCCAGCCGGCCCCCGTCCGCCGCCTCGCCCATCAGAATGTTGTCGCGCAGGGACTCGGTGAAGAGCCGCGGCGTCTGGGCGGTGTAGGCCGCGCGCGGCGGCGTCATGAAGGTGGCGGGATCGTCGACGGGCTCGCCGTTCCAGACGAGCTCGCCCCCCTGCAGCGGCAGCAGGCCGACGACGGCCTTGAGCAGCGTCGACTTCCCCGACCCGACCCGGCCGGTGACGATCACCACCTCGCCCCGGCGCAGCGTGAAATCGATGTCGCGCACCCCTTGGCCGGATGTTCTGTGAAGCGCGGTCAGGCCCTTCACCTCGAGCCGCTCGAACGGGCGGCCGGCCGCAACCTCGCGGGGCGCGGCGGGGCGGGCCGCGGAGACGGCTTCGTCCGGCGCATCCTCCAGCAGCGTGGTGATCCGCATCAGGGCGACGTCGGCGGTGCGCTTGCGGGCCAACAGCCGCCCGAGCCAGCGCGGCGCCGACGTCGCCGCGCCGACGTAAGAGGCGAAGAGGGTGAAGTCGCCGATCGTGAAGCGTCCGTCGCGCATGGCGCCGGCCGCCAGCAGCAGCACCAGCCCGAGCGCCAGGCTCGAGGTGCCGACCCCGAAGGTGTCGAGCAGGGTGACGTAGACACGGTAGCGCACGGCCGTTCGGCGCCGCTCGTCGTTCAGCGCCTCGAGTCGCCCCAGCACCCGCGGCTCGGCGCCGGCGACGCGGATCGCCTGCACGGCCGCGAACATCTCGCCGACGAAAGAGGTGACACGCGCCTCCGCCTCGCGGGCGACGCGGCTGTACTTGTGGATGCCGGCGGTGATGCGCTGGGTGATCACCACCACCAGCACCATCGGCGCGATCACGGCGAAGGTGACGATGCTGTCGATCCGCCACATGATCGCCAGCGCCAGCACGGCGAAGAGACCCTGGCCGACGGTGTCGCCCCACCCCTCCATGAACGAGAGGGTCTCGTTGACGTCGTCGCGGAACCGGCTCAGCGCCTCGCCCGCCGTGCCGCGCGGCTTGCGGGGGCCGCGGGCGAACATCATCCAGCCCAGCATGTTGGTCCGCACCATCACCCGCGAGAGCGTGGTGAAGGTCTGGTAGGCCCAGACGGCGAAGTAGAACGCGACGAGCGGCGCGATCTGGGCGGCGAACCAGAGCCCGATCAGGCCCCAGACGTCGAGGCCGGCCGGACGGCGTCCGCTGAGCGTGTCGAAGATCTCGCGCTGGATCAGGCCGGGAATGAGCGGCAGGGCGTAGAAAAGGCCGTAGAGCGTCAGACCGAGGCCGAAGAGGCCGGGCCGGGTCATGGCGATGCGCCAGGTCTGCGCGAACGCGGTCTGCCGCGGCGGCGCCGGCGGCAGCGGCGCGGTCTCGGCCGGATCGTGGGCGGCGACGAAGCTCACGCCAGCGCCTCCTCGGCCCCGGTCGCCAAGAGCCGCGCGAAGGCGGAGCCGGGATCGGCCGCCAGCGCGGCGCGCCCCCCGGTCTCCAGCACCCGCCCGCCGTCGAGGATGGCGATCCGGTCGGCGCGGTCCACGGTGGAGAGCTTGTGGGCGATGATGATCGTCGTGCGGCGCGGGCTCTTGCCGTCGGCCCCGAGCAGCTTGTCGAGCGCGCGCTCGATCAGGCGGTCGGAGGCGGGGTCGAGGCGTGACGAGGCCTCATCGAGCAGGATGAGGCCCGGGTCCTTCAGAAACACGCGGGCGAACGCCAGCAGCTGCGCCTCGCCGGCCGAGAGGCCGCCGCCCGCCGCCATTACCGTCGATAGCCCCTGCGGCTGCCGCGCGAGCCAGTCCCCGAGGCCGAGGTCGGTCAAGACATCGATGATCCGCGTGTCGGGAATGGTCGGATCGAACAGCGTGGCGTTGTCGCGCACGGAGGCGTCGAACAGCTGCACCTCCTGGGTCACGAGCCCGATCCGGCTGCGCAGCTCGGCGAGGGTGGCGCCGCGGATATCCTCGCCGTCGAGCGCGACGCGGCCGCCGACCGGGTCGTAGAGCCTGAAGAGCAGCCGCGTCAGGGTGGTCTTGCCGCTGCCGGTGCGGCCCAGGAGGCCCAGCACCATGCCCGGCTCGAGCGTCAGCGAGACGTCGCGCAGCACCGGCGCGTCGCTGCGGTAGGCGAAGTCGACGTGCTCGAAGGCGACCCGCGGCGGGCGCTGGCGAAACAACCCCCAGCCGACTCCCGGGCCGTCGATGAGCTCCGGCCCGAGGGCGAGCAGCCCGCGGATGCGGGTGAGGCTGGCGGAGGCGGTCTGGAACTGCTGCAGCTGGGTGCCGATCAGCACGATCGGCTGCGCCATCATCCCCGTGTACTGCACGAACATGAAGACCGCGCCGATCGTGACGGCGTGCAGCTGAAAGAGCCGGGCGCCGACCGCAAGGGCGACGGCGAAGCCGAGCGAGAAGAGTCCGCTGGCGACGAGGTAGATCCACTGCCCGCGCCGGATCGCGGCGATGTTGCTGGCGGCCAGCTCGCGGTTCAGCTCGGCGAAGCGGCGCATGGCGTGGGCGCCGCCGCCGTTGGCGCGGATGTCCTCCAGCCCCGCCACCCGCTCCTCGAGGAAGGCCGAGAAGGCGGAGAAGGCGTTGCGCACCCGCTCCCACTGGTCGCGCGCCAGGTCGCGCATGGCGTGCATGGTGAGCCCGGTCACGACGCCGACGGCGCCCAGCGCCAGCCCGATGCGCCAGTCCTGCAGCAGCAGCACCAGCAGGATCCCGGCCAGCAGCAGGGCGCCGCCGACGATCTGCAGCACGAACTGCGAGAAGAAGTTGGCCAGCGCCGCGACGTCGCCATCGACCCGCTCGATCAGGTCGCCGGGCGAGGTGGCGTTATGGAACTTCATGTCGAGGCCGAGCGCGTGGGTGGCGAGATCGCGCCGCAGTGCGTTGGTCGCCGCCCAGGCCAGCTGCTCGGAATGGTAGGTCGCGCCGATCTGCAGCAGCTGGGTCACGATCGCCGCGGCGATGAACGCGCCCGCCAGCACCCAGAGCGCCGTCAGCGAGGCGTGGGCGCCGCCCACCGCCGCCGTGTCGATGAATCGGCGCACGATCAGCGGCGAGAGCAGCTGCGTGGCGATGCCGGCGAGGAGGAAGCCGGCGAGGATCGCCATGCGCCGCGCCTGCGGACGCAGGTACCTCGCCAGCACGCTCCCACCGGGGCGGGCGACGGCCGCGCGCGCGCTCACGGCCGATCCTCGCGAATCAGCCGGAGCGGAATCGTCCGCACCCGACGCGACGTTCTGTGCGCCTCCCGCCCGCATTTCTCTCTTGCCGCAAGGGCTTAGGGTTGACCGGGCGAGCCGCGCTCACCGCCCTTGAGGATGAGCCTAGCACAGCTTCCGCGAGCTTCGCCGTTGTCACGCCGCCACAGGCGAAGGAAACCCTCGGCGAGACCGGAGCGAAGACGAGTGTTTGACTGTCGCGAGGTCGCCTGCCGTTGGCTGGCGCGTCGGTCTTCCCAGGAAGGGTCTGTGAAATGCGCGCGCTGGTCACGGGCGGCAATCGCTACATCGGGCTCGATCTGGTTTTCGAGCTGGCTCGGCGCGGACACGAGGTCACGGTCGTCAACAGTCACGAGGCGCCGCTGCCCGAGGGCGCGCGTCGCATCCATTGCGACCGCACCCAACCGGGCGCCCTCGCTGAGGCCCTGGCGCCGCATCGCGACGCCTTCGACGTGATCTTCGACCACACCGCCTATCGCCCGGACGACATGGCGCCCCTGATCGAGCTCTTCGCCGGGCGGATCCAGCACTACGTCTTCACCAGCTCGCAGGCGGTCTACCGCCGCAGCTACCTCCAGCCGCTGCGCGAGCATTTCCGCCGACACGCGCCCGACAACCCCGACCCGCGGGCCGCCTACGGCGTCGGCAAGGTGCAGTGCGAGGACCGTCTCCTCGGCCTTTGGGAGTCGGAACGGCTGCCGGTCACCATACTGCGCGTCGGCCATACGCTGGGGCCCCGCAGCGCCGTGGCCACGCGCGACCCTGCCCTGTTCGCTCGCATCGAAGCCGGGCGGCCGATTCTGATCCCCGCCGAGGGCTTCGCGGCGCTGTCGCTGGTCCATACGAGGGATGTCGCGCGCCTGATGGCCGCCCTGATCGGCGCCGAGAAGGTCAAGGGCGAGGCCTACAACGTCTCCAGCGCCGAGGTGACCACCATCGTCGGCGTCGTGCATCTGATCGCACGCGCCATGGGCATGACAGCCAAGGTGGTCGAGGTTCCGATGG
The DNA here is from genome assembly GCA_035541575.1 of Caulobacteraceae bacterium. GTDB lineage: Bacteria > Pseudomonadota > Alphaproteobacteria > Caulobacterales > Caulobacteraceae > Acaudatibacter. Next base: position 36,619 of record DATKMZ010000019.1, on the reverse strand, counting down.
CGATCGCCCGCCGCCAGTCCCCGCCGCTGCTGCACTGGGGCGAGGGCCTGAACGGCGCGGCCATCCTCTCGATCGACAAGGCCCTCAGCGACATCGACTGGGCGCCCGAGTTCGGGATCGAGGACGGCTATCGCGACTCGTACGCCTGGTACGTGCGCGAGGGCCGCGGCCGCTACACGTTCGACTTCACGGCCGACGACGCCTTGCTCGCCCAGTTGACCGGGTGAGTTCGGGCGCTAGGCCCCGAGGCCGCTGAAGAAGTACTCGACCGTCACGCCAAGCGCCTCGGCGAGAAGCCACAGTCGGGCGGCGGAGATCGTGCTCACTCCGCATTCGTACTTGTGGATCTGTCGGAAGCCGACGCCGACCGCCGAGGCCACTTCGCTCTGGGTCATCCAGAGCAGCCGCCGACGCGTCCGCAGGCGCTTGCCGAGGTGAATGTCGATCTCCTCGGCGCTGCGCTCGAGGGCGTTGTTGATGTGGATGGCGGACGGCGACCGCGGGTCGCCAACACTGAGCGCAGCCGAAGCTAACATCGAGACCTCCTGCATGGGCTCGCCCAAGACCGAGCCCGTCCCGTTCTGACTTGGCCGTGACTATGAAAATTACTCGCAAAGGTTGGGAGTTGCCTCGGCGGCCGCAGCGTTGCTTTGGCGGTCGCAGAGTTGCTTTTCGTTGCACGCGCCGATCCTGCGTCGCCGTCACGAAACGGTGGGCAGCGGTCCTCGGCTCAACGACTCGGAGAGAAGCACGCGCAGCATGCCTCCGACTGGGAGCGTCTGCGCCGCCAGGTCCTCGCGCGCCAGGTGGCGGCGCAAGTCGTCCGGCACCGAGCTGGGCGCCAGGATGACCTCGGTCGTGTCCATCGCCTCGAGCGCCGCGTCGTCGGCTGAGCGGTCGCCTGACAGGTCGCGCACGCGTTGCAGGATGATCGTGCTGGCCAGGGCGGTGCGGCCCTTGTCGAGGCTGGGCGCCAGGATAAGGCCGTCGAGGATCTCCACCCGGGTCGAGTTGACCCCGTGCAGCAGCGCGAAGACCATCGCGCCGCTCGTGAACTCCGACCCGATCACGTAGATCAGGTTGTTCAGCGGCAGGACCCAGCCTTCGACCCTGACGCCGCCGGTGGACATGCGCAGTTGCAGGAGGCCGTCGTCGGCCACCCTGACCAGACAGTGGTCGCGAATGAAGTGACCCTCGAGGCCCGAATAGGGCCTGAGGGACTCGTAGAAGCCTTCGTAGGAAGGGCCTCGGAGCCGGGTCGCCGCGCGAATCTCGTCGCCGAAGTGGAGCGCCAGATTGGCTCCAGGCGGCGCCGGCGGCGAGGCCGGCGCGCTGAGGCTCACACCCATCAGCGACGCCAGACCGGTCAGATCGCGCTCCCAGTCGAGCACCGTGAAGCCGGGCGCGGAGCGGGCGATGAGCGCGCTGAGGCGCGCCAGATTGTGCTCGGACGGGGACGTCGCGCCGGACACCCACCGCGCCACGACCGATTTGTTCAGTCCGAGGTCCGCCGCCAGCCTGGCCCGGCTGAGCGAAAGCGACTTGAGCACGAAGGTGAGTTTGGCAGAGAAAGGTTCACCCATCCGACGCCCGACAACAACGCTACGCAAAAGGGCGTCGACAAGGCTTCGCGCCCCAAGGATCAATCCTTGATAGTCGGCGCCGGCGCCGCCGAACAGCCCTGTCGGATGCGAAGTCTAGTGGTTGCGCAACGACGGACGCTGCGGAGCCGACAAAGCCCGCCCAGCAGGCGCCGTTACGCTGCCGCCGTCCTCGCCCCCAGTCGCTCCTTCAGGTGGTCGCCGACGCGCATGGCGTTGGCGACGGTGGTGAGCGTCGGGTTCACGGCCGCCGAAGTGACGAAGAACGAGGTGTCGACGACGTAGAGGTTGTCGAGCTCGTGCGCCTTGCACCAGGGATCCAGCACCGAGCTCTTCGGGTCCTGGCCGAACCGCACCGTGCCGGCCTGGTGGGCGGTGCCGTAGAGCGGGAGCAGGCTGTCGAACTGGAAGTGGTGCTGGCTGATCGGGTGGGTATGCTCGGTGAAGTCGTTCAGGCTCTCGCGCAGCGTCTTCACCAGCCGCTCGTGGCCCTCGAGGTTGTTGTGCTCATAGTCGAGGTGGATGCGCCCGTCGGGCGTCGTCCGCACCCGGTTGCCGGGCGCCGGCAGGTCCTCCGAGATCACCAGCATCGAGAGCATTCGCGAGGCCGCCGCGTTGGCGAGGCTGTCGGGCACCAGGGCCGGCGGCAGCCAGTCGGACACCTCGCCCTCGAGCGTCTGGCCGGTCATGTATTCGAGCAGCTGGATGTGCCCCATCGGGTAGTCGAACCCGCCGCGAGGATCGCGCCAGTAGAAGTCGTTCACCGCCAGCGTCTTGGGAAACAGGATCTCGCTGTGCTCGGCGGTCAGCGACACCATCGCCGTCAGGGTGTGGAACATGTAGTTGCGCCCGACCTGGTCGGAGCCGTTGGCGAGGCCGTTCGGGTGTGCGGTGCTGGCCGAGTTGAGCAGCAGCACGGCGGTGTTCACCGCGCCCGCCGCCGCCACCACGATGTCGCCGCTCCAGCGCTCCTCGCCGTGTTCGGTCTCGCAGACCACCTCGGTCACGGTCTTGCCTGCCGGGTCGGTCTCCAGCCGCACCGCCTTGCGGCCGGTCAGCAGCGTTACGTTCGGCAGGTCGAGCAGCGGCGCGACCGCCACGGTTCGCGCGTCGCACTTGGCGCGCAACAGGCACGGGTAGCCGCCGCAGGTCTTGCACTTGATGCACGTCGAGGTGACCGGGTTCTGCTCGTCGAGCCGGATCGCCACCGGCAGCGAGAACGGCTTCCAGCCCTGGTTCTCCCAATGCGTCTTCAGAAGCGCGACGCCGGGGTCGTGCCGGATCGGCGGGTAGGCGTAGGGCGGCTCGTCGCCGTTCTCGGTAGGGTCGTCGCCGCGCGCCCCGTGCACCTGCCAGAGCCGCTCGGCCTCCATGTAGTAGGGCGCGAGGTCCGTCAGCGAGATCGGCCAGGCCGGCGAGACGCCGCCCGAGTGCCGGGTCTCGTCGAAGTCGCGGTTGCGCAGCCGCAGCAGCGCCGCGCCATAGAAGGTGGTGTTGCCGCCGACCCAGTAGTGGGTGTTGGGCGTGAACGGGTGGCCGGCCTTGTCGAACCACTTCTCCTGCGTGCGATAGCGATGCTGGATGAAGACGGCCTTCGGGCTCCAATTCTCCGCCTCGCGCGGCACGTGCTCGCCGCGCTCGAGGATCAGGATTCTCTTGCCAGTCGGCGCAAGCCGCTGCGCCAGCGTCGCCCCGCCCGCGCCCGAGCCGATCACCACGATGTCGAAATGCCCCGCCACGCGCCGCTCCTTCAATCCAGATGATACTTCGCCGAGCCGGCGGCGATGATCCGACGCACCAGCGGCTCGGGCAGGCCGCGCAGCAGCGCCGCCGCGACGCGGTTGTGCCAGCCGGGAATGACCACGACCTTGCCCCGCTCGTTGCCGCGGATCGCCGCCAGCGCCACCTCCTCGGCGGTCTGCCAGAAGAGGCGCGGCTCCTGGTCCATGATCGCCTGCACGCCCGCCTGCTCGGCGAACTCGGTGCGCGTGAAGCCGGGCGCGACGGCCGTCACCTTCACGCCTTTGGCGCGGTACTCCGCATCGAGCGACTGGCTGAACTTCACCATCAGGCTCTTCACGCCCGGATAGAGCGAGTTGCCGGCGACTCCCGGCGAGAACGCCGCCATCGAGGCGATGTTGACGATCCGGCCCCAGCCGCGGGACGCCATGCCCGGGATCACGTCGTGGGCGAAGCCGCAGGCGTTCACCGCCATCGTCATCAGGAAGTCGCGCTGCCGCTCCCAGGGCGTCGAGGCGAAACTTTGCGGGATGCCGAAGCCGGCGTTGTTGACCAGCACGTCGACATGCCGGCCGGCGGCCTCCAGCGTCTCCATCACGGGAACGTGCGCCTCCCAGCCGGCGAGGTCGGCGGGGATTGCAAGCGCCTCGACGCCGGAGCGCCGTTTCAGCTCGTCCGCCAGCGCCTGCAGCCGGTCGGCGCGGCGGGCGACCAGCGCCACGTCGAGGCCTCGCGCAGCGTAGGCCCGGGCGAACGCCTCGCCGAGCCCGGCCGACGCGCCGGTGATCAACGCCAGTCGCCGCGGCGCCTCAGTGGCCATTGGACCTGCGCTGAAGGCGCCCCTGCGGCATGCGCGCAGCTTGTGCGGCGTCAACGATTTGGTCAAATGCCGACCGCATCATCGAGTGCCAGAATCACTAGCGTCAGGAGCGGGTTCGGTGGCCGTAGACCTGTCCATCGATCTTATCCAGGCTACTGTTCAGGTCGAGCAGCCGCTCGGCGACGGCACCCGCACGGTCGGAACCGGCTTCCTGATCTCTGACCCGACGCCGGACGGCCATCCGCGTACGATCCTGGTCACCGCCAACCACGTGTTCCGCAAGATGCCGGGTCCGATCGCCACGATCGGCTTTCGCGTCGAGAACGCCGACGGCAGCTGGCGCTACGATCCGGAGCCGCTGAAGATCCGCGACGGCACCAAGGAGCTCTGGATCCACCATCCCGACCGCGACGTCGCGGCGATCGAGATCGATGCGCCGCCGGAGTTCGCCAAGGCCGCGATCCCGGAGAAGTGGCTGGGTGGCGACGATGCGTTCGCCAGGTACGCGCTCGAGCCCGGTGACGAGATGCTCGCGCTGGGCTTTCCCGAAGGCCTCTCAGCCAACACCGCCGGGTTCCCGATCCTGCGCTCGGGCCGCGTAGCGTCGTATCCGCTTGCCCCCTCGACCGCCTTCCCGACGTTCCTCCTCGACTTCAACGTCTTCCCCGGCAACTCCGGCGGACCGGTCTACGTCACGGGCGCGCCGCACGGGCAGCCGACTTCGGGCGACAAGGGCTTCATCGCCGGCATGCTCACCCAGCAGGTCGAGCTCAACAGCCAGAACCTCTCGATCGGCATCGTCACCGACGCGAAATTCGTGCGCGAGACGCTGACGCTGATCGACAACCCGAACGCGGTGCAGCCGCAGCTCGCTGCCCAGCGCGGGGTCGAGGCGCCGGGCCTGATGTCGGCCGAGGACGCCGCCTACAGCCGCTAAGGCGCTACGGCGCGAACCGGGGAGCTCGCTTCTCGCGGTGCGAGGCCAGGCCCTCGCGCGCCTCGGGGCCGGTGAAGCCGAGGAACTCCAGCGCCAGCGAGGCGTCGAACGCCGGTCCCGCGCTCCGCAGCCAATTGTTCAACGTGTGCTTGGTCCAGCGGATCGCATTGGGCGCGCCGTCGGCAAGCTTGCCGGCGATCTCGACGGCCTTGGCGTCGAGCTCAGCGTCCTCGGCGAGGAGCGAGATGAGGCCGATCCGCTCGGCCTCGGCGCCGGTCAGCGTCTCGCAGAGCAGCAGATAGTACTTCGCCTTGGCTAGGCCGCAGAGCAGCGGCCAGACGATCGCCGCGTGGTCGCCCGCCGCCACGCCGAGCCGCGTATGTCCGTCGATGATGCGGGCCTGCGGCGTCGCGATCGAGATGTCCGCGAGCAGCCCGCAGACGAGGCCCGCGCCGACCGCCGGCCCGCGCATGGCCGAGACCACGGGCTTGGCGCAGTTGATCAGGTTGTAGACGATGTCGCGCGCCTCGCGGTGGACCCGCACGCGGGTCTCGAAGTCGTCCATGATCGTCTCGATCATGTCGAAGTCGCCGCCCGCCGAGAACGCGCGCCCCGCCCCGGTGACGATCGCGGCCCGGACGCTTTCATCACGGTCGACGTCTTGCCAGATCTCGGCGAGCTCGCGGTGCATGACGGCGTCGGTCGCGTTCAGCCGCTCGGGGTTGCTCAAGGTGATGCGCAGCACGCCGTCGCGTGGTCGGTCGAAGGCGAGGCGCCGGTAGCGGGCGTAAGGATCGCTCATGGTCGCTCCTTGCGATGCGTGGAGGCACCATATCACCTACCCGAACGTGACGCGCTTGCCTGGCCGCCGGGCTCGCCCGAGAGTGCATGGCGGGCAACCCAGCCCCGAGCGCAGGAGGAACGATGAGCAACTTCGACGGACGGGGCCTCGTCTCAACCGCGTGGCTCGAAACCCATCTCTCCGATCCGGACCTGCGCATCTTCGACGTGACCGTGCACCTGCGGCCGTCAACGCCGGGGCCCTATCGCGTCGAGAGCGGCCGCGCGGACTACGAGGCCGCGCACATCCCAGGCGCGGCGTTCCTCGACCTCGGCCGCGACCTCTCGGACGCCGCCGCGGCGCTGCCCTTCACGATGCCCTCGCTCGACGCCCTCACTCGGGCGCTGGGCGCAGCCGGCGTCGGCCAGCGATCGAAGGTCGTGGCCTATACGACGACGACGCCCATGTGGGCGACGCGCCTCTGGTGGATGCTGCGCGCCTCAGGCTTCGACGCCGCCGCGGTGCTCGACGGCGGCTTCGCGAAATGGACGGCGGAAGGCCGCCCGGTCGAAGCGGGCGAGCGGCGCTATCCGCCGGCCGACCTTTCCCTGGCGGCGCGGCCAGACGCCTGGGCTGACAAGGCGGCGGTGCTGGCGGCGGTCGGCGACGGCGAGGTCTGCACCATCAACGCGCTCTCGCCCAGCGTCCATGCTGGCGAGTCCCAGACCAACTACGGCCGCAAGGGGCACATCGCCGGCAGCCGCAACGTGCCCTACGCGGCGCTGCTGAAGCCCGACGGAACCTACCGCGACGACGAGGAACTGCGCGCGCTGTTCGAGGCGGCCGGAGCGCTGGGGCGGCCGAGGGCGATCTGCTACTGCGGCGGCGGTATCTCGGCGACCATGGACGCGCTGGCGCTGGTGCGCCTCGGCCATCCGTCGGTCGCGGTCTACGACGGGTCGATGGCCGAATGGAGCCGCGATCCGGCGATGCCGATGGAGCTCGGCCGGTGAGACTTGGGGCCGCGCACCCTTCGTGATGGGGAGGAGCGCTCGAAGGAACGCGTGTCGAACCACGAACTCATTCGGTGCGCGAGGCCGCTTCGAGCCCCGTGTAGAGCGCCCAGGCCGTGGCGAGGTCCTGCACGACGTGGCCGAGCGACTTGTAGACCGTGATCTCGGTCTCCGAGCGGCGGCCGGCGACGTCGCCCGCCAGCACCTGCCCGATCTCGGCGACGATGTGGCCGTCGCCGATCAGGCCGGCTTCCTTCGCCTTCAGGAACTCCGCCCCCTGCCGCAGCACGCCCTCGCGGCTGTCGGCGACGAAGCGCGAGCGGGCGACGAGGTCGTTGTCCACCTCGACCGGCCCGGCCACGCTCGAGCCGACCAAGTTGAGGTGCGTTCCGGGCTGGACCCAGGCGCCCTTCAGCACCGGCTCGCGGGCGGCCGTCACCGTGCAGACGATATCCGCCTCCCGCACTAACGGCTCCGCGTCGGCGAACGCCCGGATCGGCAAGCCGAGCTCGGCGCTCATGCGCGCCGCAAACGCCTCCGCCCGTTCGGGCGATCGCCCCCAGACGCCGATGGCGCCTATCTCGCGCACCCTGGCGATGGCCCGCGCGTGCGTCGCAGCCTGCTCGCCGTATCCCAGGATGGCGAGCCGATGCGCGTCCCGGCGCGCCAGGGCGTCGGTGGCGACGGCGCTGGCGGCCGCGGTCCGGATCGCGGTGATCTCGCCGGCGTGGACGACGCAGACCGGCTCGCCGGTCGTCGGCTCGAACAGGATCACGAGCCCCTGGTGCGACTGGCGACCCTTGGCGAAGTTCTCGGGGTAGACGCTGATCAGCTTGGCGCCGAAAGGCGCCTCCTCGCCCATCGCGCCCGGCATGATGCCGAACGCCCGCCCGTTGGCGAGCGGGATGATCGAGCGCAGGTGCTGGCGCGTCACGCCCTTCGAGAAGGCGATCATCGCCTCGCGCACGATCGGGATGCAGACCTCGTAGGTCAGCCGCTCGGCCACCTCCGGCCGGTCGATCACACGCATCGCGTTCCCCTTCCGCCTCCGCCTCGCGAACGGCGGAGATTGAAAACATCGGTAGAAGCCAGCCAAGTGCGGTTTCGATCAACCGCCCAGATGGGAACTGTGTCGATGAACGTGTTCTTCGCGGCGCTCGCGACCGAGACGAACTCCTTCTCGTCGATCCCGACCGCCGAGGCGGCGTTCGCGCTCGGGCAGCGCCGGGGCGAGGCGGTGTTCGGCGATCGCGGCATGTACGGCGAGATGGCGCGTTCGCTGCGCGACCTGGTCGCGGCCGAGGGCGGGGTCGTCTCGCCGGGCGTCTTCGCGTTCGCTCAACCCGCCGGCCCGACCGTCCAGGCCGTCTACGAACGCCTCCGCGACGCGCTGCTGGAGGATCTGCGCGCCGCCCTGCCCGTCGACGTGGTCATGCTGTCGCTGCACGGGGCGATGATCTCGCAGCAGTGCTGGGACTGCGAGGGCGAGATCCTGACGATGGTGCGCGAGATCGTGGGGCCGTCGGTCCCGGTCGGCGCGGTGCTCGACCCGCACGCGCACCTGACCGACACGATGATCGACCGGGCCACGGTGCTCTGCTTCATGAAGGAGTATCCGCACACCGACGGGGTGGCGCGCCTCGGCGACGCCTGGCGGATCTGCCTTGCGACCCTGCGCGGCGAAGTCGATCCCAGAGCCGCCGTCCACGACTGCAAGATGGTCTCGTTCTGGCCCACCCAGAGCGGGCCGATGCGCGGCGTCGTGGATCGCCAGCTGGCGCAGGAGGGGCGTGACGGCATCCTCTCGATCTCGTTCGTCCACGGCTTCCCGTGGGGCGACACGCCGGTGACCGGCGCCAAGATGCTGGTCTACGCCGACGGCGATCCCGACAAGGCCGCGCGGCTCGCCACCGAGCTCGGCCGGGAGATCTGGGACCTCCGGGAGGAGACGCAGATCCGGCAGCTTTCGATCGAGGCGGCGCTCGACCGGATGGGGGCGGCGAACGTTGGCCCGCTGGTGGTCGCCGACATCGCCGACAACGCCGGCGGCGGCGCGCCCGCCGACTCCACCTTCGTCGCCCGCGCGATCCTCGAGCGCGGCCTCACCGACGTGGGCCTGGCCATCTTCTACGACCCGCAGGCGGTGGCCTTCTGCCACGAGGTCGGCGTCGGCGCCGAGATCGACCTTCGTGTCGGCGGCAAGCTCGGGCCGACGTCAGGCGACCCGCTCGACGTCCACGCGACCGTGCGAGGCCTCGCCCGCAAGGCGACCCAGATCGGGCTCTCCGGCGGCCTGGTGGCGCTGGGCGACGCCGCCTGGATCGAGGTCGCCGGCGTGCACTTCATCCTGGCGTCCGAGCGCACGCAGTGCTTCCACCCGACCGCGTTCACCGCGTTAGGCCTCGATCCGACGACGCTGCGGTCGGTGGTCGTGAAGTCGACCAACCATTTCCGCGCCGGCTTCGATGCGATCGCGACCGATGTCGTCTACGTCGATGCGCCGGGCGCGATCCGCTCCGACTTCGCCGCGATCCCCTATCGGCGCTTCACGTCGCCTTATTGGCCGAAGGTCGCCGCCCCCTAGCTCGCGAGCCGCGCCGGCGAGAGCGCCGCCGGGAGCGGTTCGGCCGCAGCGCTCGGACGGAGCACAAGGCGCGCCGTCAGCTGCGCGAGCGCCGGCGAGGTCTGGATGCCATAGCCGCCCTGGCCGACCAGCCAGAAGAAGCCCTCGGCGCGCGGGTCGAAGCCGCAGACCGGCGTGCGATCCGGCGCGAAGGTGCGAAGGCCCGCCCAGCGGTGGGCGATGCGCCGGATGGCGAGCGTCGTCGCCCGCTCGATCCGGTCGGCGGCGATGGCGATGTCGAGATCGTCGGGCTGTGCGTCGCACGGCTCGCTGTCGGTCTCGTCGCCGGGCGAGATCAGAAGGCGGCCCGCGTCCGGCTTGAAGTACCATTGCTCGCCAGCGTCGATGACCAGCGGCCAGGCCGAGATGTCCAGCCCGGGCGCGTCGACCAGCGCCGCCGTGCGCCGCTTGGGCTGCAGCCCCAGCCCGCCGACGCCGCCGAGCGCGGCCACCTGGTCGCCCCACGCGCCCGCTGCGTTGATCACCACCGGCGCGGCGAACACGCCCGCCGGCGTCTCGGCGACCCAGAGCCCCGCCTCGCGCCGCAGACCCCTCACGCCGGCGTCTGTCACGACCCGGCCGCCGCAGCGGCGCAGGCCGCGCAGGAAGCCCTGGTGCAGGGCGTCGACGTCGATGTCCATCGCACCCGCCTCGTAGAGCCCGGCCGCCGACGCTTCGGGCCGCAGGATCGGAACCCTCGCTCTCGCATCGCCTCCGGAGAGTCGGGCGAACGCGCCCGGCTCCTCGGCCGCCATCGCGTCGAGCAGCGGCCGGTCGGCCTCGTCGGCGACGAACAGGGCGCCGCGCGGGCGCAGGATCGCGCTCTCGCAGAAACCGTCCGGAGGGTCGGCCAGGAACGGCCGGCTCGCGCGGTTCAGCGCCCGGACCGTCGCGTTGCCATAGGTCTCGGAGAAGAGCGCGGCCGAACGGCCGGTCGCGTGGACGCCTGGCCGCTCTTCCTGCTCCAGCACCACGACCGAGCCGGCCGACGCGAGCTCGCATCCGGCCGAGGCGCCGGCGACGCCGGCCCCGATGATGAGGAAGTCAGCACGTTCCAAGGGTCCGGCTCCCTCGCTCGACACCCGCCCCCTTTGCGCCGGCCTCGCTCACGCGCAAAGTCGGAAAGGAAGACTTTTCACCCCAGGAGCGCCGCATGCCAGCCGACACCGCAACCGTCGAGGCGCCCGCCAAGAGCGTCACCGAGCAGCTCGACGCGCTGTTCGCGCCCTGGAACCGCACCGACGAGCCCGGCCTCGTGGTCGGCGTCGTCAAGGACGGCGCGCTGATCTACCGGCGCGCCTTCGGCATGGCCAGCCTCGAGCACGGCGTCGCCAACACGCCGACCACACGCATGCGGATCGGCTCGATCAGCAAGCACTTCACCTGCCTCCTGGCGCTGTTGCTGGCGGAGGACGGCAAGTTCGATCTCGACGCGCCGATCCGCGCCTATATCCCGGAGCTGACCGGCCCGGGCGGCGATCCGACGCCGCGCCAGCTGATGCAGCATCGCGGCGGCTCGCGCTGCTACCTCGACCTCGGCTTCATCGGCCACGGCCTCAGCCTGCCGCCGCTCGGATACTCGCTGAAGGCTCAGGTCCGCCAGACCGGCCGCAACTTCGCGCCCGGCGAGGCGATGATCTACAACAATGGCGGCTACAACCTCGTCTCGATCGCCCTCGAGCGTGTCGGCGGCGCGCCGTTCGAGGCGCAGCTGAAGGCGCGCCTGTTCGACCCCGTCGGCATGCCCGACACCGCCTCGGTCCCGAGCGACCACGACATCTTCCCCGGTGTCGCCACGTTCCACCTGCCGCGGCGCGGCGGGCGCTGGCGGCGTGGCCTCGTCTGGACCGACGAGCTGCGCGGCGAGGGGGCGATCATCTCCACCGTCGACGACATGCTGCGCTGGATGGCGCACCTTCGGACCCGCGACCGCTTCGGCTCGGCCGCGAGCTGGGCGCAACTGACGGAGCGGCCGAAGTACGCCGACGGGCGGGTCGGCGACTACGCGCTCGGCCTGCTGGTCGGGCAGTACCGCGGGCTCGACGTCGTGGAGCATTCCGGCGGCGTCTCCGGCGGCTCGGCCCAGATGCTGCAGCTGCCGAACGACGGCCTGGACGTGTTCATCATGGCCAACGGCGCGCGCGACGCGGTCCCGCCGCGCCTGTCCCAGCAGGTGGCCGACATCGTGCTGGCGGACCGCGTGGGACCTGAGACGCCGAAGGTCGACCCCGAGGACTACAAGCCCTGGCTCGGCGACTGGTGGTCGCCGAGGACCCGTATGGTCTACAGCCTCATGGACCAGCAGGGCGCGCTGGCGCTCTCGACGGCGATGGCGGCGGCCGGCCAGCCGCTCGAACCGCGCGACGGCGGGCGCCTGATCCAGCCGGAGCGCGGCATCGGCGAGATCGAGGTGACGCCAGGGCCTGGCGACGCGCTGACGATTCGCTTCGGACCCGAGACGGAAACCTACCAGCGCCTGACCGCCACGGCGGCCGACGTCGCGGCGTTCGCCGCAGCCGCGGTCGGGACCTTCTTCAGCCCGGACGCCGACACCACGGCCACCATCGAGGCCGACGGCGCGGCCCTCACCGTCCGCACCAGCAACGGCCTCGGCGAGGTCGTGGCGCCGCTGATCCCGCTCTCGGCCAGCGTCGGCTACGTGAAGCCGGGCTCGCTGCTGGCCGCGTTCCGCAGCACGATCAGCCTCGAGCTCGAGGACGGCCGGGCCGTCGGCTTCCACCTCTGCACGCCCCGAACCCGGAACCTCGAGTTCCGGCGCGTGTAGCGCCGCGACCCGTGCGTCCTTCGAGGCGCCCGCTAGGCGGGCTCCTCAGGATGACGAATATCTGTGCGACCGTTCCTCCTTTCGTCATGGTAAGGAGCGCCGTCAGGCGCGTCTCGAACCACGCACGCTTCCGCGACCGCCCGCCCCAACGAGCGAACGATGGGCCGGCGCCGGCCGCTAGAGACCGAATGCCAGCCTCGCGTTCTCGCCGAGGACGGCGGCCTGGCGCGCGGGGCTGAGCGCTGCGACCGAGGCGCGGATCAGGTCTGGCGCAGCCAGCGTCGAGTCGACGTGGGGATAGTCGCTGCCCCAGAGGATCTTGTCCTCGCCGACGAGGTCAAGCATGGCGCCGATGGTGCGCTCTTCCGGCTCGGCGACGAAGTAGCAGTTGCGCTGGATGTACTCGCTGGGCTTGAGCGGCATCGGCGAGAGCGCGCGGAACACCGCGTACTTCTCGTCCAGCCGGTCCATCAGGTAGGCGGCCCAGCCGCAGCCGGCCTCGACCGAGACGATCTTCAGCCGCGGGAAGCGCTCGAACAGGCGGTCGACGACCATCGCCGCCAGCGCCGGGATCAATTGCCCGGTCGCGCCAAGACCGAACGAGAACACTGGGCCCGGCCGCGTTTCCTGCCAGTGCAGGAACGGCGAGAACTGGCCGCCGAAACGCACGATGACGTGGATGCAGCCCGGCGCGCCGGCCTCCTCGCAGAGCCGCCAGATCGGATCGAAGTGCGGATCGCTCGGCCGACGCCCGTCGATCGTCTCCGGCGGTACGAAGAGGCCGCGGAAGCCAGCCTTGAGGCACGTCTCCAGCTCCCGCGCTGCGCCCTCGACGTCGCGCCAGTTGACGAGCGCGATCGGGACCACGCGTCCGGGCGCGGCCTCGAAGAACTCGCGCTGCCAGCGGTTGTAGGCCCGGCAATAGGCCGACGACAGCTCCAGGTCGTCGGTCGGGAACGGCAGGATGCCGATGGTGGGGAAGAGGACTCCGCGGTCCACCTTCCAGTCGTCCAGCAACGCCGCCCGGGCGGCCGGGTCGTAGCTCGCCGGCTCGCAGCCGTCGGCGTAGCTGAGCTGGCCGGAAAAGACCGTTTCGCGCGGCAGGTGTGCGCCGCCGAGGCCCGCCAGCACGTTCGACAGCACCGAGACCTCGCCGATGATCAGGTGCTCGACGCCGTCGCGCCGCTCGATCCGGATCGCCCGGTCGCGGAACTTCGGCTCCAGATACCGCCGCCAGAGGTCGGCGGGTTCCATGACGTGGGAGTCGCAGTCGATCACGAGGGACATGGCGGCGCTCGGGCTCCGATACGGCGACAGTTATGGCGCCGCCCGCCGAAACGCCAAGGCCGCGTACGCCCCCGGACCGTTGGCGGACCTCGCGGAACGCGTGGTCTTGTGGTTTCGCCGAGCGCCGGATCGCGCGAGGGTCGCCGAAAGGAGGAAGTTTCCATGGCCTACGAGGGATATCAGCGTCTTCGGGTCGCGCGGGGCGGACGCATCGTGACGGCGACAATCGACAATCCGCCGATCAACCTCATCACGCTGGAACTGTTCGGCGAGCTCGCGCGGCTCTCGGAGGAGGTGGCGGCCGATAGCGATGCGCTCGTCTTCGTGCTGAAGAGCGCCAACCCCGACTTCTTCCTGGCCCACTTCGACGTGGGCGCGATCCTGTCGTTCCCGATCGATCGGCCCGCCGAGCGGCCGCAAGCCGGCGCCAACGCCTACCACGCCATGTGCGAGCGCTTTCGCACCATGGACAAGGCGACGATCGCGCAGATCGAGGGGCGCGTCGGCGGCGGCGGCAGCGAGCTCTCCATGAGCTTCGACATGCGCTTCGGAGTGATCGGCAAGACCATCGTGAACCAGATGGAGGTGCCGCTCGGCATCCTGCCCGGCGGCACCGGGACCCAGCGCATGCCGCGCCTGATCGGCCGGCATCGCGCGCTCGAGGTGATCCTGGGCGGCATCGATCTCGACGCGGAGACCGCCGAGCGCTGGGGCTATCTCAACCGGGCTCTGCCGGCGAACGAGATCGGTCCGTACGTCGAAGCGCTCGCCAGGCGCATCGCGTCGTTCCCGGCCGAGGCCGTGCGGCTCGCCAAGCAGTCGGTGAATGCGGCGGACCGGCCGTTGGAGGAGGGTCTTGTCGAGGAGGGCTATCTGTTCCAGCAACTCATCCGCACCGACGGCGGCCGGCGCAACATGGCGCGTTTCCTCGAGATCGGCGGCCAGACCCGCGACGGCGAACTGCGGGTGGGCGACCTGAACGCGGCCCTGGGGACGCCTTAGACGGACGTGAGGTCGGCGGTCTGGCCACCTGACGAAGGATTAATCCGACGGGGTCTTGCGCAGTGGGTGACGCCGGTGTCACCTTCCATCCTAACAATGTTAAGGGAGGGCCAGGACCATGGCCGATGACGCCGCCACTTTCGACGCCGCCCGCGCCGAGGCCTACTCCACGCCGCTCGACAAGATCGACGTCTCCCTCCAGGACCGGTTCGTCACCAACACCTTCTGGCCGTTCTTCGAGCGCCTGCGCCGCGAGGACCCGGTGCACTACTGCGCCGAGAGCGAGTTCGGGCCCTATTGGTCGATCACCAAGTTCAACGACATCATCGAGGTCGAGACGCACCACCAGGTGTTCTCGTCCGAACGCGCCATCTCCATCTACGACCCGGTCGAGGGCGACATGGAGCTGCCGATGTTCATCGCCATGGACCCGCCCAAGCACGACGAGCAACGCAAGGTGATCCAGCCGATCGTCTCGTCGGACAACCTGGCGAACTTCGCGCCGCTGATCCGCAGCCGCGCGGCGAAGATCCTCGACGAGCTGCCGATCGGCGAACCGTTCGACTGGGTGGACCGGGTCTCGGTCGAGCTCACGACCCAGATGCTGGCGACCCTGTTCGACTTCCCGTTCGAGGAGCGGCGCAAGCTCACCTACTGGTCGGACCTCACCACCACCGACACGCGCGATCCCTCGAACTACTCCGAGTCGATCCTCGCTCACTTCGGAGACCGGGCCATGACGGAAGAAGAAGGTCGGGCCGAGCTGATGGCCTGCGCCTTCTATTTCAAGAACCTCTGGGACCAGCGGGTCGACAGCGAGGGCAAGGACCTGATCTCGCTGCTCGCTCACGGCGAGGCGACCAAGGACATGCCGCTGATGGAGTTCCTCGGCAACATCCTGCTCTTGATCGTCGGCGGCAACGACACCACCCGCAACTCGATTTCCGGCGGCCTCGTCGCGCTCGCGCAAAATCCGGATCAGGAGGCGAAAGTGCGCGCGAATCCTGCGCTCATCGAGCCCATGGTGTCGGAGATCATCCGCTGGCAGACGCCGGTGGCGCACATGCGTCGCACGGCGAAGACCGACTTCGAGATCAACGGCAAGACCATCAAGGCCGGAGAGAAGGTCGTCCTCTGGTATGTCTCCGGCAATCGCGACGAGACCGCGATCGAGAATCCGGAGGCGTTCATCGTCGATCGCGAACGCCCGCGCCACCACGTCTCGTTCGGTTTCGGCATCCATCGCTGCGTCGGGATGCGGCTCGCCGAAATGCAGCTCAGGATCGTCTGGGAAGAGATCCTCAAGCGGTTCCCGAGGATCGAGATCATCGAAGAGCCGGTGCGGCTGAAGAGCAACTTCCTCAGGGCCTACCGCAAGATGATGGTGCGAATTCCGGAGCGGGCCTAGCCGCCCGCATCGCGCCGGATCCGGACGTTGCCGACGAGCAGCGTCAGGACCCGGACGATTCAGACCCGGCTAGCTTGCGATCGCAGCCGCTGGCCGGAGGTCCGCTCCGTGGGTCACACGATCCGCGACCCTTCCTTGCCCCAGTACGCGTCCCGGATCAGGCGCTTGTAGAGCTTGCCGGTCGCGTGGCGGGGAAGCTCGGCCATGAAGTCGACCTTGCGCGGCGCCTTGACGTGGCTGAGGTTCTCGCGCGCGAACGACTTCAGCTCGGCCGCCAGCTCCTCGCCGGCCTCTGACCAGTCGGCCGGCTGGATCACCGCGATCACCTCCTCGCCCATCTCCTCGTGCGGTCCGCCGACCACCGCGACGTCGGCCACCTTCGGGTGGGTGATCAGCAGGTTCTCGATCTCCTGCGGGTAGATGTTCACGCCGCCGGAGATGATCATGAAGCTCTTGCGGTCGGTGAGGTAGAGGTAGCCCTCCTCGTCGAGCCAGCCGACGTCGCCCAGCGTGCTCCAGCCATGCTGGTTGCGGCTCTCGGCGGTCTTCTTCGGGTCGTTGTGGTACTCGAACTCGCCGCCGCCGGCGAAGTAGACAACGCCCTCGGAGCGCGGCGGCAGCACGTTGCCCTCCTCGTCGCAGATCTTCACCTCGGCGGTGAGCGCCTTGCCGACCGAGCCCTTGTGGGCCAACCACTCCTCCGAGTTGATCGCGGTGAAGCCGTTGCCCTCGGTGCCAGCGTAGTATTCGCTGATGATCGGGCCCCACCAATCGATCATCTGCTGCTTGACCGGGACCGGGCACGGCGCGGCGGCGTGGAACACCTGGGTCAGCGACGAGACGTCGTATTTGGCGCGCACGTCCTCCGGCAGTTTCAGCATACGGACGAAGTGGGTCGGCACCCACTGCGCCGTGGTCACCTTGTGCGTCTCGATTAGCCGCAGCGCGTCTTCCGGGTCGAACCGCTCCATCAGGATCACGGTGCCGCCGAGCGCGTGCACGGCCATCGACCAGCCGAGCGGCGCGGCGTGGTAGAGCGGCGCCGGCGAAAGATAGACGCTGTCAGGCGTCCACTTGTAGAGCCCCATGCCCAGCATCATCAGCGGGTTGGGGCCGTCGATCGGCGCCTCGCCGGTCACCGCGCGCTTGACGCCCTTGGGCCGGCCCGTCGTGCCCGACGAGTAGAGCATCGCTCCGCCGGCGCCCTCGTCCGCTATCGGCGTGGTCGGAAAGTTCGACCTGGCAGCCTCGAAGCTCTGGTACGGCCCCTCGGACCCGTCGGTCATGAAGAGCGCGACGCCCGGGATCAGCGGGGCCACCTTCAGCGCCACGTCGGCGACGCCCTTCGAGGTGATCAGCGCCTTCGCCTCGCAGTCCCCCACGATGTACTCGACCTCGCCGGCGGTCAGCTTCGAGGAGATCGCCGTGAAGCGGATCCCCGAGCGCTGCGCGGCCCAGAGCACCTCGTAATAGCGCGGCGAGTTGTCCATGAAGATCGCGATCGAATCGCCCTTGCCGATGCCTAGCGAGCGAAAGAGGTGCGCGCCCTGGTTCGAGCGGGCGTCGAGCTCGCCGTAGGTCACGGTCTCGCCGGTCCCGGCCATGATGTAGGCGGGCTTGTTCGGCTGGGTCTTGGCGTGGTGGGACGGGTGCATTTCAGACTCTGCGTTTGACTGTTTTACGCGGCGAGAGCGCTGGCCGGCGCTTTGCCGAGGATCATGTCGGCCGCTTTCTCGGCGATCATGATCGTGGGCGCATTCGTATTGCCGCTGACGAGACGGGGCATGACCGAGGCGTCGACGACGCGCAAGGACTCAAGCCCGCGGACCCGCAGCTGCGGGTCGACCACCGCCGCCGGGCCGTGGCCCATCTGGCAGGTGCCGACCGGGTGATAGATGGTGGACCCGGCCATCCGTGCAAACTCCAGCAACGCTTCATCGGTTGCGACATCGGGTCCCGGCATCATCTCGTGGTCGATCCACTTCGCCAGCGTCGGCTGGGCGGCGATCCTGCGCGCCCAGCGCAGCGACGCGACCGCCACCTGCTGGTCGATCGGGTCGGACAGGTAGTTCGGGACGATGGCGGGGTAGGCCGCCGGGTCCGCCGACTTGATCCGGATGGTCCCGCGGCTCTCGGGCCGCACCTGGCAGGGCGCGATGGTGAGACCGGGCTCGCCTTCCAGCACCATCTTCTGCTCCTCGAGCAGCTTCTGGGTGTCCATCGTCGCCGGCAGGATGTGGAACTGGATGTCGGGCGAGGCGAGCTCGGGCCGGGACTTGCAGAACACCGCAATGTGCGCGGCCGAGAGGGTCAGCAGGCCCTTGCGCTGGAAGATATACTTCAGCGTCTCGCCGAGGAACCGCGTCCCCCGCGTCAGCTCGTTCACCGAGACCGTCCCTGCCTTCAGCCGGAACGTCGAGGTGATCACGTAGTGGTCCTGCAGGTTTCCGCCGACGCCCGGGACGTCCGCCACCACCTCGATTCCGTAGCCGCGCAGCAGCTCGGCCGGGCCGACGCCGGAGAGCTGCAGCAGCTGTGGCGAGTTGACCGCCCCGCCGCAGAGGATCACCTCGGCCGACGCTGTCGCCCGCTTCGTCTCGCCGCCCTGGCGGTACTCGACGCCGACCGCCCGCTTGCCCTCGAACAGGATGCGCGTTGAGAGCGCCTCGGTCTCGACCCGCAGGTTCGGCCGCTCCATCACCGGGTGCAGGTAGGCGACGGCGGCCGAGCAGCGCTGTCCGTTCTTCACCGTCAGCTGGTAGTAGGCGACGCCCTCCTGGTCCTCGCCGTTGACGTCGTCGTTGCGCGGGATGCCGGCCGCCACGCACGCCTCGATCACGTCATCGGAGACCTCGTGGGTCTGCGTGACGTCCGAGACGTTGAGCGGGCCGCCGGTCGCGTGCAGGGGCCCGATCCCCGCCCGCTCCTGGTTCTCCGCGCGCAGGAAGTAGGGCTTCACGTCCTCCCAGCCCCACCCTTCGCAGCCAAGCTGGCGCCAGCCGTCGTAGTCGGCGTGCTGGCCGCGGATGTAGATCAGCCCGTTGATCGACGACGAGCCGCCCAGCACCTTGCCGCGCGGCCAGACGTGGCTGCGCCCGCCGGTGCCCGGGTCCGGCTCGGTCGGGTAGAGCCAGTTCACCTTCGGATCCTTCAGCGTCTGCGAGTAGCCGACGGGGACGTGGATCATCAGGTTGGACATGAACTGCGAGAGGTTCCTGGTCGGCCGGTCGTCGCCGCCGGCCTCGAGCAGCAGCACTTTCGCCTTGCCGTCCGCCGAGAGTCGGTTGGCCAGCACGCAGCCGGCCGAGCCCGCGCCCACGATGATGTAGTCGGCCGCGATGGGCTCGCCCACGCTCGCCTCCCTGAGTTCCTTATCGTTGTTGAGAGTTATGCCCGCCGGCTTCGGGCCGTAAAGGGCGACGCCACGTAAGGGCCCGGTCAGCCTTGCGCCGAAGCCGGCAGCTGACGCGCCAGGCGGTCGACGATCATCGCGCCCTCGGCGTCCTCGAGGCCGGGCGCCAGGTAGATCGTGCGCGCGCCGTAGTCGAACTTCACCGATCCGGAGCTGTTCATCCGGGTGAACGGGACCTGGCCGCCCATGCGCGACGCCCAGGCGGGCCGCTCCGAGACCTTCAGATTGCGGATCTGCGCCCCTTGATAGAGCCAGCGGCGCGAGAGGCCCAGGCCGCCGTGAGCCACCTCGAGATCACCGCCGGTCACTCGGATCGTCTCCGACCCTGCGAGCAGCCAGACGAGCGAGCCGATCGCCAGGACGAGGCCAAACGCCCAGAAGATCAGCCAGACGGCCGTGTAGGGCGACACGTCGCCGGGCATGGCGGCGAGCGAGAACAAGCCGCCGAGGCTCCAGAGCACAATCCAGATCGGCAGGAAGATCAACGGGGCGATCCGCCTACGCGGCTTGATCCGGATGAGCTCGCCGTCGTCCGTCTGCTCGACGTCGAAACGCGGGGCCGCGACAGGTTCGTAGTGGGATGTCATCGAAGGCCCGAGGTCTAGGCGCTGGCCGCCCGGAAGGCCCGCTCGTAGTAGTCGGCGAGAGCGCTCAGCTCGGTCGCGCCGTCGCCCGCGAAACACGAACCGTGCATGACAGCGATCGTCGCTGGCCGGAGCTCGGCCAGGCGGCGGATGGTCGGCGCGAGCTGCGCCGTCAGCGACGACGACTTGAACATGTCCTCGGTCTGCGCCGCGTTCGGCACCAGGCTCTCGCGCGTCAGCGCCGGCCCGTCGCCGACCTGCGTGAAGAGGTCGCCGGCCAGCAGGGTGCCGGTCGTCTCCTCGAACATCAGCCCCGACTCCCAGGCGTGTGGCACATGCGGAGTGTCGATCCAGCGCACCCGCTTGCCCCCGAGGTCGAGCACCTCGCCGTCGGCGAGCGGGCGCGGCGAGCGGTCGGCGAGGTCGTTGAGCGAGACCATGCAGGCGGTGGCGCCGTGCGCCACCTGGGCCTGCGGCGCGGCCGCCAGCCACTGGTTCATCGAGCCGCACTCGTCGGACTCGACGTGCCCGAACGAGATCCAGCGCAGCCCCGCGACGGGCATGATCCGTCCCACCGCTTCCGAGATCGCCGCGAACATCTGGCGCGGGCCGGTGTGGAAAATCAGCGGCTGGTCGGCCCGGAGCAGGTACTGGTTGAACGTGAACCCCATCGGCGCGGCCACCTCCGGCGCGAGCGTCGAAAGCCGGAACACCCCGTCGGCAATTTCGTCGGTCCTGACTGTCACGGCGCGTCTCCCCCTCAAGAGCCTGACCTCACCTCTAGCCTCGCGACGGCGGCGAGGCCACGCCGTCCGGCGACGCCCGCTTGACTCCCCTCGCGTGAGGCCGACGCGATGCGGGCCGCCAGACCCAGGGAGCCCGCTGATGCCGACCTTCGAGACCATCCTCTACGACGTCACGGGCGGGATCGCGACGATCACCCTGAACCGGCCCGAGCGGCTCAACGCCTTCACCACCCAGATGATGGTCGACATGATCGCCGCGTTCGACCTCTCGGACGCCG
The DNA here is from genome assembly GCA_035541575.1 of Caulobacteraceae bacterium. Classification (GTDB taxonomy): domain Bacteria; phylum Pseudomonadota; class Alphaproteobacteria; order Caulobacterales; family Caulobacteraceae; genus Acaudatibacter. Next base: position 15,602 of record DATKMZ010000019.1, on the reverse strand, counting down.
ACGACGCCGTGCGCGTCGTGATCGTCACCGGCGCGGGCCGCGGCTTCTGCGCCGGCGCGGACCTCGCGGGGGGCGGCGACACCTTCGACCGCACCACCCGGCAAGAGGCGGCGCGCGAGGAGGGCCGGGTCGGCGACGTGGTCCGCGACGGCGGCGGGCGGCTCACGCTGCGCATCTTCGAGAGCCTCAAGCCCGTGATCGCCGCCTGCAACGGACCGGCGGTCGGCGTCGGCGTGACGATGCAGCTGGCCATGGACATCCGCCTCGCCTCGACCGAGGCGCGCTACGGCTTCGTCTTCGCCCGGCGGGGGCTCAACCCGGAGGCCGCTTCGTCGTGGTTCCTGCCGCACCTCGTGGGGCCGCAGACGGCGCTCGAGTGGTGCTTCACCGGCCGGGTCTTCCCCGCCAGCGAGGCCAAGGAGAAGGGTCTCGTGCGCTCGCTGCACGCACCGGACGAGCTGCTGCCCGCCGCCCAGGCGCTGGCCCGCGAGATCGCCGACAACACCGCGCCCGTCTCGGTCGCCCTGACCCGCCAGCTGATTTGGCGCATGACCGGCGCGCGCCACCCGATGGAGGCGCACATGGCCGACAGCCGCGGGATTCAGCTGCGCGGCGCCCAGCGGGACGTGCGCGAGGGCGTCAACTCGTTCCTCGAGAAGCGCGCGCCGGCCTTCCCCGACAAGGTATCCGCCGACCTGCCCGACATCTGGCCGCAGTACGACGTCCCGCCGTTCCGCTAGCTGGCGGCGCCCGCGTCAAAGAGTCGGTTGACGGTCGGTGCGCGATGAGAACAAATGAAGAACAGGAGCACGGCTCGGAGGACCCGCCCATGGTGCAGGTGCGCCGCAACGGCCTGAGCGACCCCAGGCGGGCATTCGAGGAGCTGCGCCCCTATCGCGAGCGGCTGATCGCGATGATGAACCGCTGCCGGCCGTTCCAGGCCGACTTCCTGATCCTGCACGCCGCGCAGAAGGCGCTCGACGCGGCGGCGCACTACTTCACCGGCGAGCCGGACTTCTTCGCGCTCAAGCCGGACCAGTCGAAGTGGGGCGGCGCCGGCTGAGCGCGGGGCGCCCGCTAGCCCGGCCAGACCGCCGCCATGACCATCAGGATGCCGACGATCGAAACGGTCCAGCAGAGTGTGCGCGTGAACGGAATCGCGATGACGTAGGCCGGCACGTAGAGCACGCGGCCCCAGACGTAGAGCTGGGCGCCCAGCACCGAGATCGGCGTCGACTTGCCGAGCGCGTGATCCAGCAGCACGGCGCCGGCGAAGAATGGGAACGTCTCGAGCAGGTTCCTGTAGGCGCGCTCGAGCCGCGAGACGGTCTTGCCGAGCTCCTTCGGCGGCTCGTCGCGCGGCCCCACCCCATAGGGCAATCCGCGGCCGGCGACGTTGAAGGCGGTGGAGACAAGAAGCTGAAGCAGGCCGAGCGCGATCGCGCAGAACAGCATCTGCAGTTCGGTCGTATGTGTCATGGCGTCCCTCCCCGGACGCCATCGAGCTTAGCCGCAACGGCGCACTCTGGCATCTGCGGCGCATCCGCCCGCCGCCGGCGTTCACCCCGATCCGCAACGGCTGGTTAACGCCGTTCTGGTCTGATCGCATTCCGAGTCCGGACCGGCGCATCGATTCCATGAGCGAGACACTGCAGAGCGGCGCGGCCGAGATGACGCCCGCCGACGTCGAGCGTCCGAAGAACCGAGCGCGGCTCGCCCTGCTGAAGCGCCTCGCCGACGTCGTCAGCCTGCCTTCCAGCCGGGTGAACAACTTCGAGCGTTCGGTGACCGCCGACCTCCTCGTCGAGATCCTGCGCGACGCCGAGTTCGAAGAGCGCGCCCGCGTCGCGCGCCGCATCGCGACCCTGGCCGAAATCCCCAACTGCCTGGTCCGCCTGATCGTGCGCGACGACCTCGACGTCGCCTATCCGCTGCTGGCGGAGTCGACTTCGCTGACCGACGCCGACCTGCTGCATTGCGCCCGTTTCGCCACCGGCGCCCACCGCCGGCTGATCGCGCAGCGCCGCGGAGTCTCCGAGATCGTCTGCGAGGCCCTGGTCGAGCTCGGCGAGACGCTGGTGGTCGAGGCGCTGCTGCGCAACGAACAGGCCAGCCTCTCGGCGGCGGCGATCGAGGCGATCGTCGCGATGACCCAGACGCAATCGCAGCTGGTGCCGATGCTGCTGCGACGGCCCGAACTGCGCCCGAGCCACGCCTACGTCCTGTTCTGGTGGGCCGACGCCGACGCGCGCCGCCTGATCCTGCAGCGCTTCGCCGTGTCTCGGGAGATCCTGCAGGAGGCGGCGGGCGACGTGTTCCCGATGGCCGCCGAGGAGAAGTGGCAGGACAGCCTGACGCGCAAGGCGCTGCAGTTCATCGAGCGACGCCAGCGCAACCGCGCGGCGCTCGAGAAGAGCCCGTACGACAGCCTGGAAGCGGCGATCGCCGCGGCCGAGGAGGACTTCTCGCGCGAGGTCGCCGAGGAGATCTCCTACCTAGCCGGCGTCAAGCCGATGACGGGTGCGAAGATCCTGGGCGACGACGGCGGCGAGGGCCTGGCGGTGCTCTGCAAGGCCACCGGCCTGCCGCGCGCGTCGCTTCGTCAACTCTGGCGGGCGCTCCGGCGACCGGAGACCAACGAGGCCGGCGAGATCGCGCCGGCGCTGGCGCGCGTACTCGCGGTCTACGACATGATCGCGGTCGACCGCGCGCAAACCGTGTTGCGCTATTGGAACTGGTCGCTCTCATCCGCGATGACGCCGGCGTTGATGAAGGCGATTCAGGAGCAAGACGACGCCGCGCTGGATGAGTTCTCGGTGCCGCAGCGCGCGGCGATGCTCACGTTCGGTTCGGAACTCAAGCGCTGAGCGGCGCCGCCGCGCCCGATGTCGGCGTGATTGCTGCCATATTCCCTCGAACGCCGACTCAGCCGTATCCTTGGCTGTTCTTCCTTGTGGACATTGAAAACAGCATAAAAAAACGGTCTTGTGACGTTGCCGGCCCTTCTATAAGAAGCCGGCCAATGATCTGAGGAGTCGGATCGAATTCCTAGCGTCAGGGCAGGATGGAAGTCAAAGTCATGGACGAAAAGTCTGAGGTCATAGAGATGACCGCCGACATTGTGTCGGCATATGTGGGGAACAACACAATCGCCACTGGTGATCTGCCGGCGCTGATTCAGAGCGTCCATCGTGCGTTATCGAACATCACCGGCGGAGCCGAGCCCGCCGAGGTCGCGCCCAAGGAGCCGGCGGTGCCTGTGCGGCGTTCGATCACCCCCGACTACCTCGTCTGCCTGGAGGACGGCCGCAAGTTCAAGTCGCTGAAGCGCCACTTGCGGACCAAGTACAACATGAGCCCCGAGGAATACCGCGCGAAGTGGAACTTGCCGAAGGACTACCCGATGGTGGCGCCGAACTACGCCCGCGCCCGGTCGGAGCTCGCCAAGCAAATGGGTCTGGGGCAGGGCGGCCGGCAAGCCTCGCGCAAGCGCCGCTAGCAGCGACATCGCTTCAAGGGTCCGAACACGCCCGCGCCGCCCCCGGCGCGGGCGTTTTCGCGTCGCGCACGAAATGGTCACGCGACATCTGCGCGGGTGCGACTGCTTGACTCTCTCGTTGAAATATTCGGCGACCCCTAGATTTGCGCTTTCACCGATTCGCTCAATGAGCGATAGTGATTCGTCGGGATTCCAATGGGTTGTTAACGAATCCGAAGATGAGCACGCAACTGGGGGCGCCGACGACGGCGATGCGGGCGCATGAGGAGCTGTTCGCCTATTGGGCGCAGCTGCGACAGCGGGGCGGACTGCCCGGACGGCGGGATCTGGATCCGGCGCGGATCAAGCGCCTGCTGCCGACGGTGAGCCTGACCCAGGTGATCGGTGAGCCGCGCGACTACCGCCTGCGCCTGGCGGGCACGGGACTTTACGGCGTCTACGGCGGCGAGATCACCGGCAAACGGCTCACCGACGTCTACAACTCCGCCGCGGCCGACTACTGGCGCGCCGAGCTCGACCAAGTGGTCGAGCAGCGCCGTCCGCGCGCCGGCCACCACAGCATGGCCTGGCGCGGCGCAGCCCACATGACGCTCCTGTGGCTGAGGCTGCCGCTGGCGACCAACGGCAGGGACGTCGACGTGATCCTCGGATACGACGCCGTGCTCGCCCCGCGCGCGGAGGTTCTCAGCGGCATCCGCGCGGCATAGAGCCTGATGGGTGCGAGTCGAACCCTGAAATCAGGCTCTACACTTTTGATTCTAGAGCACGATTCAGCGGTCAGGTGATTCCACCTGACCCCATCGTGCTCTAGCCAGCCCGTCGTGCGGAAAAGGAACGGGGCGGGCGTCGCCGCCCGCCCCGCAGGTGGGAGATACAAGCTCTATCGTTGAACGCGTTGGCGCTCGCCGATCAGCGGATCGCGTTGCCGGCGGTGCTGAGGCTGGTGTTGAGGTTCGTGCCCAACGTGGTCACGGCGCCAATGATGACGACGGCGATGAGGGCGACGATCAGGCCGTATTCGATGGCTGTCGCGCCGGATTCGTCGGCCGCAAAACGAGACAGAAAGGCTCTCATGATGAGGGTCCTCTAGTTCTTCAGGTCAGGTGGCACACCACGACGAGCGCGATGTATCAGCGCCTGATATAATCAGCTGAGGCTAAGGGACGCTTAAAGCCGCCGGAAAATTTCCCGGCCTCGTTCCCGCGGGCGGCCGCTCCGGCGGCAGAGGGTCCGTCCGTGGCGGTTCAGCGGGCGAGCAAAGCAGGCTACCAGGGGCCATGGCGCTCGATCTCGCCGTCTTCAAGGGGCTGTCGGGGTTCCGCTCCGCGCTGCGTCGGTTCCTCGCCGCCAGCGAGGCCATCTGCCGGGCCAGCCGCGTGACCCCGCAGCAGTACCAGGTCCTGCTCGCCATCAAGGCCGCCCAGGGCGGGGAGATGTCGATCCGCAACCTCGCCGACCTGCTGCTGCTGACGCACCACGCGGCGGTGCAGATGGTGGATCGGCTGGCGCAGGCGGGGTTGGTGAGCCGTCTAGGGTCCAAACGCGATCGCCGCGTGGTCCTTCTTGGCCTTACGGACGCCGGCGAGGCCTTGGTCGATTCGCTCGCAGATCAGCACTTCAAGGAACTGCTGCGCCAGGAACCGTTGCTGCGCCAATCGCTGGAACGCCTCCGGCGAATTGATGACGGGTTGGCTTCCAAGGCCCCCCAGGCCGCTTCGCGCCCGCCATCGTAGGGTACGCCCTAGGCGGCCGCCCTGCCTGCCGCGTCGCGGCGGATGCGCTCGACCATCGAGAAGAGGCCGTTCGAACGCTGCGAGGATAGCGCGCCGGTCAGGCCCAGCCGCGCGAACGCCGCCCGGGCGTCAAACCCGAGGATCTCGGCCGGCTGGCGACCGGAGAAGAGGCGCAGCAGTATCGCGATCAGGCCCCGCACGATGTGGGCGTCGGAGTCGCCGCGAAACCTCAGTGATCCGTCGCTCTGCGGCTCGGTCACGAGCCAGACTTGGCTGGCGCAGCCGCGCACCTTGTTGGCGTCCGATCGCTCCTCGGGCTTGAGCGGCTCGAGCCCGCGTCCGAGGTCGATCACGTAGCGATAGCGCTCTTCCCAGTCGCCCATCAGCTCGAATTCGGCGTCGAGCTCGTCCAGGGCCGCGGTGATGCTCAGGGGATTCATCGAGCGCCGGATGTAGGGCCGCGCGGCGATGGCCGCAACGCGCTCAGGCGGCGGGCAGCAGGACTTCAGCGGTCACGCCGCGGCCCGGCGCGCTCTGGATGCGGAAGGCGCCGTCCATCGCCTGGCAGAGCAGCGACACGATCGGCAGGCCGAGCCCGGCGCCTTCGGTGGACCGGGTCAGCGCGTTCTCCCCCTGCTCGAACGGGCGCATCAGCCGCGGGATCTCCTCCGGGTCGATCCCTTCGCCGTCGTCCTCGATGCGGATCCTGACGCCCGCGGTCCCGCGGAACGCCGCCAGCCGCACCTCGCCGCCCTCGTGCGAGAAGGAGACGGCGTTGTGCAGCAGGTTGGTCAGGATGGTGCGCAGCGCGCGCGGATCGGCGATCACCGCCGGCAGGCGGCCCTCGTCGGCCACCGTGACGCGAACGCGGCGGTGGGCGATCTCGTCGCGCAGCGACTCCAGCACGTCGTCGACCGCGTGGTCGAGCAGCTCCGGCATCGGATCGAGGTCGGTCACATGGCCCTCGAGCCGCGCGATCTCGAGCACCTGGTTGACCAGCTTGAGCAGCTTCAACCCGCTCTGCCGCACATGCTCGGCGTACTCGCGATACTGCGGCGAGCCCAGCGGCCCGCACAGTTCTTTCGAGATGATCTCGGCGAAGCCGATAATGGAGTTGAGCGGGGTGCGCAGTTCATGGCTGACCATGCGCAGGAACGAGCGCTTCTGGGCGTCCATCTGCTGGACGCGGCGCGGCGCGGCAACCTGACGCGTCTCGGCCGGCTGCGCTGATGCTACGGTCGCCCCTTCGGGCATGGCGCTGCCGCCTCACATTTTCCGCATTGGGGCCGCAGCGTAGGCGTGAGGCGCTTACGATTCCGTTTCTATCCACAAGCCCTCCACGGCCGCGGGTCGCCCGCCAATTGAGCCGCCTCGCCGGGACCCCTCGAAATGGATATGCTGGCCGGTAGATTCCTTGGAGCGAGGCGACCGGTGGTTGCGGCTGACGCTCAGATCGACAAGCGCGCCCGGCGGGCGGCGGCCGACTGGCACGCGGTCTGGCTGCTGGCGCTCGGCGCTTGTGCGATCGCCTGGCCCGCACCGGCCGATTCAGATCTCACGGGCGCGCTCGCCGCCGCCGCCGCGCCAGGCCTCGTCGCCCAGGCCTCGCGTTTCGGAACCGGCCGTCTGGGAACGGCGCTCACGATCCTCGCCTGGCCGCTCGGGATCGGCGCGGCGCTGGCGCTCAGCGGAGGGCTCGCCGGACCGTTGGCGCCGCTCGCGTTCGCCCCGGCCGCGGCGATGACGGTGCTCAACGATCGCCGCTTCATCGCGCTCGGCGCGGCGTTGACGCTGGCGACCATCGCCGCGGCGGTGCTGGCGGCGAACGTCGGGGCGATCGACGTCGTGCCCCGCGTCGGCCCCTGGCTCTCGCTGACGATCCTCGCGATCGAGGCGGTGGGCCTAGCGGCGGCGCTCCAGCTGACCCGCGCCCGCGCCGTCGAGCGCGAGGCCGCCCGCTCGGACGAGACCGCGCGGTTGAAGGCCCTGCTCGAGCACAACCCCTTCCTGGTTTTGCGGCTGGACAGCTTCGGCGTCGTCCGTGAGGCGTTCTGCGGCGCGCCGGAGGACTGGGACCACGGCCTGATCGGTCAGCCGTTCGAGACGCTCGCCTCCGACGTCCAGCGGGACGCGGCGCGCAGCGCGGTCGCGCTGATGCGCCGTTCCGGCGCCGCGAGCGTCGGCTTCGCGCCCCCGGCCGCGCCCGACCGGTTCCTCGCCGTCGAGCTGCGCGCGCTGGAGAACGGCGATGGCGTCGCCGTGGTCCGCGACGCCAGCCGCGAACGCGCCTACGAGGCCCACCTCGAGCAGGCGCGCGACGAGGCGGAGAGCCTCGCCCAGGCGAAGTCACGGTTCCTGGCCAACATGAGCCACGAGCTGCGCACGCCGCTCAACGCCATCATCGGCTTCTCGGACATCATGCGCTCGAAGCTGTTCGGACCGCTGGCCGAGCGCTACGCCGAGTACGCCGGCCTGATCCACGAGTCCGGCGGGCACCTGCTCGACCTGATCAACGACGTGCTCGACATGTCGAAGATCGAGGCCGACCGCTTCACGCTGACACTCGAGCCGTTCGACGCGCGCGAGGCGGTGGCGGCCGCGCTGCGGCTGACGCGGGTGCAGGCCGACACCGCCAAGATCACGCTGCGCGGCGCGCTGCCGCCGCACGAGCTCGACGTCGTCGCCGACCGGCGCGCGATCAAGCAGATCGTGCTCAACCTGGTCTCCAACGCGCTCAAGTTCACGCCCACCGGCGGCCAGGTGAACGTGCTCGCCCGGGCCCGCGGGCCGGAGCTCGAGATCATCGTCGCGGACACTGGCGTCGGCATCTCGCCGGCCGACCTGGAGCGGCTCGGCAAGCCTTACGAACAGGCCGGCGGCGCCGACCAGCGCCGGCAAGGCACCGGGCTCGGACTCTCGCTGGTGCGCGCCTTCGCCGAGCTTCACGGCGGCTCGATGGTGATCAAGAGCGTGCTGGGCGAAGGCACCGCCGTCTCGGTGCGCCTGCCGGTGATGGACCAGGCGTTCCGCCCGCCGCCCGCGCCGCCGGAACCGACCGAGCCGCCGCCACGCCGCGCGGCGGTCGGCGACAACGTGGTGGCGTTCAGCCCGAGGGCCTAGAGCGCGTTGAGACCGGCTGGAACCGCCCCGAGCGCACACGTTCGGGTGTGACTCGATCTTCCGACCCGCGGAGATGCGCTCAACGATGGAGGGTCGCGATGCCACAAGTCGGCAACTTGGCGTTTTGGCCGCTGCTGTCCCACGCTGCGCCGAAGATCGCATCTGTATGCTTCAGACCCGGCGCGCGACTCGCTGCCTCGGTTGCTGTGCTCGCACTGGTCCTCGGCCCCGTGGCCAAGGCTCAGCCAGTTGGAAGCGGGGAATGGGTCTCCGGTCCCTGCAGCGGTCACGGCTACAGTGACGCCGGCCGCTGCTTCTGCGACCCGCGCTGGTCCGGCGCTGCGTGCGACACGCCCGACAAGCCGCTCGATTGCGGCGAACATGGCGCACCCGCCCATGGCTGGTGCGTCTGCGAGCCCGGCTGGAAGGGCCGCGCCTGTCAGATTGCGCCACTGCATTGCACGCACGGGAAGGTCGCGCACGGCAAGTGCGTCTGCGACCCGGGCTGGTCGGGCGACGCCTGCAACACTGGTTCATAGGGGCCGGCCTGACCGGGCCGTCGTCACCACAGCACCGCGCTGGACGACGCTCTGGTGGAGACAGGCGATTGCCCAGCTCCACGCCGCCCACTCAGACAACCATGGCTATCGCCCATATCAGCGCGATCCAGAGCAGCAGCGAAACGCCTGCGCCAACGATCAGAGTTGACCGTGGCGACCAGCGTCGGTCAGCGCCGCGGCTCACACTCAAAGCGTCGTTGGTCGAAACCATGATGGCGACGTTCCTGATGCCGATCCCCGAGTGACACGGGAAAGTCGAGCAATTCTATGACGCAACCAATGCGACATACTTTCGCGCATTGCGCGGACGGGGGCGTGGGCGTCGTTGCTGGCGCGAAGTCACGCCATGGTGAACGGCCGATGAACGGCGCGACAATGCGACATTCAGCCTCGCGCCCATACTGCGGGCTGTCGTCGCCGGTTCAGGCGGCGCACAGGGGCGGCAAGTGGGTCGGCGAACGAAATCTACTGCAATCTCGATGGCCTTCGGCCGCGAGCTGCAGTCTCTCGTTCGACCGCGCACGCTGACCTCGCGAACCGTCGCGGCTCGTTAGGCGATGCGCATCATCCTGTTTCGCGCGCTCGACATCGTCGCGGCTGCAGCCGCGACCGTCTTCGCCCTCCCTCTGATCGCATTGATCGCTCTGCTCATCATCCTGGACAGTCGAGGCCCGGTCCTGGTGCGCCATCGCCAGGTACGGCCGAACGGCGGCGACTTCGATCTGATGAAATTCAGGACCCAGCGAATAGGCGGCGACGTTCAGTCCGGACGCAGTCGTCACGGTCCTGGGGACCGCCTGTCTCGACATTCGTGCCGCTCGAGGATCGGGACGATCCTGTGGAGGACGCGGTTCGATGAAATTCCCATATTGATCAACATCATGAGAGGGGAACTGCCGATCCTCGGCCACTACACCTGGCGTGAGGTTCTGGATTGGCTGAATTCCACCGACACCCGGATCGGGGGCGGCCTGCTGAGGACTGAAGCTGAAGAGCGCGGCCCTCGATTCCGCCCCCAAGCCGACGATCGCTAGCGGTCGCACCCGGTCAAAGCCGTCGCGCCCGGAAGCCGACCCGTGCCGGTCATGAGCGCCCACCCATCCGCGGCTACTGCTGCGCGATTGACTGGAACGCCTGGGCGGCCGCGAAGTCGCCCACTTCGACGTAGGCCGTGCGCACCGTCTCGCCGCCCTCGCCTGCGAACAGGAACTCGACGGCGACCGACTCGCGCGGGTCGAGCCCGGCCAGCGCGTCAGTCGCGGCGGCGGGAAACGTGAACGCCCAGGCGCCGGGCATGTCCGGCGCCAGCAGCGTCGTTTCGGCCGGGGCCATCTCGGCGGCGGCGAAGACACGGGTCTGTTCGCGCGGCGGCAGCCGCCCGTCGATCGGGATGTGGCCGGCGATGTCGGCCTCACGCGCGTCGAGGAAGGGACCGCTCGTCACGCTGGCGTCGCGGACGACCAGTCGCGCGGCGTAGGGCTGCGCGCCGTCGGCGAAGTCGGCGACCGCAGTCAACGGGCGATCGGCGCCGCGGCCGACCAGGCCGAACAGCATCACGTCCCAGCCGAACCGATCGCGCTGGCTGACCCGCCACTGCGGCTCCGGCGTCGAGAGCGGCCGCGCGGCGGTCCAGGCGGCGAACTCGCCGGGAAAGTCCATGTGGTCGAGGCGTGCGTAGCCGGCGAACGCCGTGCGGACGGCCTGCGCCGCCTTGGCGATGTCGGCCGAGCCGCAGCCGGCCGCGGCGACCGCCGCGCTCGCCCGCGCCTCGGCGGCTGCGAGGCTCGCTGCGTCGTCGCCCGACCGCAACGCCGCGCCGCGCGCCTGCGCCTTCGCGGCCGAGAGCGCCGTGGCGACATCGGGCGCGAAGAGCCGGCAGTCGCCGTCGGCCGCGGTCATCACGGCGCGCTCGTAGAAGACGTCGGCCGCGGGCGTCGCGGCGAGGCCGGGGCTCACGGCCAGCAGGCCGAGCGCCCCCGCCGCGGCTTGCGCAAGCCGGCTCCAGATCGCCATCTCGCCCCTTGGACCCCTCGAAAAAGCGCGCCATCCGTAGCCGGAACGTGCTTTCTGCAGGGTTACCGGCGAGCGCGGCGGAACCGCGCGGGAGTTGAAGGCGGGTGCAGCTCGACACCGACATCTGGGTCTACGCCCTGATCCGCCGCGCGCACCAGGGCGGCGCGTTCGCCACGGTCGGGCGCAAGGGCGACAGCCGCGGCGGCGCGGTGCTGGTGAAGCAGGTCAACCGCCGCCTCGGCGAGGCGAAGCTGCTCTCGCAGGCGACCCGGCTCGACGGCGAACCCGTCTGGATGCAGCCGGTGGCCTCCACCGACGAGGCCGAGCTCGACGCCTACATCGAGAAGGCGATCCAGCGCGACCCGGACCTCTGGGTGGTCGAGATCGACGACCCGGAGGGCCGTCACTTCCTGGTCGAGCCGGTCGAGACCCGCTAGTTACCGGGCGCCATCACAAGCGGGAGGCGTGGGGATGGGCGCGATCGGCGGCGCGTGGCGGCGCGCTTGTCTGGCGGCGGCGGCGGGTCTGGCGTGCTTCGGCGCCGGCGCAGCGATCGCCTGCGACCTGCACGCGCCTGACGCCGCCAAGGCCGGCCGCCACTGCGCCCAGGCCTGGATGGACCGCAACCTGCGCCTCAACGACATCCTGACCGTCGGCACCCACAACAGCTACCACATGCGCACGCCCGAGCCGGTGATGGCGCTGATCCGGTCGGTGGCGCCGAAGGCGTGGCAGGGCCTCGATTACGACCACGGCTCCCTTCTCGATCAGCTGGAGGACGGCGCCCGGGCGCTGGAGCTCGACCTCGCCAGCGACCCCGAAGGCGGCCGCTTCGCCCATCCGGCGGGCGCCAGGCTTGCCGGATTGACGCTCGATCCCGCGTGGGTGGCGACGATGTCGAAGCCCGGCTTCAAGGTGCTGCACATCCAGGACATCGACTACACGTCGAACTGCCTGACCTTCGTCGCGTGCCTGACGATCATCCGCGACTGGTCCAGGGCCCATCCGCGGCACGCGCCGATCCTGATCACCATGAACACCAACGACGAGAAGACCCGCGCGCCCGGCGGCGTCGACGAGCTGCCGTTCGACGAGAAGGCCTACGACGCGCTCGACGCCGAGATCCTATCGGTGTTCCGGCCCTCGGAGCTGATCACGCCGGACGATGTCCGCGGCCGCTACCCGACGCTGCGCGAGGCGGTGCTGAAGCGCGGCTGGCCGACGCTGGGCGCCTCGCGCGGCCGGGTCCTGTTCGCGCTCGACGAGGGGCCGGCGCACGTCGCCGCCTACCGCGGCCGGCGCGCCTCGCTCGAGGGCCGGGTGCTGTTCGTCAACACCGACGAGTCATCGCCGGCGGCCGGCTACATCACGCTCAACGAGCACGCCGACATTTCGCGCATCATGGCCGACGTGAAGGCCGGTTACGTCGTCCGCACGCGGGCCGACGCCGACACCGTCGAGGCGCGCACGAACGACGTCACCCGCCGCGACGCGGCCTTCGCCTCCGGCGCCCAGTACGTCTCGACCGACTATCGACACCCCGACACGCGCCTCTCGAGCTACGAAGCGCGCCTGCCCGGAAGCGCGATCGCCGTCTGCAACCCGGTCCGGGCGGCGACCAAGTGCGCGGGAATGCCGATCGAACCCTGAAGCGCCGCTGGCCCAGAAGGTTCAACGCAGAGTCGCAGAGACTGCGCAAAGGCGCAGCTAGGCAAGACCCCTCTGCGCCTCTGCGTCAGAAAGGGACGCCTTCGGCGCTCACTAGGCGTCGAAGACGATCACCGAGCGGGCGATCTGGCCGCCTTTCATCTCGGCGAAGGCGTCGTTGACGTCTTCGAGCTTGATCCGACGACTGATCATCTCGTCGAGCTTCAGCTTGCCGGAGAGGTAGAAGTCGACCAGCCGCGGCATGTCGACCGGGAAGCGGTTGGAGCCCATCAGCGAGCCCTGGATGCGCTTCTCGCCGAGGAACGCCGCGCCCATCAGCGTCACGGTCTGGCCGATCGGAATCATGCCGATGACGTTGGCGGTGCCGCCGCGGCGCAGCATGTTGAAGGCCTGCTCGGCGGTCTTGCCGAGGCCAATCGCTTCGAACGCGTGGTGGACGCCGCCGCTGGTCATCTCCATCACCGTCTTCACCGGATCGACCTCGGCGGCGTTGATGAAGTCGGTGGCGCCGAAGGCTCGCGCCATGTTGTCCTTCGCCGGCGACATGTCGATGGCGATGATCCGGCCCGCGCCGGCGATCGCCGCGCCGTTGATCGCCGAGAGGCCGACGCCGCCGCAGCCGATCACCGCCACGGTCTCGCCCGGCCGCACGTTCGAGGTGTGGATCACCGCCCCGACGCCGGTCATCACCCCGCAGCCGATCAGGGCGGCGCGGTCGAGCGGCATGTCCTTGCGGATGGCGACGCACGCATGTTCGTGAATCAGCATCTGCTCGGCGAACGAGGAGAGGTTCAGGAACTGCTGGATCGGCGCGCCGTCCTGGGTGATGCGCGGCTCGTCGCCCTGCTCGCGCCGCACTTCAGGGCTCTGGCAGAGCGACATGCGTCCGCCGAGGCAGAACTCGCAGTGGCCGCAGAACGCCGAGAGGCAGGTGATGACGTGGTCGCCCACCTTCACCGTGCGCACCTCGTCGCCGACCGCCTCGACCACGCCAGCGCTCTCGTGGCCGAGGACGGCGGGCATCGGATAGGGATAGGAGCCTTCGTAGAAGTGGACGTCGGAGTGGCAGACGCCCGCCGCGGCGGTGCGGATCAGCACCTCGTGCGGGCCAGGCTTGCCGATCTGGACGTTCTCGATCTGAAGCGGCTTGCCCACCTCGCGCATGACGGCGGCTTTCATGGTGCGTCTCCCTCCTTCGGGGGGCTTTCTCTAACCCAGCTTTCCAGATCGCTTATCGCTGTTAAGGGTCGGACGCCAAGAGGGAATCGAGCCTTGACTCGCGCTCGCCGTTGACCTTTGCCTGCATTGGATTTTCAGGGACAGTCCGCAATGAAGCACACTCTGATCATCATCCTGGCCTCGACGGCGCTCGCCGCGTGCGAGACCGGCGTCGGCGCCCAGGGGCCGGCCTACATGCCGCCTTCGCGCGGCGGGTCGACCAGTTTCGTCGAATCCGACTTCGCCTGGGCCACTGGCGCCGGCAGCGGCAGCATCGACGGCCTGATGGCCTATCGGAACGGCGGCACGCGCTACAATTGCCAGGACGTGGTGCTGGCGCCGGAGACGCCGTGGAGCCGCGAGCGGATGCGGATCCTTTACCTCTCGACCAGCCAGGCGGTGATGCCGGCCGACGACGTCAGGAGCCGCACGCCGCCCGAGCACGGCGCCGAGTACGCCCGCTATGCCCGCCACGCCACCTGCGACGGCGACGGCCGCTTCAGCTTCACCGGGGTCCCGAACGGAGCCTGGTACGTGATCACCGTGGCCAATCCGATCGGCGGCGGCACGCGCATGGCGGTGATGCGGCGGGTCGAGCTCGACGGCGAGAACGAGCGCGTGGTGCTGCGCTAGCGCGCCCCGCATGACGTTTCAGGACATCCTCTACGAGCCGCAGGGCCCGATCGGCGTCGTCACGCTGAACCGGCCGCAGTACCGCAACGCCCAGAGCTACCGCATGCTCGACGAGATCGACGCGGCGTTCGACCTGGCGCGGGCCGACGAGGACGTGCGGGTGGTGCTGGTGCGCGGCTCGGGCGGCGTCTTCTCCACCGGCCACGATCTCGGCACGCCGGACGGGGTCGAGTATCGCCGGGCGCTGGGCGCCAAGCCCGGCATCCAGACCTACGACCAGTTCAAGAAGTACAACCTCGACCTGCTCCTGAAGTGGCGCAACTTTCCCAAGCCCACAGTGGCGATGGTCGAGGGCTACTGCATCTACGCCGGCTGGATGCTGGCGGCGGCGATGGACGTGATCTTCGCCTCGGAGACGGCCGAGTTCCTGGGCGGCTTCGTCGAGTACAACACCATCCCCTGGGACATCGGCATCCGCCGCGCCAAGGAGCTGGTGTTCGAGAGCCGCTTCATCACCGCCGAGGAGGCCGCGCGCTACGGCCTCGTGAACCGGGTGCTGGCGCCGGCCGACCTCGAGCGCGAGACCTTCGCCTGGGCCCGGCGCGTCGCCGAGAACAGCCCCGAGGCGCTGCGGATGGCCAAGATCCAGATGAACAAGGCGCAGGACGCGCAGGGCTTCACCAACGCGGTCGAGGACAGCCTCGGCGACTACCAGGCGATGATGCACATGCCCGGCCTCAACATGCGGATGGAGGGCGAGCGCCGCCTCGCCACCGTCGACCTCGCCGTCAAGGGCCGCCGCGGCGAGCGTTTCGGGCAGGGCTGAGGGGTGCGTGGCGAGACGCGCCTGACGGCGCTCCTCACCAAGATAGTTGACGCTTCTCCCTTTTCGTCATCCTGAGGAGCCCGCGCAGCGGGCGTCTCGAAGGACGCACACTTCCCATGCCTGACACCTTCCGCGCGCTGCGCCTCTTCAAAACCGACGCCGGGCATGAGGTGCGGTTCGTCGACGCCACTGAGGCCGATCTCGGCGAGGGCGACGTGACCGTGGCGGTCGAATACTCGACGGTGAACTACAAGGACGGGCTCGCTCTGACCGGCAAGGCGCCGGTCGTGCGCGTCTGGCCGATGACGCCGGGCATCGATTTCGCCGGCGTG
>DATKMZ010000018.1:0-38956 GCA_035541575.1 Caulobacteraceae bacterium | reverse complement strand
GATCGTGGGCCTGGTCGTGGGCGTTGGGATCGGCCTGCTGCAGGCGCTGACCCAGATCCAGGAAGCGACGCTGATCTACGCGCCGAAGATCGTCGCGATCTTCATCTCGCTGCTGATCTTCCTGCCGCTGATGGGCGCGCTGCTGACCGGCTTCATGCACCACATCGCCGAGCGGATCGCGAGCCTCTAGGCGACTTCGGTGGGCCCCTACGCCACCGCTCAGCAGCTCTTCGCCGGCGCGCTGGTGTTCGCGCGCATCGCCGCGATGATCATGACCATGCCGGGTCTCGGCGACACGCCGGCGCCCAGCCGCGCGCGGCTCTCGTTCGCGCTCCTGATGTGCCTGGTGGTGACGCCGGTGGTCTATCCGACCCTGCCGGCGGTCCCGCAGGGTCTGGGCGATCTCGCCGGGGCGGTGCTGCGCGAGGTGCTGATCGGGCTCGCGATCGGCGCGATCCTGCGAGCCTTCTTCGCGGCGATGGCGACCGCCGGCGAGGTGATCTCGATCTCGACCACCCTATCGTTCGCCCAGACCGCCAACCCCACCCAGGCGCAGCAGAACACCACGCTGGCGACGTTCCTCTCACTGATGGCGGCGGTGCTGATCTTCACCACCGACCTGCACCACCTCTTCATCGGCGCGATGGTGCGCTCCTACAGCCTGTTCCCGTTCGGCCATCCGCCGCCGGTGCGCGACTTCGTGCAGCTGGAGATCCGCACCACCGCCGGCGCCTTCGCGCTCGGCGTCCAGCTTGCCGCGCCGGTGCTGGTGTTCTCGCTGGTCTTCAGCCTGGCGACCGGCCTCGTCGGCCGGGCGATGCCGCAGTTCCAGATCTTCTTCGCCGCCGCGCCGCTGCAGGTGCTGCTGGGCCTCTCGCTCTTCGCGCTCAGCCTCGGCGTCATGGGGACCTTCTGGATCGATCGCTACCGCGACGTGCTCCAGGCGTTCGGGTGACGCATGGCCGAAGCCGGCGAGAGCGCATCGCGCACGGAAGAGGCGACCCCGCGGCGGCTCGAGGAAGCCCGCAAGGAAGGCGACGTCCCGAAGTCGCCGGAGCTGGCGCAGGTCTGCGCGCTCGGCGGCGCGTTCCTGGCGGTGGCGATGGGCGGCGGCGCGCTGGCCCAGAGCCTGACGGCTTCGCTGCTGCCGTTCATCGCCCATCCGGACAGCATCCAGCTGCAGGGCGACGCAGGCGTCGCGGTGGCCTGGCAGGTGATGCTGGCCGCCGCCCCTGCGCTGGCCGCGGTGCTGGGCGCCACCATGCTGGCCGGCGTCGGCGGCAACCTGATGCAGCACGGCATGCTCTTCACCACCGCCAAGCTGCGTCCCGATCTCTCGCGGCTCTCGCCCGCCCAGGGCTTCCAGCGCCTCTTCGGCGTCGACGGCCTGATCGGCTTCGCCCGCTCGGCGTTGAAGGTGTTGCTGGTGGGCGGTGTCGCCTGGTGGGTGCTGGAGCCCCACGCCAAGGAGCTGCCGGCCCTGGTCGGCGTCGACCCGGTCGGGATCCTCACCTACGCGTCAGGCCTCGGCTCCAGCCTGATGATGGCGGTGCTGGCGCTGCTCGCAGTCATCGCCATCGTCGACTTCGTGGTCCAGCGCCAGCGCTTCATGACGCGGATGCGGATGACCAAGGAGGAGGTGAAGGAAGACTTCAAGCAGAGCGAGGGCGACCCGCACATCAAGGCCCGCCAGCGCCAGATCCAGCGCGAGCGGGCGCGCCGGCGGATGATCCAGCAGGTGCCCAAGGCCACCGTCGTGGTCGCCAACCCGACCCACTTCGCCATCGCGTTGCGCTACGAGCAGGGCGAGACGCCGGCGCCGCAGTGCGTGGCCAAGGGCATGGACGCCGTCGCGCTCAGGATTCGCGAGGTGGCGGAGGACGCGGGCGTGCCCGTCGTGGAGGATCCGCCGCTGGCGCGCGCCCTCTACGCCAACGTCGAGGTCGACCAGATCATCCCGCACCAGCACTACGAGGCGGTGGCCAAGATCATCGGCTTCATCCTCGCCGGCAAACGGCCGCGACGCGCGCAAGCCCTTTGATCGGATTAAGATTTGCGCCGTGATTCGGCCCCGAATCACCGGCTAGCCAGCACCCGAGGCTGAAGGACCCAGCATGGCTTATCCGGCGAGCGGCAGGGACGTCAGACCAGGCGGCGCGGCGGCCATCCTGGCGCCGATCGCGGTCGGCCTCTTCCTGCTCGCCGCCCTGCTGGCCGCCGCGCCGGCGCTGAGCGGCGGACCGGGCCGTTGGGCCGCGCTCGGCCTGCTGGCCGCGATCGGCGCATCCTCGCTGATCGTCTTCCCGCTGCTGCGACGTCGCGCGCCCGCCCTCGCCGCGGCGCCCGACGTCGAGGCGCTGGTGCGAGCGCTCGCCGAGCCGGCGGCGATCGTCGCCGACGACGGCCAGATCGAGGCCGCCAACGACGCCTGGCGCGAGCTGGTCGGCGCGCAGCGGCGGCTGCAGCGCACAGGGCTCGCCGCGGCCCCGGCCTTGCTGCTCGCCGCCGCCCGCGAGGGCCACGCCGGCGACCGCGCCGAGGTCGGCGGGGCGCAGCGCCGGCTCGAAGCCTCCCGGCTCGACGACGGGCGTTTCCTGCTGCGGCTGGCGCCCGACGCCGCCCCGCCCGCGCCCGCCCCGGCCCCCGAGCAGGCGCCGTCGTCGCGCCCAGTGACCCGGCTCGACCTCTTCGCCAGCGCCGCGCCGTTCGGCGCCGCCCTGATCGAGGGCGACGACCTCTTCGGCGGCCGCATCCTCGAGGTGAACGGGGCCTGGGCGGGTATCGCCGGCGACGCCAACTCGCTGGGTGGCGCGCTGGGCCCCCTGATCACCGACGCCAGCCGCGCCGACGCCGAGCGCCGCCTCGCCGCGGGCAGCCTCGGGCCGTTCGAGGTCAACCCCGCCGCCAGCCCCGAGCGGATCGCTCACCTCTACGCCGTTCGCCAGCCCGGCCGCTGCACCGCCTACCTGGTCGACGTGACCGAGCAGAAGCAGATGCAGGCGCAGCTGGCGCAGTCGAACAAGATGCAGGCGATCGGCCAGCTCGCCGGCGGCGTCGCGCACGACTTCAACAACCTGCTGACCGCGATCCTGATGAACCTCAGCGAGCTGGAGACGCGCCACCCGCTGGGCGATCCCTCGTTCGACGGCCTCTCGCGGATCCGCGAGAACGCGCTGCGCGCGGCCGGGCTGGTCGGCCAGCTGCTGACCTTCTCGCGCAAGGTGACCGTGCAGCGCGAAGCGCTCGATATCGGCGAGCTGATCAGCAACGTGGCGGTGATGCTGCGCCGGCTGCTGCCCGAGAGCGTCGGCATGGACACCGAGTACGGCCGAAACCTGCCGCAAGTGCGCGCCGACCGCCAGCAGCTCGAGAACGCGATCATGAACCTCGTGGTCAACGCCCGCGACGCGGTGCGCAGCCGCGGCGGCGGCCAGATCAGGGTGCGCGCCGCGCGCCTGACCGAGCCGGAAGCGGTCGCGCTCGGCTACAAGGGCGCGCCGATGGGCGAGATGGCGCTGATCGAGGTCGCCGACGACGGGCCGGGCATTCCGCCCGACGTGCTGCCGAAGATCTTCGACCCGTTCTTCACCACGAAGGCCGTCGGCGAAGGCACCGGCCTCGGCCTTGCGACCGTCTACGGCATCGTCAAGCAGTCCGACGGTTGGATCGAGCCGGTCTCCAACCCCGGCGAAGGCGCGACCTTCCGCATCTTCCTGCCGGTCTACGAGCCGCCGGTGCTGGTCGAGCCGCCGGCGCCCGCGCCGCCCAAGGGCCGCACCGCCGCCCGCGATCTCTCGGGCGTCGGCCGCATCCTCTTCGTCGAGGACGAGGACGCCGTGCGCCGGGTCGCGGCCCGTCTGCTGCGCGCCCGCGGCTACGAAGTGATCGAGGCCGCCGACGGCGAGGAGGCGCTGGCGATCGCAGAGGCCAACGCCGGACAGCTCGACCTGATGATCTCCGATGTGATCATGCCCGGCCTCGACGGCCCGCACCTGCTCAAGGAAGCGCGCCCGTTCCTCGGCGACGCGCCGGTGATGTTCATCTCCGGCTACGCCGAGGCCGAGTTCTCGAAGGTGCTCGAGGGCGAGCGCGGCGTCTCGTTCCTGCCCAAGCCGATCGACATCGCCGTGCTGGCCGAGAAGGTGAAGCAGGCCCTGCAGGGGGCCTGAACCTCTAGCTCGAGACGCCCGCCATCTCGGGCCCCTCAGTATGACGAAGCCATTGGGCTGCAAAGATATTCGTCATGGTGAGGAGCGCCCGGCAGGGCGCGTCTCGAACCACGCACGCTGTCGCCTCAGATCCCGTCGTAGAGCTCGATCTCCGGGCGGCCGGCGATGCAGGGGCCGAGTTTCGGGCCGAGCGCCTTGTAGTGGGCGGAGTCGCGGTGGGCGGCGATCGCGGCCTCGTCCTTGTAGCCTTCCAGCACCTTGTAGGTGTTGGGCTCGGCGCGGCTCTTCACCAGCGAGTAGAACAGGTTGCCGGGCTCGTTGGCGCGGACGGCGTCCATCGCCTCCTTGAACGCGGCCTCGAACTCGGCGGCCTTGCCGTCCTGAATCTTGAGCGTGGCGACGATGCCGATCATGGGGTCCTCCCGGTTTTTCGAGCGCGCGATCTAGCGGCCCAGCGGTGCCGGGAGCAAGGCCGACCCAGCGGAAGGCAGTGCTAGCGGCGGCCGTCCCAGCCGTAGGCGACCCAAGAGTGGCCGCCGACGTTGTGGGCTTCGATCACGTCCGGGTCGACCGGGCGGCGGACGGTGCGGCGGGCGCGGACAGCGGCGGCGGCGAGCGCGATCAGGATCGCGGCCATCACGGCGATCACCACGACGGTGGCGGCGAAGAACAGCGCCAAAACGGCGGCGATCGCCGCGGCGGCGACCCAGGCGACGGCTGCGCCCAGCCAGGCGAGGCCGCGGAAGGCCGAGCGACCGGGAAACTCGAAATGCGCCGTTCCGGGCATGGCGTCCTCGTTCTCTCCCCGGCCAATAGTTCAGTCCGACGCTGGTGAACGTCAACTGAAGATGCGTCGGAAACCTGACCGTGCCTGCTAGAAAGGCGCGCCCGACGGAAAGGTTCTCTGCCCCTGATGATCGAATCGGCGCCGCGCGGATGGGAGTTCTGGATCGACCGTGGCGGCACCTTCACCGACGTGATCGGCCGGGGCCCGGACGGCGCCGAGACGAGCCTCAAGCTGCTGTCCGTCTCGCCGTCCTACGAGGACGCGGGCGTCGAGGCGATGCGCCGGCTGATGGGCGTCGCGCCCCGAGACGGTTTCCCTGCAAAGCGCGTCGAGGCGATCAAGCTCGGAACGACCGTCGCCACCAACGCGCTGCTGGAGCGCAACGGCGCGAATACGCTGCTCGTGACGACGCGCGGCTTCGCCGATGCGCTGCTGATCGGCGACCAGGCCCGCCCGGCCCTGTTCGCGCTCGATATCGAGAAGCCCGCGCCGCTCTTCGCCGGGGTGGTCGAGGCCGAGGAGCGACTCGATGCCGCAGGCGCCGTCCTGCGGCCCCTGGACGAGCCTGGCCTGGCCGCCGCGCTCGCCCGGGCGGCGCGCGACGGCTTCGAAAGCGTCGCGATCGCCTTCCTCCACGCCGACCTCAACCCGGTCCACGAGCGCCGCGCCGGCGAGCTCGCGCAGGCGGCGGGGTTTCGGTGGGTCTCGCTGAGCTCGGACGTCTCGCCCCTGCCGCGGTTCATCCCCCGCGCCGAGACGACGGTCGTCGACGCCTACCTGACGCCGGTGCTGGCGGCTTATGTCGCCCGGCTCGAGGCGGCGGTCGCGGGCGCGCCGCTGTTCTTCATGACCTCCGGCGGAGCGCTGGTGCGGGCCGGCGCATTCCGCGGTCGCGATGCATTGGTCTCGGGGCCGGCGGGCGGCGTCGTGGGCGTGGCCGGCGTCGCCGGCGGGCGCGCCGTGCTCGGCTTCGACATGGGCGGCACCTCGACCGACGTCTGCCGCTACGCCGGCGCGCTGGAGCGCCGCGACGTGGCGCGGGTGGCCGGCGCTCGGGTGCGGGCGCCGATGCTGGACGTCGAGACCGTGGCCGCCGGCGGCGGCTCGATCCTGGCGTTCGACGGCCTTCGGGCCCGCGTCGGACCGGCGAGCGCCGGCGCCGATCCAGGCCCCGCCTGCTACGGCCGCGGCGGCCCGGCGACCGTGACCGACGCCAACCTGGTGCTGGGCCGGCTCGATCCCGTGCGGTTCCCGAACGTGTTCGGGCCCAAGGGGAACGGCCCGCTCGACGTCGACGCCGCGCGCCGGGCCCTGGGGGCGCTGGCCGAGGCGATGGGCGCCACGAGCGCCGAGGCCGCGGCCGAGGGGTTCCTCGCCGTGGCCGTCGAGCAGATGGCCGGCGCGATCCGGCGCATCTCCACCGAGCGCGGGTTCGATCCGCGGGAGCATGCCCTCGTCGCGTTCGGCGGCGCGGCCGGCCAGGTCGCCTGCCAGGTGGCCGAGGCGCTGGGCGTGACCGAGGTGATCTCGCCGCAGTACGCCAGCGTGCTCTCGGCCTGGGGCATCGGCCAGGCGCGGATGCGGGTGGTGAAGGCCGCCGGCCTCGGCCGGGAGCTGGACGCGGCGGGCCTGGCGGCGGCCGAGGCGCTGGCCGGACGGCTGGCGAAGGACGCCGCCCTCGCGCTGGCCGAGCAGAACGCGGCCGCCGGCCCGGCCGAGCGCCGGCTCTATCTCGCCTACGAGGAAGCCGACGCCGCCCTCCCCGTCCCGCTCGCCGATCTGGCGTCGGACAGGGCGGCGTTCGAAGCCGCCCACCGACGCCTGTTCGGTTTCGTCGAGCCGGACCGGCGGATCGTGATCGCCAGCGTCGAGGTGGAACGCGCCGAACCCCCTTCCCCCTTGAGGGGAGGGGTCGGGGGCGGGGGTCTCGCCGAGCGCAACGAGCGCTTGCCGGCTCATTCTGAGCCCCTTCCCATACGCCCCCCGTCGCCCGACCCCCGACCCGCTTCGGGGAGGGGGCTCATCGTGCGCCCCGACACCCAGATCTGGGTCGCGCCGGGGTGGACCGCCGAAGAGGAGCGCGACGGGACGATCCGGCTCAGGCGCACAAAACCAGCCGAGACCAAGGCCGCCGCAGCATCGGACGTCGCCGACCCCGTGACGCTCGAGCTCTACAACCGCCGCTTCATGGGCATCGCCGAGGCGATGGGGGCGGCGCTGGAGCGGACCGCGCACTCGGTCAACATCAAGGAGCGGCTCGACTTCTCCTGCGCGCTCTTCGACGCCGGCGGCGGCCTCGTCGCCAACGCCCCGCACATGCCGGTTCACCTCGGCTCGATGGGCGCGAGCGTGCGGGCGGTCTGCGAGCGTCACCCGATCCTGAAGCCCGGCGAGGCGTTCGCGCTCAACAGCCCCTACGCGGGCGGCACCCACCTGCCCGACATCACGGTCGTGATGCCGGTGTTCGGCGCGGGCGCGGCATCGCCGGCGTTCTTCGTCGCCGCGCGGGGCCACCACGCCGACGTGGGCGGCATCCAGCCCGGCTCGATGCCGCCGTTCTCGCACACGATCGACGAGGAAGGCGCGCTGCTCGACGCGCTGCCGATCATGCGCGGCGGCGTCTTCCTCGAGGCCGAGACGCGAGCGGCGCTCGGCGCCGGCCGCTGGCCCGCCCGCGCGCCGGACCGCAACGTCGCCGACCTGAAGGCGCAGATCGCCGCCTGCCAGGCCGGCGCGGCGGCCGTCGCGGCCCTGATCGAGCGGCAAGGCGACGGCGAGGTCGCCCGCTACATGGCCTTCGTCCAGGCCAACGCCGAGGCCGCCGTGCGCCGCGCCGTGGGTGTGCTGAAGGACGGATCGGCGCGCGTGCCGATGGATGGCGGCGGCGAGATCGTGGTGCGTGCGAGCGTCGACGCGGCCCATGGCGAGGCAGTGCTCGACTTCACCGGCTCCAGCGCCCAGCTCAGCTCTAATTTCAACGCACCGGCCTCGGTGGTCGACGCCGCCGCGCTCTACGTCTTCCGCTGCCTCGTGGACGACGACATCCCGCTGAACGCCGGCTGCCTGACGCCGCTCAGGATCATCGTCCCCCAGGGCTCGATGCTGAACCCGCGCCCGCCCGCGGCCGTCGTCGCCGGCAACGTCGAGACCAGCCAGCACGTCGTCGACGCCCTCTTCGCCGCGCTCGGTGTCGCGGCCGCGAGCCAGGGCACGATGAACAACCTCACCTTCGGCGACGATGAGCGCCAGTACTACGAGACCATCTGCGGCGGCGCGGGCGCGACGGCGCGGGCCGCCGGGGCGAGCGCGGTCCACACTCACATGACCAACTCACGACTGACCGATCCGGAGATCCTCGAGCGGCGCTTCCCGGTGCGGCTCGAGGCGTTCGAGATCCGCCGCCGCTCGGGCGGCGACGGCGCCCATCCCGGCGGCGACGGGACGCGCCGGCGGATCGTCTTCCTGGCGCCCATGCAGGTCGCCCTGCTTTCGACCCGCCGCGAGCATGCGCCGCAGGGGATCGCCGGCGGTGGGCCGGCGCTGGCCGGAAGACAGAGGTTGATCGAGACGTCGGGCGCGGTAAAGGAGCTTCCAGGCTGCTTTTCGATCACCGTGCGGCCGGGCGACGCCGTCGAGATCGAGACCCCGGGGGGCGGTGGTTACGGTCAGCGTAGAAGGTGAAGCGCCCGCCAGCCGCGACCCCGGAGCCCCCTTTCAGAGCATGACCCCCGCCATCGCCCTTACCCTCGCGCTGATGCTGACCGGCGCGCCGCCCTCCGCCGACCCGGCCGGCCCGCAGGACGCCGCCCAGCAGGGCGAGCCGCTGCCGCCCGGCGCGCCCACCGACAGCTACGAGCTTTCCGCCTGGTGCTTCGGCGCGCTCGACGAATACCTGGCGATCTACCCGCGGATCGTTCCCGACCTGAAGGACATGGACCACATGTTCGGCACGGACGTGGTCGAGGACCAGCCCTACCACGCCGACATGGCCGCCGCGCACGACGAGCTGAAGATGATCGCGGGCAGCGTCACCGACGCCGAGAAGGCGAGCCCGCGGCCGATCTCCGAGCGAGGCCTGGCCGCGATCAAGCAAGGCCGCGCGATCTGGTCGGTCGCCGAGAGCAAGACCCGCCGCGAGCTCGCCAGAGCCTGGATGCTCTGGGCCCTGCCCGACCGCTGCGACTCGAACGCCAAGGAGCTGACCCAGCGCTCGCTGCTGTTCGGCCGGGCGCTGAACTACAACACCGCTTCGGCCCCGACGCCGGCCACCGCGCCATCGCCCGAGGCCGTGCTAAACGGGACAGGGCCCGCCGCGGCGCCGCCGGCCGCGACCGACCCCGCCGCGACGCCGTCAGACACCAGCGCGCCCGCGGCGACTCAGCAACCCACGCCTTCCTCCGACACCGCCCCAGCCGCCCCGGCCCGCGACCCGGCGATCCCGCCCTACCCGGACGCCACGCCGGACCAGCCGAAAGCCGCCGCGCCGCAGCCGTAGTGCGTGGTTCGAGACGCGACCCCGGAGCAAAGCCGGGGTCGCTCCTCACCACGACGAAGGTAGTGCGGCTTCTGCGATGTTCGTCAGTCGCCGCGCGCCTACGCCGCCAGCGCCGTCCCGAACGTGCGGCCGAACGCGGCCAGGCCCGGGGCGTTGAACGCGACCACGCGGCCGCCCTCGAGCCGGCGCGCCCAGCCCTTGGCGTAGATCTGGTCCAGCATCGCCTTGCCGAGCGAGCCGGCGAGGTGGCTGCGGCGCTCGCTCCAGTCGAGGCAGGCTTTGCAGACCGGCCGGCGCCGGCCGGTCAGCGCCTCGGCGGGCGCGCCGAAGGCCAGCGCCCACTCGGCGCCGCCTTCGGTGAGGTTGAGCGAGCCGAGGCGATCCTCGATCACGCCGCGGGCGACGAGGCCGTCCAGCATCGCGACGCCGAGCTCGCCGGCGAGGTGGTCGTAGCAGACCCGGGCTTTGCGCATCGCCGGATCGCGCGGCCCCGGCCGGGTGCGCCGGTGCCCCGCCTGCGCGGCGAGACCCGCCAGCTGCTCCATCAGCTCGGCCACCTCGTGGCCCGCGAGCGCGAAGTAAACGCAGCGGCCTTGCTTGCGCGAGACCACCAGCCCGTCCTCCGTCAGCCGGGCGAGGTGCGACGAGGCGGTCTGCGGCGTCACCGACGCCTCGCGCGCCAGCTCGCCGGCGGTGAGCGCCTGGCCGCTCATGAGCGCGGTCAGCATGTGCGTGCGCGCCGGATCGCCCAAGAGGGCGCCGATGCGGGCGATGTCGGGTCCGTCTCGCATGGCGCGACTCTAGCCCGCGAGCCGGCGCCCCGCCCAGCGCGGACGCTTCGGCGCGGATCGAAGCGTCGGCGCCGCCGGCGCGGATAGGAGGGCCGGCGATCAACCCGGAGCCCGACCCATGAGCCTCGGCTGCCAGATCCGCTACGTGATCGACCCGTTCCAGCTCGCCGCGTTCGAGACCTACGCGAGGAAGTGGCTGACCATCATCCCGGCCTGCGGCGGCGAGTGCCTCGGCTACTTCCTGCCGCACGAGGGCGCCAACAACATCGCCCTCGCTCTGCTACGCTTTGCGAGCCTGGCCGACTACGAATCCTACCGCGCCCGCATCCGCGCTGACCAAGCCGGCGCCGCCAACTTCCGCGACGCCCAGGAAAGGCGCTTCATCCTCTCCGAGGAGCGGACGTTCCTGCGGGTGGTGGAGGGGTGACGTCCCGTTCCCTGAGCTACCGGCTCACCTCCGCCGCTCGGAATGTCCATCGGGCGCGGAGCCAATGGCCGGGTTTGACACGTTGCGGGCAGCCAAGTTCTGGCGTCCGCTACCTCACGAGAAAGGCGGGGTGGTCGGGGGCGTCCAGGCGTGGGCCCGCCTCCAGGCGTTCAGTCGGATGACTGAGAATAGCATCAGTCCACCGGCGACCGCCAAGTAGAGGGCAAAGGTTGTAGCCGTGAGAACCGCCCAGGCGCGAGCGTCTGTTATCGCGTGTCTGAACAAGGTGGTGGTCAGGTTGATGGTGAAGATGAACAGAGGCGCGAGTATCACCGGGACGCTCAGGATGATCATGAGGAACCCTGACCGCCCGTAGCTTTCTTGCTCCCAGGCTCTGTAAGACTGCAAATTCCTCAAGTTAGCCAGTGCTCTTGGGTCCTGCATGGGCGCCGCTCCTCAGGGTCGCGGCGGATGCTATTGCATGGGGCCCGCCCGTGTCACGTTGCGTCGGCTTTCCACACCCCAGACCGTGTTCCGCTTCGTCAGCCTCCAGGCGTGACGGCTGTCCGCCGGATGATGCTCTCCTGGGGTTCGTCGCCGCCTAGCGCCGCCCTAGGTGCGCACCCCGCCCAGCCGCCAGTTGGCGGCGCTGGCGAGGCGTTCGAAGAAGCCGGCTTCGTAGGCGTGCTCGGGGTCGGCGCGGACCAGCTCGTCCATGCGGTGGGCGTCGTCGCCGACGAGGATGCGCCAGGTCTCGCTCTTGACGCCGTCGAGGATGATCTTCGCGGCCTGGGCGGCGGTGGTGGGCGCGTTGTCGCGGAACTGCCGGCCCTGGTCGTCGATCATCGCCTGGATCTGATCGTCGGTGATCTGGTCGACGGGCAGGCCCATCGCCTTCATCCGGGTGCGGGCCATGGCCAGCGCCTCGGCGCCGAGCTTGGTGTCTTCCGTGCCGGCGATGACGAGCCGCGAGTTGATCGCGATGTCGGTGCCGATGTGGCCGGGCATCACCACCGAGCACTTGATGTGCGGCGCGTTGAGCCGAAGGTCGTTGATCAGCGCCTCGGTGAAGCCCTTCACCGCGAACTTCGCGGCGCTGTAGGCCGTGTGCGCGGTCTGCGGCCCGAGCGAGGCCCAGAAGCCGTTGACGCTGGAGGTGTTGATGATGTGACCCTCGTCGGCCTTCATCAGCATCGGCAGGAACGCGCGGCAGCCGAAGTAGACGCCGCCCCAGCAGATGTTGAAGGTGCGCTCCCACTCGGACCGGGGGCCGGCCACGAAGCTGCCGCCGCCGCCGACGCCGGCGTTGTTGAACAGGAGGTGGATCTTGTCGGTCTCCTGCGCCTTCGCCACCTCGTCGCGGAACCGGTTCATCTGATCCTCGATCGAGACGTCGGCGAGGTGGGTGGTCACCTTCGCGCCCTGCCCGGCCTCCTGCGTGCAGAGCCGCGCCGTCTCGGTCATGTTGGTCTGCGAGACGTCGCACATGGCGACGCTGCAGCCCTCGGCGACCAGCTGGCGGGCGAGCTCGCGGCCCATGCCGGTGCCGCCGCCGGTGATCACCGCGATCTTGCCGCTGAAGTCCTTCATCGCCGTCTCCTCGCCGCCTGAGTTCTCGCTCGACCCTTACGACGAAGCCGGCCGCTCGCGCCAGTTCACGCCAGGGCAGCCGTTCCCGCGACAGCGGGGAATCCAAGATGTCGGAACCACGGAAAGCACGGAAAGCACCGACGGGAGCGGGTCCCGCCACGCCTTCCGTGTCCTCCGTGTCTTCCGTGGTCCAAGAACTTGGTCCCCGCTGTCGCGGGGGAAAGAGCAGAGGGTCTAGGCGCCGAGCGCGGCCCAGAGGGCGCGGCAGATGCGGAACGAACGCTCGTCGCCGACAGTGGTCGCTGTCATCCGGTTCATCGCGTAGGCGAAGGTGGCGCGGCGATCGAGGTCGATCAGCACCAGCGAGCCGCCCGAGCCGCCCCAGAACAGCGTATTCGGGCTCGGGACCTGAAGCCGAAGGATCGGGCTCGGCAGCCCGAAGCCGAGACCGAAGCTGACCTCGAGATTGCGCATCACCAGGTCGGGGCCTGACACCTGCAGCTCGAGCGCGCGGCGGCAGCCGGCCTCGCTCATCAGGCGCTTGCCGCCCGCGACGCCGCCATTGGCCAAGAGGGCGTGGATCTGGGCGATCGAGCGCGCATTGCCGTGGCCGTTCACGGCCGGGATCTCGGCGGCGCGCCACTCACGCGTTGCGCTCCAGGCGATCTCGATACGGGTGTCGGCCAGGGTCGCTTGCTGGATGTCGCTGAGTTGCGGCGGCGCGGCGGTCAGGCTCGCCGGCAGCTCGAACGCCTTCAGCTCGGCCACGCGGGCGTCCTCCGAGGCCGGCAGGCCGATCCAGAAATCGGCGCCGATGGGCTCCGCGATCTCGCGGCGGAAGAAGGCGCCGAGGCTCTGGCCGGTGATCCGGCGCACCAGCTCGCCGATCAGGAAGCCGTAGGTGTAGACGTGGTAGCCGGAGGCGGACCCGGGCGGCCAGAGCGGCGCCTGCGCGGCCAGCGCCGCGGTCACCTTCTCCCAGTCGTAGAAGTCCTCGCCGCGCACCGCCGGTCGCCAGCCCGAGAGGCCCGACGAATGGCTCATCACCTGGGCGACCGTGATCGCCCCCTTCCCGTTCGCGGCGAACTGCGGCCAATACCTGGCGACCGGCGCCTCGAAGCTGAGCTCGCCCTTGTCGGCGAGCAGCAGCGCGCAGAGCGCGGTCATGGTTTTGGTGGTGGAGTAGACGCAGGCGATCGTTTCGGCGGTCCAGGGCTTGGTCGCGGCCAGGTCGGCCCAGCCGCCCCACAGGTCGACGACGGTCTCGCCCTCGACCGTGGCGCAGAACGAGGCGCCGATCTCCTCGCCGCGCGCGAAGTTGTCTTCGAACGCCGCCCGCGCCGCCTCGAAACCGGCTTGCGCGAACCCACCGACCTGCCCCGCCGCCATGCTCCGGTCTCCTCAGCCCAAAGGGGCGCGGGAGGTACGCCGCCGGCGTCGACGCGGCAATTCTTGAACCGAACTATTTCGTCCCCAGTTTCAGGGTAGGAGGCCCTGCAGAACGAGACTGCGTCCTTCGAGACGCCCGCTTCGCGGGCTCGTCAGGATCATTGCGCTGCAAGGATATGCGTCATGGTGAGAGCGCCCGTCAGGTACGTCTCGAACCACGCCCACACACGCCTTACGCCGTCGCCAGCGCCTGCCACATCGCGCCGATGATGCCGAACGAGCGCGTGTCGCCGACCGTCCCGCCGCCCATCTTGTTCATCGCGTAGGCGAAGGT
Organism: Caulobacteraceae bacterium; assembly: GCA_035541575.1. GTDB lineage: Bacteria > Pseudomonadota > Alphaproteobacteria > Caulobacterales > Caulobacteraceae > Acaudatibacter. The sequence goes on along the minus strand of DATKMZ010000018.1, from coordinate 24,974 downwards.
GGTGTGCGCGGTCATGTCGATGATGATCAGCGAGCCGCCGTAGCCGCCCCAGAAGATCGTGTCGGGGTTCGGCGCCGGCACCGTGCCGCCGGCGAGGCCGAAGCCCATGCCGAACCTGGCCGGCATGCCGAGGATCAGGTCGGTCCCTTCAATCTGCAGCTCCAGCGCCTTGCGGCAGCCGGCCTCCGACATGAACCGCTTGCCGCCCGCAACCCCGCCGTTGGCGAGGATCGAGTGGACGAGCGCGATCGAGCGGGCGTTGCCGGTGCCGCCGCCGGCCGGAATCTCGGCCCCGCGCCAGGCGCGGGTCCTGGTCTCGGAGACGTCGACACCCGGGTTGTTGAAGGTGATCTTCTGGATCTCGGACTGGGCGAAGTCGCTGATCGCCCCGCCCGGCGGCGGCGGGATCAGGTCGGCGACGCGGTAGTCTTCCGAGGCTGGCAGGCCGATCCAGAAATCGGCGCCGAGCGGCTCGGCGATCTCCTGGCGGAAGAAGGTCCCTATCGTCTTGCCGGTGATCCGGCGAACGACCTCGCCGATCAGGTAGCCCTGCGTCAGCGCATGGTAGCCGCTCGCGGTTCCGGGCTCCCAAAGCGGCGCCTGCGCGGCCAGCAGGCCCACGACCTTGTCCCAGTCGTAGAGGTCGTCCTTGGCGAGCCGCTCCTTCCAGCCGGAGAGGCCGGCCGAGTGGGCCATCACGTGGCTGACCTTGATGGCCGCCTTCCCGTTGGCGGCGAACTCCGGCCAGTATTTGGCGACCGGCGCGGTGAAATCGAGCTCCCCGCGGTCGGCCAGCAGCAGCGCGCAGAGGAACGTCATCGTCTTGGTCGTCGAGTAGACGTTGACGATGGTGTCGCGCGTCCAGGGCCGGGTCTTGGCCTCGTCGGCCCAGCCGCCCCAGAGGTCGACCACGATCTCGCCGTTCAGCGTGGCGCAGAACGAGGCGCCGACGTCGGCGCCGGTGGCGAAGTTGTTCTCGAACGCGGCTTTCGCTGCGGCGAACTTGTCCTGCACGAACCCATCGGCGTCGAACGGCATGGCGGGCGTCTCCCTCGCTGAAGGCCAGCAACTAAGCCGAAGACGCCGAATTGCGCCAGGATCACGCGACGGCGCCTGGCGCTGGCCGACGCGCGTCGTTCACGGCCGCTCGCTCTCGATGAGCATCAGGGCCTTGCCGGCGCCGCCGCCCGCGAGGCTGCCGTCGGTCGCCAGCAGGGTGGCGCCTGGCGTCAGAACGCTGCGCACCAGGCGCAGGTATTCGGGCGAGATCTGCAGCTCGCTCGCGCCGGAGATATCGGGCGAGGTCCCGCCTTCTGCCTCCGCGCCGGGGATCGCGATGTAGATCCAGCGGCTGCGGCCCTGCGGATCGAGACCGTTGAACTCAAGCGCGTGGGTGCCGACCAGACGACCTGGGGGCACGCTGGCCTGGCCACTGCCGATGAGCTTGCCGTTCCTGAGCACGATTAGTCGCTGGTCGAGCGAGCTGAGCAAGATGGTCACTGGTCCGAAAGGCGCACGCTCAGGTCGCCAGGTGAAAGACTCCGACGGGCCGGACGCATCCGCGCCCTGCGGCGGCGCGGGCGACAGCAGGTCGCCGCCGGCGAGCTCGGTCGGCTGCTCTGGCTCGCTCGTGATGATCACCGTCATCCCCGTGGCGGTCTCGGCGAAGAGGTCGCGAGCGAAGGCGTACGGCAGCCGGATGCAGCCATGCGATGCGGCGTAGCCGGGCAGAACGCCTGCGTGCAGCGCAACCCCGCCCCATGTCAGTCGCTGCATGAACGGCATTGGCGCGTTGCTGTAGAGATTGGAGCGGTGATAGCGGTGCTTCTCCAGCACCGTGAATACGCCCGTCGGCGTCTCGCGGCCCGGCCTGCCGGTCGAGATGGTGCTGACCCCGATGCGCACGCCGTTGCGGTACACGTAGGCCTGTTGCGTCTTCAGGCTGATGAGCATCACCATCGGGCCGGCGGGCGCTAGGCGCGGCGCCCAGATGAACTCGCCAGGCTTCAGGGTGGCGATGTCGGCGCCGACGACGGCGCTCTTGCCAGGGGGATCAGCCCAGGCGGCCGGCGAGATCAGGGCGAGCGCCGCAAGCAGGCCGACGATCCAAAGGCGCGCGGACTTGGGCCTCGCTGGACGCCCTGCGGCAAGATCGCTCACCTGGACCCTCGGCATTCGGAGCTATCTATAGCCGCAACAAGTCGTTGGTGCGGCGCCCCTGGTCGCCGGCCGTCTCGGTGGGACCAGGCATGTCGAATACCTTCAAGAAGAACCGTCGCCAATTCCTGCAGGTCTCCGCGGCGACGCTGGGGCTGACAGCGCTGGCGCCGACCGCCCTCGCGACGGCGATCGATCCGGCGATCATCGCGGCGGCCAAGGCGGGGCTCGAGCGGGCCGGCTCGCGCATCGCCGTGCGCGACGTGGTGGGCGTCGCCGATTTCCGCCAGGCTTCGCGAGCGCCGCGCCTGCACCTGGTCGATCTGGCGGGCGGCAAGGTGGACAGCCTGCTGGTCGCCCACGGGCGCGGTTCCGACCCCGAACATACGGGCTGGCTCAGCAGCTTCTCCAACGCGCCCCGCTCGCAGGCCACCTCGGAAGGGGACTACCTGACGGGCGAATACTACGTCGGCCACCACGGCCGCTCGATGCGCCTGGTCGGCCTCGACCCTACCAACTGCAACGCCGAAGCGCGCGAGATCGTGGTCCACTCGGCCTGGTACGTCGGGCCGGAGGTCGTGCGGGCGAACGGCATGCTCGGGCGCAGCGAAGGCTGCTTCGCCGTGAGCGAGGCCGACCTGCCGCGCGTTCTGGACCGACTCGGCCCCGGCCGCCTGCTCACCGCAGGCAAGCTCTAGCGTAGCGAGTCACGCGGCCGCGGCCCGCGCCGGTTCGTAGCTGAGGATCGGAGCGAGCCAGCGCTCGGCCTCGGCCAGGGTCCAACCCTTGCGGCGCGCGTAGTCCTGAGCCTGGTCGCGCTCGATCTTGCCCACGCCGAAGTAGTGCGCCTGCGGGTGGGCGAAGTAGAGCCCCGAGACGGAGGCCGGCGGCGTCATCGCAAAGCTCTCGGTGAGCTCGATGCCGGCGTTGCGGGTGGCGTCCAGCAGCTCGAACAGGACCCGCTTCTCGGTATGGTCCGGCTGGCAGGGGTAGCCTGGCGCCGGGCGGACGCCACGGAACTTCTCGGCCAGCATGAACTCGAGGTCGAACGGCTCGTCCGGGACAAAGCCCCAGAGCTCGGTCCGCACGCGGCGGTGCAGCGCCTCGGCGAACGCCTCGGCGAGGCGATCGGCGAGCGCCGTGGCGAGGATCGCCGAATAGTCGTCGCCGGCCGCTTTGAACCTCGCCGCGACCTCGAGCTCGCCGAGACCGCCGGTCACCGCGAAGCCGCCGACGTAGTCGGCCGGCCCGCCAACCGGGGCTACGAAGTCGGCCATCGCGACGTTCGCCCGGTCGCCGCTCTTCGGCATCTGTTGGCGCAGCGTGTGCAGTCGGGCCCGCTCGGCGCCGCGGGTGTCGTCCGTATAGAGAACGATGTCGTCGCCGTCGGCGTTGGCCGGCCAGAAGCCGGCGACGCCGCGCGCCTGGTACCAGCGCTCGTCCACGATCTGCTTCAGCATCGCCTGCGCGTCGGCGAAGAGGCCGCGCGCGGCCTCGCCGACGACGTCGTCCTCCAGGATCGCCGGATAGCGGCCGATCAGCTCCCAGGTGGCGAAGAACGGGGTCCAGTCGATGTAAGGGACGAGGTCGGCTAGCTCGTAGGCGAAGGGGCGGGCGCCGAGGAACGTCGGCTTCGGCGGCTGGTAGCCCTGCCAGTCGATCCCGAAGCGGTTGGCTCTGGCCGCCGCGATCGGCGTGCGGGTCTTGGCCTCCTGGCCTCTGGCGAACTGCTCGCGGATGCGCACGTACTCGGCCCTGGTCTCGGCCTCCGCCTTCGGTCGCTCGGTCGGCGACATCAGGCCCGAGACGACGCCTACCGCGCGGCTGGCGTCGGTGACGTAGGTGGTCGAGCCCCTGCGGTAGGCGGGCTCGATCTTCACCGCCGTGTGGGTGCGGCTGGTGGTGGCGCCGCCGATCAGGAGCGGGATCGAGAAGCCGCGTCGCTCCATCTCGCCGGCGACGAACACCATCTCGTCGAGCGACGGGGTGATCAGCCCGGAGAGCCCGACGATGTCGACCTCTTGCTTCACCGCCTCGTCGAGAATGCGGTCGGCCGGAACCATGACGCCGAGGTCGATCACCTCGTAGTCGTTGCACTGCAGGACGACGCCGACGATGTTCTTGCCGATGTCGTGCACGTCGCCCTTGACGGTCGCCATCAGCACCTTGCCAGCAGCCTTGCGCGGCGCGCCGCCGCCCTCGGCCTCCATGAACGGCATCAGGTAGGCGACGGCCTGCTTCATCACCCGCGCCGACTTGACCACCTGCGGCAGGAACATCTTCCCGGCGCCGAAGAGGTCGCCGACGACGTTCATGCCGGCCATCAGCGGGCCCTCGATCACCTCCAACGGCTTGGTCGCGGCGAGGCGCGCCTCCTCGGTGTCGGCGTCGATGAACTCGGTGACGCCGTGGACCAGCGCGTGGCTCAGCCGCTCGGCGACCGGCAGGCCGCGCCAGGCGAGGTCGGCCGCCTTCTCCACCGAGGCGCCGCCCTTGTACTTCGGCGCCAGCTCGACCAGCCGCTCGGTGGCGTCGGGTCGGCGGTTCAGGATCACGTCCTCGACCGCCTCCCGCAGCTCGGGCTCGATCTCGTCGTAGACCGGCAGCTCGCCGGCGTTGACGATGCCCATGTCCATGCCCGCGGCGATCGCGTGGTAGAGGAACACCGAGTGCATCGCCCGACGCACCGGCTCGTTGCCGCGGAAGCCGAACGAGATGTTCGAGACCCCGCCCGAGACGCGCGCGTAGGGAAGCTGCTGCTTGATCGCCCGCGTCGCTTCGATGAAGTCGACCGCGTAGTTGTTGTGCTCCTCGAGTCCGGTCGCGACCGCGAAGATGTTGGGGTCGAAGATGATATCTTCGGGCGGGAAGCCGACCGTCTCGGTGAGCACCTTGTAGGCCCTGGCGCAGATCTCGACCTTGCGTGCGCGGGTGTCGGCCTGGCCGACCTCGTCGAACGCCATCACCACCACCGCCGCGCCGTAGCGCAGGCACTGGCGGGCCTGCTGCACGAACTTCGCCTCGCCTTCCTTCATCGAGATCGAGTTCACGATCGACTTGCCCTGCGCGCACTTGAGGCCGGCCTCGATCACCTCCCACTTCGACGAGTCGATCATGATCGGCACGCGGGCGATGTCCGGCTCGGCGGCGATCAGGTTGAGGAACGTCGTCATGGCCTTGGCCGAGTCGAGCAGCCCCTCGTCCATGTTGACGTCGATGACCTGCGCGCCCGCCTCGACCTGCTGGCGCGCGACGGCCAGCGCAGCCGGATAGTCGCCGTTCTGGATCAGCTTGCGAAAGCGGGCCGAGCCGGTGACGTTGGTACGCTCGCCGATGTTGACGAACAGGGGACGCGTCAACGCTCGCCCCTTTCGGCGCCTGGAGCAAAGCGGTAGCCCCGGACCTGATCCGGGGGGTGGAGAGGGTCCATCACGCCAGCTCGAACGCTTCCAGGCCCGCGAGCCGCATGGCCGGGGCGCGCTCGGGGACCTTGCGCGGGGGAACGCCCGCGACCGCCTCGGCGACGTGGCGGATGTGGTCTGGCGTGGTGCCGCAGCAGCCGCCCAGGATGTTGACGAGGCCGCTCCTCGCCCATTCCTCCAGGTGGCAGGCGGTCTCGTGCGGGCCCTCGTCGTACTCGCCCATCGCGTTCGGAAGACCGGCGTTCGGGTAGGCGGCGACCAGCGTGTCGGCGATGCGGGCGAGTTCGGCGACGTGCGGGCGCATCAGGTCGGCGCCCAGCGCGCAGTTGAGGCCGACGGCGAAGGGCCGCGCGTGCCGCACCGAGTTCCAGAACCCCTCGACCGTCTGGCCCGAGAGCGTGCGGCCGGACCGGTCGGTGATGGTGCCGCTGATCCAGATCGGCAGCGGCTCGAGGCCCTCGTCCTCGAGGTCGAGGATCGCCTTGATCGCGGCCTTGCAGTTCAACGTGTCGGTGATGGTCTCGATCAGGAAGAGGTCGACGCCGCCCTCGTGCAGCGCTCTGACCTGCTCGGCGTAGGCGGCGTAGACCTGGTCGAACGACACGCGCCGGGCGCCCGGGTCGTTCACGTCGGACGACATCGACAGCATCACGTTGAGCGGCCCGACCGACCCGGCGACGAACCGGGGCTTGTCCGGCTCCTTCGCGATCCAGCGGTCGGCGACCTCGCGGGCGATGCGCGCGCCGGCGAGGTTGATGTCGCGCACGGCCCCCTCGAGCGCATAGTCGGCCTGGGCGATCGACGTCGCGGTGAAGGTGTTGGTCTCGCTGATGTCGGCGCCGGCCGCGAAATACTGGTCGTGCAGGTCGGCGACGATGTCGGGGCGCGTCAGGCAGAGCACGTCGTTGTCGCCCTTCAGCGCCACCGAGTGGTCCTTGAACCGCTCGCCGCGATAGTCGCCTTCGGCGAGGCCGCGGCGCTGGATCATCACGCCCCACGCGCCGTCGAGGATCAGGATGCGTTCGCGCGCGGCGGCCTTCAGCGCGGCGATGCGTTGCGGGCGGTCCATCAGGCGTCTCCCGAGGGTTGGGCCAGCGCCTTGACGCCGAGCACCCGGCAGATGGCGACGGTCAGCTCGGCGCGGTTCAGCGTGTAGAAGTGGAAATCCCGGAAGCCTTCCTCCTCGAGCCGGGCGCACATCTCGGCGGCGACCGAGGCGGCGACGAGGCGGCGCGTCGCCGGATCGTCGTCCAGCCCGTCGAAGTGGTTGGCGAGCCAGGCCGGTACGACAACCCGCATCGGCTTCGACATGCGGACCAGCCCGGCGAAGTTCGAGACCGGCATGATGCCGGGCACGACCGGGATCGTGACGCCAGCCGCGCGCACCGCGTCGACGAAGCGCAGGAAGCCGTCGATGTCGAAGAAGAAGTCGCTCAGCGCGCGCGTGGCGCCGGCGTCGACCTTGGCCTTCAGCACGTCGATCTCGCGCCGCAGGTCGCCGCTCTCGGGATGGATCTGTGGGTGGACGCCGACCGACACCTCGAACGGCGCGATCGCGCGGATGCCGGCGGTCAACTCGGTGGCGTGAGCGTATCCGTCCGCGGGCGGCGTGTAGACCCCGCCGATCTGGCCGGGCGGGTCGCCGCGCAGAGCCACGATATGACGCACGCCGGCGTCCCAGTAGCTGCGGATCACTTCGTCGACCTCGGCCTTCGAGGCGTTGACACAGGTGAGGTGCGCCGCCGGCGTGATCGAGGTCTCGTTCAGCACGCGGACGACCGTCCGGTGCGTCCGGTCGCGCGTCGAGCCGCCGGCCCCATAAGTTACCGAGACGAACTTCGGATTCAGCGGCTCGAGCCGCCGGATCGCCTTCCAGAGCGTCTCTTCGGCCTCCGGCGTCGCCGGCGGCGAAAACTCGAACGAGATGTTCAGATGCTGGCGGTCGCGCCCGCCAGCCCGGGCGACCGGGCCGAGCGCTGTGGCGGCGTCGTTCATGCGACTCTCCTGATCCGGCCTTCGGCGTGCTGGGCCACCCAGATCTTCACCGTGAGGCCGCCCGGCGCGGACGGCGGCAACGTGACGGCCCGGACCTTGCCGAGGCCGCCCGCCGCCGCCCAGCGCTCGATCTCGTTGTCGAAGAAGCCGAGCCGGCGGTGACGGTGCTCGGCGCGCAGGAACTCGAGGTCGTGCGGGGCGAAGTCGACGATCAGCAGCTTGCCGCCGGGCGCGACCAGCCGCGCGGCCTCGGCCACGGCGGCGGCCGGTTCGCCGAGATAGTGCAGCACCTGGTGGGCGACGACGAGGTCGGCCTCGCCGTCCTCCAGCCTCACGTCGAGGATGTCGCCGTGGCGAAGCTCGCAGGCCGCCAGCCCGGCGTCCGCGACGTTGCTGCGCGCGACGTTCAGCATCTGCCGCGAGAGATCGAGCCCGACCGCGCTCCTGGCTCGGGCGCCCAGCAGCGTCAGCATCCGTCCGGTGCCGGTGCCGAGGTCGACGAGGCGGCGGAAGGGCCCCTCGCCCGCGGCCTTGAGGATCGCAGCCTCGACCGCCGCCTCGGAGACGTAGAGCGAGCGGATCTCGTCCCAGCGCCCGGCGTTGTCGGCAAAGTAGGCGGCGGCCTGGCCGGCGCGCTCGGCCGCGACGCCCCCCAGCCGCTCGGCGTCGCGCAACAGCGTCGCGTCGTTCGCGGAAATCAGCGAAAGCGCCTTGTCGAGGAGATCGCGGACCGGGCCGGCGCCGGCGAGACGGTAGAACACCCAGGCGCCGTCCGGGAACCGCTCCACGAGCCCCGCCTCGGCAAGCACCTTCAGGTGGCGCGAGACGCGCGGCTGGCTCTGGCCCAGGATCCGGGTCAGCTCGAGCACCGCGAGCTCCTCGCGAGCGAGCAGCGCCAGGATGCGCAGTCGGGTCGCCTCCCCCGCCGCGCGCAACACCTCGACCGTCTGATCCGACGTGATCGGCATCGGATATAAAGATATCTTTATGTCTTGATTGTCAAGACCAACCAGCAGACGCCGCGATCGCCGAAGCAGCGCCCGTCGGACGGAGAACCGATAGACTCCAGGCTTGCCGCTAGATCGGCGCCCCTTCGCGAGGGCGCAGGGAGGTCCTGGGCGCGGCCTCCAGCCAGAGGCGGTGAAGCTGGTTGAGCGGACCCGGCTGGGGCCGGGTGACATCCACCGTCCTGACGAATTTCACGCCCCGCAGCCCGCCGGCGCGCCAGATCGCTACGGTTTCGTGGGCGGCTCCAGCCGCGACGTTTATCAGCCAACCCCTGGCAGGGGCGACCACCGAAGCGGGAAAGACGACCCGCGCGCCGTATCGCGTGAGGTCGCGGATCGCGCAGTCGATGGTCATGGGCGGGTGGTCGGAAACGAACTTCGCCCGCAGCAACGACCGCCTGCGGGCGGCTTGCCTGCGGTCTCGCTCCGCCAACACGACTCACCCCTGTAGATTCCTGGCGAAAGTAGCAGGGGTGCGCGTCCTTTCGAACTGCAAGCTCGTCGCAGCCTGCATGCGCATAGCGACGCAGCGAGGTCAGCACGTCGGCGGCCGCCATCGCGGCGCGGTGGCCCGAGGCGACGGCCGTACCGTAGGCCTTCCAGTCTTGCAGCCCTACGCCTTCCACGTCCGGGACGATGGCGATCAGGTCCTCCCGCGCCTCGTCTCAGAACCAGCGGTCGGCGACCTGCGGCTGTCGCGCAGGAGGTCCTGGAACGTCGGTCAGGCGAACGCGACGGCGCCTGCGAAACTATGCGTTGAGCCGGGCCGCCGCCAGCGCCACGGCCTTGACGACCGCCCCGTCAATCCCGTTGCCTGCGCATAGCGCGGCGACGTCACGCGGAAGACGAGACGCGGCGTCCGCGGAAACGAACCAGGGAGAGGGCGATGGCGCAGTCCTACGCCGAGCGGCGCGCGAGCTCGGCCGAGACCTTCAAGGCGTTCGCGCCGGACGTTGCGCCAGAGCGGATCGCCGACAGCTTCGCGCGCCGCCAGGGCGCGCTCGGGAGCTTCGCCTACGAGGTGGTCGGGGGCATATGGGCGCGTCCCCAGCTCTCCCGTCGCGACCGCTCGCTGCTGGTGATCTCGGTGCTCGCCGCGCAAGCCCGCGACGAGGAGCTGGTGACTCACACCAGGATCGGGCTGCGCAACGGGCTCACCCAGAGCGAGATCGAGGAAGTGCTGCTGCACGTGGCGGCCTACGCCGGCTTTCCGGCCGCGATGGCCTCGAGCCGCCGGATCGACCAGGGCCTGCGCGAGGGGCTGGGCGTCGAGGCGCTGCCCGATCGGGCGCCCGCCGAGCCGAAGTCGGACGACGAACGCGACCGCGACGGCGCCGATGTCTTGCGCACGATCGCCGGATCGCCGAACGCGATCGAGCCGGCGCAGGGGCTGGCGCGGATGCAGGCGCTGCTCGGCGAGGTGGGCGTCACAGCCTATCGCTTCGCGTTCGGCGACGTCTGGAGCCGGCCGCAACTGACGCGCCGCGACCGCTCGATCGTGGTGATCGCGATCCTGGTCTCGCTGGGCGCCGTGGCCGAGCTCGATGTACACGCGCCGGCGGGCCTGCGCCACGGCCTGACGCGGGTCGAGATCGAGGAGATTGTCAACCACCTCTCGCTCTATGCCGGCATCCCGCGCGCCGTCGAGGCGATCCGCGCCGTCAAGGCGGCGTTCGCCCGGCTGGACGAGGCGAAGTGAACGCCGAGGCGCTCGTTCTGGCCGAGCCGCGGCGGCTGGAGCGCCGCAGCTTCCCGCTGCCCAGCGTCGGCCCGCGCACCGGCCTGCTCCGGGTCGAGGCCTGCGGCCTCTGCGGCACCGACCACGAGCAGTACACTGGCCACCTGCCGGCCGCGCACGCATTCATCCCGGGCCACGAAGTGGTCGGCGTGCTGGAGGACGTCGGCGAGGAAGCGCAGGCGCGCTGGGGCGTGAAGCCCGGCCAGCGGGTGGCGGTGGAGGTGTTCCAGTCGTGCCGCGAGTGCGACGCCTGCAGGGCCGGGCTCTATCGCCGCTGCGAGCGCAACGGCACGCGCACGATGGTGGGCTTTCGCGACGTCGCGCCGCCGCCGCACCTCTGCGGCGGCTACGCCACTCATCTCGCGCTCGGCTGGGATTCGATGCTGCTGCCGACGCCGGAGGCGCTCGATCCGGTGCTGACGACGCTGTTCAACCCCCTCGGCGCCGGCATCCGCTGGGGCGTCGAGGTGCCTGGCACGAAGGCGGGCGACGTGGTCGCGATCCTGGGGCCGGGCGTGCGGGGCCTTTGCGCCGCGGCGGCGGCGAAGGAGGCGGGGGCGGCGTTCGTGATGATCACCGGCCTCGGACCTCGCGACGCCCCTCGGCTAGCGCTGGCCGCCGACTTCGGCGCCGACCTCGCGGTCGACGTTGGGGCGGACGATCCGGTCGCGGCGCTTCGCCAGGCGACGGGCGGCCTGGCCGACGTCGTGGTCGACGTGACCGCCAAGGCGCCCGCGGCGTTCGCGCAAGGCGTCGCGCTGGCCAGGCCCGGCGGCGTCTTCGTGGTGGCGGGCACGCGCGGCGCCCCGGGCGCGCCGGGCTTCAACCCCGACCACGTGGTCTACAAGGAGCTGCGGATCCAGGGCGCGCTCGGCGTCGACGTCGGCGCTTACCGCAAGGCGCTGGCGATGCTGGCCGAGGGCCGGTTCCCGTTCGAGCGGCTCCCCCGGCGCGTCGCCGGGTTCGACGACCTCGAGCCGCTGATCCAGGTGATGGCCGGCGAGACTCCGGGCGAGCCGCCCGTGCACGGCGTCTTTGCGCCGGGACAATAGGGAGGGCCGAGATGGCCGTGACGTTCGAGACGTTCAACGCCGATTGGGGCAAGCGCGTCGTGGGCTCGAAGGGAAAGAGTGGCATCGACGGCTTCCTGGGCATCGTCGTGACCGACGTCTCGCCCGGCAAGCTGACCGCCGAGATGGAGGTCGCGCCACAGCTGATGACGTTCATCGGCAACATGCACGGCGGGTGCCTCTCGGCCCTCTGCGACCACGTGCTGGGCACCGTGATGTACCCGGTGATGCCGCAGGGCTACTGGGCCGCCACCACCGAGTTCAAGATCAACCTGATCGCGCCGGTGACCACGGGCGTCTGCCGCGCGAACGCCGAGATCATCGCCATGACGCGCCGCATGGCCGTGGTGCGCATCGAGGTCGAGAACGAGGGCCGGCTGGTGGCCGCCGCGCAAGGCACCTGCACGATCGTGGCGCCGCGGCCGTCCTCGGAAGGCTAGCGGCGGCGGTCCGTCGCGCATTGCCAAGTCATTGCAAAAGCGCACATTGAACAAGCTCGGCCTTGACGCGTTCGAGGGGACAACCGCGACACGATCGTCTGGGGGGTGGCGGCAGGTGCCTGAGGAGAGATTGCTGGCGCGTTTCCCGGCCGCGGCCCTCGCCACCGCCGCCGCATTGTCCGTGGCCTCCTCGGCCGGCGCGCGTGAGCACGCCGTCGAGCAGGTGCAGTTCCCCAGCGCCGACGGCCACACGCAGCTGGTGGGCTATCTCTTCATCCCCGATCGGGAGTCGGGTCGCGCGCCGGCGATCGTGCTGATGCACGGCCGCTCCGGCGCTTACGCCAAGGGCGCCGACGGCGACTACTCGGCCCACACGCTGCGGCGGCGCGACGAGACCTGGGCGCGGTTCTGGCGGGCGCGCGGCTACGAGGTGCTGATCGTCGACAGCTTCGGGCCGCGCGGCTACCCGGCCGGCTTCGCCGCCGGCACCCACGACGAGCGCCCGGCGTCTGTCGACGAGGTCGCGGTCCGGCCGTTCGACGCCTATGGCGCGCTCGCCTACCTCAGGACGCGCCCGGAGGTGGCCCCGGACCGCGTCGGCCTGATGGGCTGGTCGAACGGCGCCAGCGCCACGCTCGCCACCGTCGCCGCCGATGGCGTGGCCTCGGCCGGACGTTCGGTGCGCGACGGCTTTCGCGTCGCCCTCGCCTTCTATCCGGGCTGTGGTCTCAATGGCGCGTTCGACCAGGGCTACCGGCCCTACGCCTTCGTGAAGATCTTCATCGGCACGGCCGACGAGGAGGTCTCGCTGGAGGCCTGTCGCCGGCTCACGGCGCGGAACGCCGAAAGCGGCGGGGGCGTCAACCTGACCGTTTATCCGGGCGCGACGCACGACTTCGATGATCCGGTCAACCATCGCCAGGACACGCCTGCCAACGTCACAGCCAAGGCGGACGCGACGGCCCAGGCTGCGACGTTCTTCGACGCCAACCTGCGGCCCTAGCAAGCGGGAAGGAGCAACCGATGAGACGTTCGCTTCGCGCAAGGCTCGGCCTGGCCGCCGTCACGGGATCGTACGTCTCGTCGACGATCGGCGGAGCGCCGCCGCACCATCCGCCGCCGGCCGCTACGACCGGGCCGGGCGGCGCCATGAAGCGCACGCCGTCCCATTGAGCGGCGAGGCTGCGGCTCACCGATGGCCTGACCAGCTCACCTCGTTGTGGAAACTCACGTCGAGCTTGCCGGCGTTGTAGACGAACGCCGTGTCCCCGCCCCGGTTGACGATCTGCGACATCGCCCGCTCGAGCCGCACGGTGACGACGGGCAGCCGCGGGTAATCGGACGAGATACTCACTTCGTTGGGTCCGACGCGCGTCAGGGTGAGCGAGACGTCATCGTGGCCGGACCCCTGGGAATCGGAGATGACGTCGCCGTGGTAGTCGCCGGCCACCGCGTCGGCGAGGTCCGGCTTGCGCTGCTTGGCGCCCGCGCCATCGGCGACCAGGCAGGCGGCCAAGGCGACGGCGGCGGCGGCAGCCAGATATCGATGCTGACAAACGTTCCGGATCACGAGAGCCACTTCCCCATTCATGCGTGATCTCGTTCCTACCAGCGGCGGCCGGCGGACGTCTTGGAAGACCGGGTCTGTGCGGGAAACCGAACGGCCGGGAGTTGCGCCGGGCCGCCGACCGTTTCGATATGGGGTTGAAATAGTTGAGTTCAAGAATTGGCGGCCGCGTCCCTGCCCTATAGATAGGCCACCGCCCAAAGCCCCCATTCCAGTTCAGTCACCCCGGCGCCGCAACGCGCCCTGGGGGTCTGGGCGCGTTCGCGTATTCCCTCCACAGCCATAAGGACCTTCATGAGCCAAGTCGGCGTCACGTCATCCTCCCCGATGCAAAACAAGCTTCCAAACCTCATGCCGGACATTTCCCGGCCCCGTCCCGGCCGCTGGATCGGCCGTCACCGTCAGGCGCTCGAGGCCACCGCCACCATGGCGCTGGCCATGAGCGCCCCGGTGCTGGCCGCCGTCGCTGCGTTCCAGACGGCCGCATAGAGCCGAACGCGCTCTAGCGTGACTTGGCGCGCCGGCGTCCCGATGCGGGCGCCGGCGCGCCCCTTACTCCACCACGGCGTTGGCCAGAGGCTCGCCGGCGAAGAACCGGCGCAGGTTCTCGCGCGTCAGCGCCACCATCTTCGGCAACGCCGCCGACGTCTCGCCGCCCGAGTGGGGCGAGAGCACGACGTTCGGCACGTCCTTCCACCGCTCGGGCGGCGTAGGCTCGGTCTCGAACACGTCGAGCGCCGCCATGCCGAGGCGCCCCGCCTTCAGCGCCGCGATCAACGCGCGCTCGTCGACGAGCTGGCCGGCGGCGACGTTGACCAGCAGGCCGTGCGGACCTAGCGCCTCGATCGCGGCGCGGTCGATCAGGCGCCGGTTCTCCTCAGCGGCGCGAGCCGCGACGATCAAGATGTCGCTGGCCTCGGCCAGGCCGACGAGGCTGCGCGCCCGGGGCCACGGCGCGTCGGGCTTCTCGTTCGGCCCCCACCAAACCACCTTCAGCCCGAACGCCTCGGCCCGCCGCGCGACGGCCTCGCCGACCGCGCCCAGACCCACGACCCCCAGATGCTTGCCGGCGAGCGACGGCGTGATCCGCTTCTCGGTCGGCCGCCATCGGCCTTCGCGCACGATCGCGTCGCCTTCGACGAGGCCGCGCCAGGCCGCCAACATCAGCCCGATCGCCTGATCGGCGAGGTCCTCGGGGTTGACGCCCGGAGAGTGGCTGACCTTGAGCCCGCGCTCGGCCGCCCAGGCGAGGTCGATGCCCTCGTAGCCGGCGGTGAAGCAGGCGATCAGCCCGAGTTTCGGCAGCGCTTCGGCGAGCTTGCGGTCCACCGGGAACTCGCCGGCCACGACCAGCGCGCCGATCGTGTGGCTCGCTTCGATCGGCGGGTGCTCCCAGAGCCTCCAGACCGCGAAGTCGGCCTCCAGCATCGCGCCGATCGCGGCCAGGTGCGGCTGGACGATCAGGATGGCCGGCTTGTCGGTCATGGCGGACGATCCATGGGCCTGCGACGGCAAGGCAATAGACCGCCCGCCCCGGGCTTGACGAGTCCCCCCGCGCGACGCGGGTTCCTGACGCTCTCAACTTGGCCGCGCCTTCGGCGCAACGAAGCAGCGGCGTCGATGGTTAAGGCGAACGTACGTGGCCTTTCACGGCCCTGACCCGGAGACCTTGATCATGAAGTACGTATTCCTCGCGGCCGGCGCCGCGGCGGTGGCGCTGAGCGCCGGCGCCGCGCAGGCGGCGACCAAGCATCACCGCCACGCCAAGGCGTCGACCAACGCGGGCAACTACGCCGAGCCGGCCCAGCCGGTCGCCTACTCCAAGCTCGACGAATACCTGAAGACTTCTCCCGCCAGGCGGAAGAAGGAGGACTGGTCGCTGGCCAGCGCCGGCGCGGCCACCGGTACGGCGGCCAACGCCAGCGCGACGATGGGCGCCTCGCCCGAGCCGCAGGCCGGCGCGATGTACCAGCAATCCGCCCCGGCGTCCGCGCCGGACAACAGCGGCGCGATGGGCTCGACCTCGGCGCCGCCCTCGACGGAGGCGGCCCCGCCGGGCGGGACTGCGCCGCCCGCGACCGGGACCGCACCGACCGATCAGTCCGCGGCCCCGCCCGCCGCGCCGCCGACCACGGGCGGCGATACGCCGAAGCCGTAGGGCGTCAGTCCGGGGCTGGGGTTGCGTAAGGTTTGCCGGCCCGCGGCGGAGAAAAACTCTCTGGCGCGGGCCGGAACCCACGCTACATCGGCGGCGAAGCTTTGCCCTGGAGCCGCCCTTGCCCGCCGACGCCCTCTTCCAACCTTTTGAATTCAAAGGCCTGAAGCTGCCCAACCGGGTGGTGATGGCGCCGATGACCCGCTCGAAGTCGCCCGGCGGGATCGCCACCGACGACGTCGCCGCCTACTACGCCCGTCGCGCGGCCGCCCAGGTGGGGCTGATCATCTCCGAAGGAACGGGCGTCGCCCGCCCCGCCTCGCTCAACGATCCGGACATCCCGCGCTTCCACGGCGAGGCCGAACTCGCCGGCTGGAGGAAGGTGATCGATGCGGTCCACGCGGAGGGTGGGCTGATGGCGCCGCAGCTCTGGCACGTCGGCGCGGTGCGCAGCCGCCGGCAGGACTGGGCGCCGCCCGGGCCGTACGACAGCCCTTCCGGCCTCTCTAGCCCGGGCCACCGGTTCGGCGAGGGCATGAGCGACGCCGACATCGCCGATGCGATCGACGCGTTCGCCAGCGCCGCCGCCGCCGCCAAGCGCCTTGGCTTCGACGCGGTCGAGCTGCATGGCGCTCATGGCTACCTGATCGACCAGTTCTTCTGGGAAGGCACCAACGAGCGGAACGACCTCTTCGGCGGCCCGACCGTGGAGCAGCGCGGGAACTTCGCCGCCGAGATCCTGAGGGCCGTGCGCCGCGCGGTCGGCCCCGACTACCCGGTGATCATCCGCCTCTCGCAATGGAAGCAGCAGGACTTCGCGGCCCGGATCGCGCCGACGCCGGCGGACATGGAGGCCTGGCTCGCGCCGCTGGCCGACGCCGGCGCCGACGCGTTCCACTGCTCGCAGCGCCGCTTCTGGGAGCCGGAGTTCGAGGGCTCGGACCTCAACTTCGCCGGCTGGGCCAAGAAGCTGACCGGCAAGGTGGCGATCACCGTCGGTTCGGTGGGGCTGACCGGCGAGTTCATCGCCTCCTATGGCGGCGAGGCCTCCAAGCCCGCCTCGCTCGACCGCCTGCTGGTGATGCTGGAACGCGGCGACTTCGACCTCGTCGCGGTCGGCCGAGCCCTGTTGCAGGACCCGCTCTGGGCCGAGAAAGTCCGCGGTGGTCGCACCGCCGAGCTGATGGACTTCGACCGTTCGGCGATGGCGACGCTGTACTGAGACGCTGCGGCGGTTCGTTTGCCGACGCCGCCTTGCGCCCCTCGCGGCGGCGCTCGCGGCGATCGCCCGCGGCCAAAAGCCCGTTGACGCAGCCTTGCGCCCCCTCCACCACCCGCCTGCGGCGGGCGGTCCCTCCCCGCCGCGCGGGTGAGGAGCCCATGGCCGAAGCGATCCATGGCGCGCTTGTGCTGTTTTCCGGCGGGCAGGATTCCAGCGTCTGCCTGGCCTGGGCGCTTGATAGGTACACGCGCGTCGACACCGTGGGCTTCGACTACGGGCAGCGGCACGCTGTCGAGCTGGACGCGCGGCGCGTCGTCCGCGAGGAGATCGCGCGGCGCTTCCCCGCCTGGGCCGTGCGGCTTGGCGGCGACCACATGCTCGACATCAAGGGCTTCGGGGCGATCGGCGAGACGGCGATGACCGACGAGCGGGCGATCGAGATCACCGAGCGCGGCCTGCCTTCCACCTTCGTGCCCGGCCGCAACCTGGTGTTTCTGACCTACGCCGCCGCGCTCGCCGACCGGCTGGCGCTGAAGGCCCTTGTCGGCGGCATGTGCGAGACCGACTTCTCGGGCTATCCGGATTGCCGGCGCACGACGATGGACGCGATGGAGCAGGTTCTGGAACTAGGCGTTGGCCGCCCGTTCCCGATCAAGACGCCGCTGATGCGGCTGAGCAAGGCCGACACCTGGGCGCTGGCCAAGGGCCTCGGCGGCGAGGAGCTGGTCGAGCTGATCCGCCAGGAGAGCCACACCTGCTACCTCGGCCGGCGCGACCAGGCGCACGACTGGGGCTACGGCTGCGGCGTCTGCCCGGCCTGCGAGCTTCGGGCCAACGGCTGGCATGACTGGGTGCGGCGGAACCGTCCGGCGCTGAGCCCATGACGACGCTGACGCCATGACCTACTCGGTCAAGGAGATCTTCCTCACCCTGCAGGGCGAAGGCGGCCAGGCGGGGCGCGCGGCGGTGTTCTGCCGCTTCGCCGGCTGCAACCTCTGGACCGGCCGCGAACAGGACCGCGCCGGCGCGGTCTGCTGCTTCTGCGACACCGACTTCGTCGGGACCGACGGGCCGGGCGGCGGCAAGTTCGCCACCGCCGCCGAGCTCGCCGCGGCGGTGGCGGCCGCCTGGTCGGGTCCGCCGGAGAACCGCCTCGTGGTGCTCACCGGCGGCGAGCCGCTGCTGCAGGTCGACGCCGAGCTGGTGGAGGCGCTGCACGCGGCCGGGTTTTCGATCGCGCTGGAGACCAACGGCACGCTGGCCGCGCCTGCGGGGATCGACTGGATCTGCGTCAGCCCGAAGTCCGACGCCCCGCTCGCGCAGACCACCGGCCAGGAGCTGAAGCTGGTCTACCCGCAGGACGGCGTCGACCCGGCCCGGTTCGAGGGCCTCGCCTTCGAGCGCTTCTCGCTGCAGCCGATGGACGGGCCGGAGCGGGATGCGGCGACGCGCGCGGCTGTCGCCTATTGCCTTGCCCACCCGCGCTGGCGTTTAAGCCTGCAGACGCACAAATACCTCGGCATCCCGTAAGGGACGCCGCGCCCCCGTTCCCGCCCCCGCCATGTCCGACCCAGTCTTCGAGATCACGAAGGCCGCCGCCTTCGACGCCGCCCACCGCCTGCCCGCCGGCCCGCAAGCGCCCTACACGCGCCTGCACGGCCACTCGTTCAAGGTGGAGGCGACGCTGCGCGGCCCGGCGCAGTCCCCGGTCGGCTGGGTGGACGACCTCGGCGCGCTCGATCAGGCGTTGAAGGCGGTCGCCGGCGCGCTCGACCACACCCTGCTCAACGACATCCCCGGTCTCGAGAGCCCGACCCTCGAAGCCCTCTGCCTCCACTTCGCCGCCCAACTGAAGCCTCGCTTCCCGGCCCTCGCCCGCATCGTCGTCTCCCGCCCGAGCATCGGCGAAAGCTGTGCGCTCGAGGTGGAGGTTCGCTAGTCCAGCTCCAGCGACCGCAGGACCGCGGCCACCTTGGTCTTCGCCGCGTCCGGCAGCGGGAGCACGGGTCTCGGCGGGGCGAATTTGCCGAGGCCGAGGAGCTCGTTGACGGCGTAGGCGAGGCGCAGGCCCGAGAGCTCGGGGAACAGCGCCATCAGCGGGGCGATGTACGACGCCAGGCGGCGGGTCTGGGCCGCGTCGCCCGCCTGAGCCGCGCGGCAGATCGCGAGCGCGGTCTTCGGGAAGAAGCCGCCGAGCACGCTGTGCCAGGCGTCGCCGCCGGCCAGCATCGCCTCGGGACAATTGGCGTCGGCGCTGTAGCCGAGCGAGAAGCCGGCCGGGACGCGGGCCCGGAGGTCGGCGAGGTGGCCGGCGACCTTGTCCGCCGGCGGCGCCGGATTCTTGACCGCGTCGACGCCAGGTACGGCCGAAAGCCGCGCCGTCAGCTCTGGGCTGAAGGTGAAGTGGGTGACCGAGGGGTTGTTGTAGATGCAGATCGGCAGTTCCGATCCGCCCGCCACCCTCTCGAAGTGGGCGAACACCTCGTCGTCGAGCAGCGGCGTGTAGGAGACGGGCGCCAGCAGACCGGCCTCGGCGCCGGCCGCCTTGGCGTCCCTGGCCAGCGCAACGGCCTCGTCGGTGCGCAGCGCGCCGACGCCGGCCATGACCGGGACCTTGCCGCCGGCCTCGTCGACCGCAGCCTCGATCGCCCGGCGGCGCTCGGCGCGGCCCAGATAGACGTAGGTTCCGGTCGAGCCGAGGAGACCGATCGAGTCGACGTCGGCGTCGACCAGGCGGCGCACCAGCCGGCGCAGGGCGGCCGTGTCGACGCGGCCGTCTTCGTCGGCGGGGGTGATCGGGAAGGCTGCGAGGCCTTGGAACAGCGGCATCGGCGGGCTCCGGTGGGGCGCGCCGCTATAGCCTGCCGCCGCGGCGCGCGGCCAGCCACTCAGTCGTCGAGTTCGGCGGTGGGCCTGTCGGTCTTGCGGCGGTAGGGGCCTGGGTAGCCGGCGTCGTCGCGCCGGCGACGGTCGGGGCCAAAATACTCCGAGGTGCGCACGAACGGCCGGGGATGATCGATCACCCGGCTGATCCGCTCGATCACGCCGCGCGCGGTCACCGGCTTGGAGAGGAACTCTGTGACGCCGACGTCCCTCGCCTCGGCCACGCGCCGCATCGTCGAGTGGCCGGTGATCATGATCACCGGCACCATCGGGTTCGGGCTATCCTGCGAGTTCCTCAGCAGACGGACGAAATCGATGCCGTCGAGCGGCTGCATCGCCAGGTCGGTCATGACGATGTCGATCGGGTGGTTGCGCAGCATCTGCAGCGCCTCGGCGCCGTCGTTGGCCTCGAACACGTTGCGCACCCCGATCGCGCGCAGAATCTCGGTGAGCAGCACGCGCATGTGGTGGTTGTCGTCCACCAGCAGGATCTTCACCGCATCGAGGCGCAAGTGCGTCCACCCCCGTGGTCCGGCGACCTGCTTTGGCCGCTCTCTCTGTCGAAAACAAGGCTTTTGAAACAATAGGTTGTACGGAGCCGACGCCCCGAAGATTCTCGCACGGGCGCCAAAAAGCGGCGTTCTATTGCCTCTCGGCGCCGTAGCGTCAATCCCGGATGTGACGCCCCTCGTGGTAAAGTCTGTTCAGATCCGGCGGGGGTTCGCGCCGGGGTGGAAGGCGCCCCCGCCAGTCTGCCCACGGTGGCGCAGAAAGGCGTCAGCCAGCACACACGCGGCCATCGCCTCGACCACCGGCCCGGCCCGCAGTCCGACGCACGGATCGTGCCGGCCTTTGGTGCGGATCTCGACGGCCTGACCGGCCTCGTCGATCGAGCGCTTCGGGGTCAGGATCGACGACGTGGGTTTGAAGGCGACGCGCAGCGTCACCGGCTGGCCGGTCGAGATGCCGCCCAGTATGCCGCCGGCATTGTTGGAGAGGAACGCCGGCTCGCCGTCGTTGCCCATCACCATCTCGTCGGCGTTCGCCTCGCCCGAGAGCGCCGCGGCGGCGAAACCTGCGCCGATCTCGACGCCCTTGGCCGCGTTGATCGACATCATTGCGCCGGCGAGCTCGGCGTCGAGCTTGCCGTAGACCGGCGCGCCCCAGCCGGGCGGCACGCCCAGAGCTTCCATCTCGATGATCGCGCCCGTCGACGAGCCAGCTTTGCGGGTCGACTCGAGATGCTCCTCCCAGACCGGAACCATCTCGGCGTCCGGGCACCAGAACTGGTTGTTGCCGACCTCGTTCCAGTCCCAGCGCGAGCGGTCGACCGCATGCGGACCGACCTGGCCGAGCGCGGCCCGGATGACCACGCCACCGCCCAGGATCTTGCGGGCGATCGCCCCGGCGGCGACACGCGCGGCGGTCTCGCGGGCCGACTGGCGCCCGCCGCCGCGGTAGTCGCGTACGCCATACTTGGCGAAGTAGCTGTAGTCGGCGTGGCCGGGCCGGAAGCGGGTGGCGATCTCGGAGTAGTCGCGGCTGCGCTGGTTGACGTTCTCGATGATCATCGAGATCGGCGTGCCGGTCGTCACCTGGCCGCCGGTGCGCTCGTCCGCAAAGACGCCGGAGAGGATCCTCACCGCGTCCGGCTCCTGCCGCTGGGTGACGAACCGGCCCTGCCCCGGGCGGCGTTTGTCGAGCCAGGTCTGGATGTCCGGCTCGGTCAGCGGGATGCCCGGAGGACAGCCGTCGACCACGCAGCCGAGCGCCGGCCCGTGGCTCTCGCCCCAGGTCGTCACGCGGAACAGGTGGCCGAACGTGTTGTGCGACATGCCGGCGGCGTTCTAGCGGAACCCTGCCACGTCACAAAGCGAGGCTCAGGCCGCCCAGGCGGCGGCGAACTTCTTGAGCTGGGCGCGGGCGGCGCCTTCCGGCGCGCCGGAGTCGGGGACGAGGCGGATGTAGAGGCTGCCTTGCGGATGCCCGGCGCGGGCGGGCAGGCCCTCGCCTTCGAGCCGCACCAGGCGACGCTCGGCGACCTTGCCGTTGATCCAGAGCGCGCGCTCGCCGAGCGGCGTGGCGACGACGGCGCGGCCGCCTTCGTCCAGGAGGCGCGCGGGTATCTCGGCGCTGACCCAGAGGTCGGAGCCACGCACCTGCACGGCGCTCTCGGCGCGGATGCGCAGGCGCACCGTCTCGCCGCCCACGCTCAGCACCTCTCCGTGGCGGGCGCCGGCGGGCGCCTTGAACGACGCGCGCCGCCCATCGGCCAGGATCGCCTCGGCGTCGCCGCCCATGAGCGCGGTCATCGGCGAGATCTCGGCAAAGGCGGTGAAGACCGGCGCGACCGATGGCCGCTCGCCAGCCTGCACCGGTGACGGGCGATGCAAGGGCAGCGACTGCAGCAGGCGGTAGGCCGAGAGGATCTCGAGGAACCGGGCCGCATCGCCGCCCGGCCGATCGGGGTGGGTTTCCTTGGCCGCGGCGCGGAACGCGCCCATCACGGCCTCGGGTCCGGCGTCTCGCGGCAGACCCAGGATCGCGCGCGCCTCGTCGGGCGTCAGATCGATGGCGGACATGCCGCCACCCTCGTCGGGGGATGCTCAACGCCCGGTTAAGAAGGCCGGTTAAGGCTCGAAGATCGCCCGCGCCTTCGGCTATACGCGGCGCGATGAGCACACCTGCGCCGATACCCGCCTCGCCGAGCGAGGAGGACTACCTGAAGAAGGTGGCCGAGGCCGAGCCGCTCGCCCCGATCACCGACCGCGACCCGATCGCGCTCTTCACGCGCTGGCTCCAGGAAGCGCTGAAGGCCGAGCCGAACGACGCCAACGCAATGACGCTCGCAACCGTCGACGCCGACGGCATGCCGGACGCGCGGATGGTGCTGCTGAAAGGCGTCGACGACGCCGGCTTCACCTTCTTCACCAACACGCTGAGCGCCAAGGGCCGCGAGCTGGCCGCCCACCCGAAAGCCGCGCTCGTGTTTCACTGGAAGTCGCTGCGGCGCCAGGTGCGGGTGCGCGGCGACATCGCCCCGGTGACGGACGCCGAGGCCGACGCCTATTTCGCCACAAGGGCCCGCTCGGCGCAGATCGGCGCCTGGGCCTCGGAGCAGTCGCGCGAGCTGCCCGACCGGCTCGCGCTCGAGCGGCGGATCGCCGAGATGGGGCTGAAGTTCGGCCTCGCGCCGGTGCCCCGCCCGCCGCACTGGCACGGCTATCGCCTCAGCCCGCGCACGATCGAGTTCTGGCGCGACCGCCCGTTCCGCCTGCACGAACGCCTCGCCTTCGACCGCGCCGACGCCGGCTGGACCGTGCGGCGGCTTTATCCTTGAGCCCCAATCTCTTCCCCTCCCGGGGGAAGTGGCTGGGCGCACGAGCGCCCAGACGAAGGGGGCCTGTGCGGCGGCGCGCCCCCTCCACCCCTTTGGGGTCGCCCTCCCCCTGCAGGGGCGCAGAATGAGCGGCGCCCACGACTGGCTCGCCGCCGGGTCCGAGCGGGTGATCGAGACGTCCTGCGCCTGGGTGTTCCTGCAGGGTGAGCGGGCTCTGAAGCTCAAGAAGCCGGTCGACTACGGGTTCCTCGACTTCACGACCGTGGATAAGCGCCGCTGGGCGCTGGAGCGCGAGCTGGCGTTCAACCGCCGCGCCGCGCCGGACATCTACCGCGCCGTCCATCGAGTCACCGCCGGCGGCGATGGGCTCGCCCTCGACGGCCCCGGCGAGACGGTCGACTGGGTGCTGGAGATGCGGGCGTTCGATCCGGACGACGTGTTGGCCGAGCACCCTGAGCGGGTCGACGGCGCTCTCGCCGAGCGACTGGGTCGCCGGGTCGCCCGCTTCCACGCTGACGCAGCGGTGCGCCCGGACGGCGGCGGCGTGAAGGCGCTGGGCTTCACCATCCGCACCAACGCAGAGCACCTCGTCGCACTCAAAGACCAGCTAGGCGCCGCGGCTGTCGAGACGGTGGTGGCTGCAACCGACGCCGCGTTCGAGGCCGCCGGGCCGCTCCTGGAGCGCCGGCGCGCCGAAGGGTTCGCGCGCCACTGCCACGGCGACCTGCACCTCGGGAACGTGCTGCTCGAGGGCGACGAGCCGGTGTTGTTCGACTGCATCGAGTTCAACGACCTGCTCAGCGAGATCGACGTCCTCTACGACATCGCATTCCTGATGATGGACCTCTGCTTCCGCGGCCGGGGCGACGCGGCGAACAGGGTGCTGAACGCCTACTTGGACGAGGCGGCTCGCAGTTTCGCGCCGGCGCTCTGGGACGGCCTGGCGGCCCTGCCGCTGTTCCTTTCGGCCCGGGCCAGCGTGCGCGCCCACGTCACCGCCACCCAGCACGACCTCGAGCGCGGCCGCGCCTACCTCGCCGCGGCGGCCGAGCACCTGCGCCCGCCTACGCCGACCCTGACCGCGATCGGCGGGCTCTCGGGGACAGGCAAGACCACCCTCGCCCGAATGGCGGCGCCGCGGATCGGCGGCGCGCCAGGCGCGGTGATCCTGCGTTCCGACGAGATCAGGAAGCGCCTGGCCGGCGTTGCGCCCACCGAGCGGCTGCCGCCGGAGTTCTACACGAGCGAGCGCAGCACGCAGGTCTACGGCGAGCTGCAAGCGCTGGCCGCCCGCGTCCTGGCCGCCGGCCGGTCGGTCGTGCTGGACGCCGTGTTCCTGAAACCCGATGAGCGGCGGTCGGCTGAGGACGTGGCCGCCGGCGCCGGCGTTCCGTTCCGCGGCGCCTGGCTCGAGGGCCCGGCCGAGACGCTGCGCGGCCGGCTCGAGGCCCGGCGCGGCGACGCTTCCGACGCCGGCCCGGCGATCCTCGCCGCGCAGCTGGCGAGCGATCCCGGTCCGCTGGACTGGCGCCGCTTCGACGCCGCCGACTTGGACGCCGCCGCCGAGGCGATCGTCGCGGGGACGGGCTGGAATTGACGAGCGGGCGGTCCGCCGCCCATGGTCAGACGTAGAAACGCTCAGAAACACCGGAGGATCGTCCATGCAGGGCCTGATGCAGGACTGGCCGCTGACGCTGGACAAGCTGCTCGACCACGCGGCCGAATGGCACGGCGGGCGCGAGATCGTGTCCCGCTCGGTCGAGGGTCCGATCGTGCGGACCAACTACGCCGAGATCCGCCGCCGCGCGAAGCGACTCTCCAACGCGCTGAGGGGCCTGGGCGTGAAGACTGGCGACCGCGTCGCGACGCTGGCCTGGAATTCCGGACGGCACATGGAGACCTGGTACGCGATCATGGGGATCGGCGCGGTCTGCCACACGCTGAACCCGCGGCTGTTCCCTGACCAGCTCTGCTACAT
>DATKMZ010000017.1:0-7265 GCA_035541575.1 Caulobacteraceae bacterium | reverse complement strand
GCCCGCGTCGCGACGCCGGCCCGAACGGCTGGATGCACGTGCTCTACCGTTTCCCCCGTGTGATCGACCTGGCGGCCGGCGAGGCCGTCGAACTTCTGGCCAGCCACAACCGCACCGCTCTCACGGTCACGCTTTCCCACTAGGGAGTCGCCGCTACTCCCACCAGGGAAAGCCGGCCGGCATGTCCGCGGTCACGCGGCCGGGGAACTTCGGCGGGCGCTTCTCGAGGAACGCGCCGACGCCTTCCTTCACATCGCCGCCGGAGCCCAGCGTCATCGCGAACGCGCCGTCGATCTTGAGCAGGCCGAACGGGTCCGGCGCGCCGGCGAAGCGCCAGAGCATCTGCCGGGTCAGTGCGATCGAGACCGGCGCGGTGGTCTCGGCGATCTCGGTGGCGATTTCGCGGGCGCGCGGCAGCAGCTGCTCCGGTGCGGTCACCTCGCTGACGAGGCCGCCGCGCAGCGCCTCGTCGGCGTCGAACACGCGGCCCGAGAGGCACCAGCGCAGCGCCTGCGAGAGCCCGACCAGCTGCGGCAGGAACCAGGCGCTGCCGGCCTCCGGCACCAGGCCGCGGCGGGCGAAGACGAAGCCGAAGCGGGCGGCGCTCGAGGCGATCTTGATGTCGGTCGGCAGCGCCAGCGTGATCCCAACTCCGACCGCCGGCCCGTTGAACGCGGCGATGGTCGCCTTCTTGGCGTTGAAGAGCGCGCCGACGAAGCCGCCGCCCGCGCCCCGCAGCCGCCGGGTGTCCGCCCCGCCGAAGTTCTTGGCCCCCGCCCCGCCTTGGGTGTCGAAGCTGCCGGCGCCCGCCGAGATGTCGGCGCCGGCGCAGAAGCCGCGGCCCTCGCCGGTGAGGATCACCGCGCGGATCGCGTCGTCCTCGTCGGCGCGAACGATGGCGTCGGCGAGCTCTGCGCCCATCTGGGCGGTGTAGGCGTTGAGCTTCTCGGGCCGGTTCAGCGTGACGGTGAGGATCGGGCCGTCGGTCTCGTAGCGGATCGTCTCATAGCTCATCGGGCCTCTCCCGCAGCGTCAGGCGTTGAAGTTCAGTTTCAGCCCTGGCCGCGGCCAGCGGCGCTTCAGGAGCCTGCCGGTGCCCGACGCCGTGATCCACGCGTCGCACATGTCCGCGCCGCCGAAGCAGATGTTGGTCACGAGCGGGTCGGGAAACGCGATGTGCTCGATCCCGCCCTTCGGATCAAACAGGCTGATGCCGCCGTTGACGAGGGTCGCCGCGCAGACCTTGCCGCCCGCCTCGACGGCGAGGCTGTCGAGCAGCTGGTAGCCGGGCAGCGGGCCCATCACCTGGCCAGGCGCCCACATGTCGGCGCTCTGAGCCAGCTCGCCCGGGCCTGCGATCGGGAACGACCACACCCGGCTGGTCAAGGTCTCGGCGACATGCACGGTCTTCTGGTCGGGTGAGAGGCCGACGCCGTTCGGGGTGACGAGGCCCTCGCGCACGCGCCGGATCATCGAGCCGTCCGGCTTGGCGTAGAGCAGATGCCCATGGTGCATCCACTCGGCGTTCGACTTGCCGAGATCGGTGAACCAGAAGCCGCCGTCGCGGTCGAAGACGATGTCGTTAGGGCCGCGCAGCCCACGGCCGTCGCACTCGCTGTAGAGCGTCCTCACCTCGCCGCGCGCCAGATCCACGCGCTGGATCGAGCCGGTCTTGTAGTCGTGCGCCGTGCCGTGGGGCGCGGTGACGCCGTCCGGCCGATCGATCCACTCGAACCCTCCGTTGTTGCAGACATAGACCGCGCCGTCCGGCCCGACCGCCGCGCCGTTCGGGCCGCCGCCCAGCCGCGCGATGATCTCCTGGCGTCCGTCGGGCCTGACGCGCGTGAGGGTCTGGCGGCGGATCTCGACCAGCACCACCGAGCCGTCCGCCATCGCGATCGGCCCCTCCGGGAACTGCAGCCCCTCGGTCACCACCTCGAAATCCACGGTCGCCTCCTCTACTCAATCCGCTGTTGCCGCGAACTTACTTGTAACCTGTTATAAGATTAGGCGGTCGGGTCAAGCGGCGCGGCTGCGGCGGCCTGGTCGATTGCGTGGGCAGACGAAATGCGCCAACTGGAAGCAGGGCTTACGGTGGGGACGGCGACTCGCAGGGACCGGGTCAGGCATCCGCAGCGGGCGCGCGCAGCGCCTGGAGGCGACGAAGTGACTCTAGTAGACGCCGAGGATTTCGGCGAAGTCGATGATGAAGCCGAAGCGCCGGTGGGGCGCCGCGAGGCTGGCAAGGCCGAACGTCGGGCCAGGATCATCAAAGCCGCACGGGAGCTGATCCGCGAGACCGGCAACGCCGGCCTCTCGATGCGGGTGCTGGCCCAGCGCGCCGGCGTCAGCCTGGCGACGCCTTACAACCTGTTCGGCTCGAAGCGCGCGATCGTGCTGGCGGTGCTGCAGGACGTGCGCGAGTTCCACGACCGGTTCGCGCACCTGCGCTCGACCGATCCGCTCGAGCGGATCTTCCTGGCGGTCGACCTGCAGATCGAGATCTATCTGGCTGACCCGAAGATCTACAAGACGATGTGGGCGGCGGTGTTCGACACCTCCGACGACCTGCGCGCCACGCTCTGGAACGCCAAGCGGGACGCCTTCTGGCGCGGCCTGATCGCCGCGGCGGTCGAGGCCGGCGCGCTCGGGCGCGAGATCTGCCAGGAGTGGCTGCAGCGCCAGCTCGACCACCTGTTCCGCTGCATCATGCTCGACTGGGTGGTCGGCCTCCTGACTCCAGAGGCCGTCGCCCCGGCCGCGCAACATGGCTACGCGCTCATTCTCAAAGGGGCCTGCACGCCGGAGTGGAGCGGCCCGCTGACCGCCCGCATCCTCGCCAGCCAGCTGCGCCTGCAGGAGCTGCAGCAGGCGGGGGCGTAGCGCCGGTCAGGCGCCCGTCCGGATCTGCCCCTCGGTGCGGTAGTCGACCGCGTCCCAGCCGATGTTGGAGAGCGTCTGCTTGCGCGGCCCCATGTAGCCGAACAGGAACGCGCCCACCTTGCGCATCTGGATCTCCTCCGAGCCCTCGGTGATCCGGTAGCGGCGGTGGTGGCGGTAAATGTGCTCGAACGGCTTGTGGCGCGAATAGCCGATGCCGCCATGCACCTGCATCGCCCGGTCCGCCGCCTCGCAGCAGAGTCGGTTGGCCCAGTAGTTACACATCGAGACCTTGTCCGAGATCCGCTTCTCGACCTCGGGATGCGGCATCTGATCCATCTCCCAGGCGGTCTTGCGGATGAGAAGACGCAACATCTCGCACTGGGTGTGGAGCTCGACGAGCGGCCACTGGATCGCCTGGTTGTCCGAGAGAGGCTGGCCGAACGGCCTGCGCGCCCGGGCGTACTTTACGCTCTCCTCGATGCAGTAGACCGCCGCGCCGAGCGAGCCGGCCGCCTGGCGGATGCGGTTCTCGTGCACGAACGACTGCGCAAGCGCGAGGCCCGCTTCGGGCGCCCCAAGGATCGCGCTTTCCGGGACCCAGACGTCCTTGAACGAGACGCGCGGATGGTCGGTCGGCATGTTGAAGGTCCACATGTACTGCTCGACCTTGACGCCCGGGTCGTCGGCCGGGACCAGGAAGCAGGTGATGCCGCGGGCGTCGCCATCCTTGCCGCTGGTGCGCACGAAGAGGGCGCAGTGCGTGGCGTGGTGCATGCCGCTCGTCCACATCTTCTCGCCGTCGAGGCGGTAGCCGGGCGTCCCGTTGCGGACCTCGGGCGCGCCGCGGGTCTCCATGTGGGTGGCGTCGGAGCCGTGATAGGGCTCGGTCAGGCCGAAGGTGATGCGGCGCGTGCCGTTGAGCAGGCCGGGGATCAGGTCGGCCTTCTGCTCCTCCGAAGCGAAGTCGCGCAGCATGACGACGAACGGGTTGTTGGCGACGATCGAGTGCTCCGTCTGCTGGTCGTAGTGCAGGCCGAGGCCCTTTGCCGCGAGGTGCTCGCGGATGACCGTCATCCAGAGGTTGGAGCCGTCCTTGCCGCCGAACTCCCTCGGCAGCGCGAAGCGCAGGTGGCCGGCGGCGTCGGCCCGGCGCTTGGCCTCGCGCATCAGCGCCTCCCATTCGGGGCGCGGCAGGCCGTCCTTCTCGAAGTCGGTGCGGGCCCACTCGCGGCGGTGGTCGAAGAAGCGGACGTTGTCGTCCTGCTCTTCGAGCGGCTTGATCTCGGCTTCAATGAACCGGTCGAGTTCGGCGAGGTAGTCCTGCAGGTCCGCAGGGATCTCGAAGTCCATCAGGCGTCTCCTCGCTCCGCTTTCGGGGTGTTCTCGGCCGCGACGATCCGTCGATAGGTGGCGTAGCCGGGCTGGTCGACGGCGAGCGTCGCCAGCGTCGTCGCCCAGAGATGCTCGATCAGGGCCGGGTCGTCGGCGGCGATCTCGCCCGCCTCGATCCGCCGGCAGAGCTCTTCCGTCTGCGTCGCGGGGTCCCCCTCCCCGCCCAGCAGCGCGGCCAGACGATGCGCGTCCGCGAGGTCGGCCGCGGGTCCCTGCTCGACCTCGCGCTTGACGATCGCCAGCACGTTGGCCGCGACGCGGGCGTGGAAGGCCAGCCGGCCGGTCAGCGTCGGCGCGAGATCGCGGGTGATGAACTCGCTGACCGCGTCGATCAGCTCGGTGAGGCCGGGCTGCTCACGCATGGCGGTAGCTTCCGCGGGGCGCCAGGATCGCCAGCAGGTCGATCGCCGTCTCCGAGGCGCGCCGGCCGATCGCGGCCTTCTCGACCGAGCGGTCGCCGGAGGTGAACTCGCCGGCCATCATCGCGCAGCTCATCCCCCAGCGCAGCGTGCCCATCACCTCCCACCAGCGCACCCGCTCGGCGTCGACCGGCCGTCCGGTCACGGACTCGTAGCCGGCGAAGAGCTCCGCGCGCGGTCCGAAGCCGCCGACCGGCTTCTCGACTTCGCCGAAGCGCCAGGACGTGACGCAGATCCAGCCCAGATCCTCCATCGGATCGCCCAGGTGGACCACCTCCCAGTCGAGCACCGCCTTCAGTCCCTCGGGGCCGACGATGATGTTGCCGTTGCGCATGTCGCCGTGGACGACCGTCTGGCGCGGCGCGGGCGGCGGCTGGTGATCGCGCAGCCACCGGAACGCCCACTCGACAACCGGCCGCGCGGCGCCGGTCGATTGGTAGAGCGCATAAGTCCCGGTGAGACTGGTCTCGGGTGTCGTGACCCGCAAGTCGCCCGCGGCGCCGACGTCAATCGCATGGATGCGGGCGGCCGCCTCGCCGAGCTGCCGCGCGAGCCGGGGCCGTGCGGCGGCGTAGGCGTCGTCGCGCAGGATGCGGCGGGCGATCGTCTCGCCTTCGATCCGTTCCATGACGTAGCCGCGACCGAGCCCGTCGCCGGGCTCGAGCACCAGCACCACCCCGGGCGCCGGCGCGCCGGCCGCGCGGGCGAGGCCGATCAGCCGCGCCTCGGTCTCCATGCCCGCGGCGCTCTCGCGCTGGACGAGGCCGCCAGGATTGCGCCGCAGGATCAGTGGCGCACGGACCCCGCCCGCCGTCTCGGCGTCGAACGCCCAGAGCTCCTGGCTGGCGCCGCCGGAAAGGCGCTCGAGCGACAGGAGGCGAGCGCCTTCGCCGAAGCGGCGGCGCACGACGGCGGCGAGACCGGCCGCAAGACCGGTCTCGCCGTTACTCTCGACACTCATCGCACTCATGGTGGTCCGGCGGCGAAGCCGCCTAGCGGGTGCGGTAGGTCAGGGTGATGCCGAAGGTCCTCGGCATGCCGGTGTAGCGAAGGATCGTGTCGTTCACGCGGTCCGCCGCCGTCCAATACCAGGCGTTGGTCACGTTCCGGACCCAGACCTGAGCCCTCCAGTTGTCCTTCGAGATCCCGGCCCGCAGATCGAGCAAGGTGTAGGCCGGCACATTGGTAGGCTCGTAACAGTAGACCGGGCCCCCGCAGGTGAGCGCGACACTATAGACCGCCGGCGTCACCGGCGGGCTCGGATTCTGGAAGCCCGTGTGCGTCGCGCCGCTGTACTGGACGCCGAACCCGGCGAAGGCGTCAATGTCCTCGTAGATCTTCCAGTCGTATTCCCCGTTGACCGACGCCTGCCACTCAGGCGCGGACGGGAACGACTGGCCGGTGACGTCGACGTTCTGCGAGAACGCGTCCGGCGTGATGAAGTGGCCGTTCGGATTACACCCGATCGCGCCCGCGGCCACGCGGATCCCCGTGCAGTTGTCGATATGGCTGTTCTGGTAGCTGACCGACGGCGTGATCGTCAGGCCTTTGATGGCTTCCGGCGCCCAGGTGCCGGACAGTTCGAAGCCGATCACGTGCGAGTTGGGGACGTTCACCAGCTGCGCCAGCGGCCCAAAGATCGGGTCCGTCTCGGCGCCGAGGATCTGCTTGTCCTTGTAGTCGTAGTAGAAGAACGCACCGTCCACTATCAGCTGGTGCTCGAACCACGACCCTTTCGCCCCGACTTCGTAGGAGAGCAGGCCCTCCTGCCTGACCGGCACCGCCTGAGCCGCTGACGACATGGCGACGGTCGGGAACGAGCCGCCTTTGTAGCCTTGACTGACATTGAAGTAGAGCAGCAGGTCAGGCTGGGCGTGCCAGTTGAGGCCGGTCTGCCAGGCGACGTTGCTCTGGTGCAGATCGGAGCCCGGGAAGCCGGGGACCGACTGGAACAGCGGAGCAGGTCCGGTGGTGCCGCAGCCCCCCGGGCCTACGTTGATGCCCTTGCCAGCGCCGTTAAGGTAGGCGTCCATCGCACTGACGAAGCCGCCGATCGGCGTGGCGGGCGTGGCGGCGCCGTAAGTCTGCTGCAGATACCCGGCGGGGTTCAGCACTTCCAGCAGGTTGGAGATCTGCTGCGCGACCAGCGCCCAGCTGCCGTCGCCGCCATCGAGGCCGCAGGTCCGGCCCTTGTTGTCCTCGTCGGTGTAGCGGATGCCGGCCTGGAGGTCCAAGGTTGGAAGGATCGGATAGTCGCCGCTGGCGAAAATCGCCCAGGTGTTTCTGACCTGATAGTCGGTCGGCGCCGTCGGGCCCAACGTGTCGTCCAGGGCGAGCGGGTATAGCGCCGGATTGTACGCTGGATTCCCGAAGGTTTCCGCCGGGGTGCAACCCGGTAGCGCGAAACATAGCTCAGCGAACGGTATCTGGGTCGGGCTGGCGGTCGAGCCATTGTAGGTCTGCAGGAAGTGGTCGTAGGTGTTGTCGTACTGGTAGTTGCCGCCGACGACCCAGTGGCCCTTGCCCCACCAGTCGCCCGCCAGACGAAGCTCCTGGTAGACGCTCTCGATC
>DATKMZ010000016.1:0-54606 GCA_035541575.1 Caulobacteraceae bacterium | reverse complement strand
CAGATGTTGTTCCTG
The DNA here is from genome assembly GCA_035541575.1 of Caulobacteraceae bacterium. Taxonomy (GTDB): domain Bacteria; phylum Pseudomonadota; class Alphaproteobacteria; order Caulobacterales; family Caulobacteraceae; genus Acaudatibacter. Next base: position 54,591 of record DATKMZ010000016.1, on the reverse strand, counting down.
ATTTGTTCTTGACATGAATTTAGGGGGCAGCTATCTGAGAGGCGTGGTTCGCCGCAGCGGCGCGCTCGCGAGGCCTTTCTGTACGAAGTCAGTGGAAACTATAATACGTTGAATCAGTTAGCAGATTTTGCGAACTGACCTTCTTTCTGGTATCTTCCGCGAAGATGACGGCACGCTACGCAGTCAACACGACAAAGGCGCTTGAAACGATCCTTTGGCTCGCGAGCGAAAGGCCGGGAATCGACATCTATCACGTCGTGAAAGGCGCGTTCTACGCCGACAAGTACCACCTCAACCGCTACGGAAGGCCGATTGCGGGGGATGACTATATCGCCCACCAATATGGTCCGCTGGGCGATGTGGTCTATGGCCTGCTCCGCGGCGACCCGATGGAAATCTTGGCTTTGGGGGGGAACGGGGAACTACCGTTCGTTGTCGAAGGCGTTTTCTCGGTTCGCCCCCTCAGAGAGCCCAACATGCGGCGTCTCTCAAAGAGCGAGGTTGAAGCGCTTCGGGTGGGCCTGGAGTTCGTTGCTGACAAGACATTCAACGAGTTGGTTGAGGTCAGCCACCGTGAAGCCGCCTACTTGGCGGCAGGTGGGGGTCGGATGAGATACGAGGATTTGTTAGATCCCGATGATCCTCGCAGGAGGGAGAAGGCTGACTACCTAGCGGAAACGGCGGGGTCGACGGCGCTCTAGATGCAACTCGCTCCGGGGCTGGTGATAGCCGTTGCCGACCCGAGAGTGCGCCCAAGAAACAGGGTCAAATGGCACATATGCGTCTGTCCAGAGCGACGCCGATTCCTCCGCATTAACTCCAAGCCGCTCTGGACGCCGTGGCATTTCATCGAAGTGACCAAGAACCCGTTCCTTGATCACGATAGCCACGTCGAACTCACCGCCCTGCACTTCTTCGCAGAGAGTGAATTGCGTGGAGCAACGATCGTTGGCCAAATGCCACAGGGGGAGCAGGTCAACCTAGCGTACGCCGCACAAAACGCGGACACGCTGAACGAGGATGAGAAGGATCTCATCTGGGAACGCCTTGGACTGGGCGGCTAGGTGTCGCCGGCGGTGCGGTGGACTTTGAACGAAGGCCCGACGTCTTTGGCGGCTACTTCGCCGCGTAGGTCAGGTAGCCGCGTTCCACCAGGCGGCGCATGGCGTCGTAGGCTTCGGTGAGTTCGACATAGGCGGCGCGGAGCTCGGCGAGGCGGGCGGTGTCGGCGGCGCCGAGCGGCCGGCCGCGGTCGGCGAGGTCGACGGCGGCCTTCACCCAGCCGGCTCGCGCCTGGGCGACCATCACCGCCAGGCGCTGGAACTGGCCGGGGTCGGCGGCGCCCAGCAGGTGGGCGATGATCTCGCGGTTCGAGGCGTAGGCCGTGTAGTCGATCTGCTCGAGGTGGCCGCGCAGCCGTTTCTGCGCCTGCGGGTCGAGGCTCGCGTCGGGCTCGAAATGCTCGCTCGTGCGATAGACGGTGTTGCTTCGGGTGATCGACATGGCGCACACGCCGGACGTTTCCAGGTTGACGCAGTGTCACCGGCAGAAGGTTAAGCGTCGCTTGCGCTCGCCGCGCGACGCCCAGGAGTGATCCCATGACCGCCGCTGCGGCGATGCGCCTCGCCGAGATCCTCGCCGCCGCGCCGGTGCTGCCGGTGGTCACCATCGACGATCCCGCCCAGGCCGTCCCGCTGGCGCGGGCGCTCGCGGCGGGCGGCGTGCGGGCGATCGAGATCACGCTGCGCACCGCCGCCGCGCTCGAGGCGGTGCGCGCCATCGCCGCCGAGGTCCCCGAGGCGATCCCCGGCGTCGGAACGGTGCTGACGGCCGCCGACCTCGCCGCCGCCGAGACGGCGGGCGCGAAGTTCGCGATCTCGCCAGGCGCGACGCCGCGGCTGCTGGACGCGGCGCGCGGCTCGGGCCTGCCCTACCTGCCGGCCATCGCCACCGCGAGCGAGCTGATGGCGGCGCTGGAGGCGGGCTTTGCGACCTGCAAGTTCTTCCCGGCCGCCGAGCTTGGCGGACCGGCGGCGCTGAAGGCGCTCGGCGGGCCTTTCCCGGGCGCGCGGTTCTGTCCCACCGGCGGGATCGACGCCGCCAGCGCGCCGTCCTACCTCGCCCTTCCCAACGTGCTCTGCGTCGGCGGCTCGTGGCTCGCGCCCCGCGACGCCATCGCCGCCGGCGACTTCCCCCGCATCGAACGCCTGGCGCGCGAGGCCTGCGCCCTGCGAGCCGCCTGACCCGCCCTGACTGAGCGCGCCGCAGGCGTCGTCGTTTTACCGCAGAGGCGCGGAGGAGGCGGGGAGGTCGCGGAGAATAACGCGCGCCTCCGCGCTCTCTGCGCCTTCTCCGCGCCTCCGCGGTGAAATCTTGGAGCGCCTGCGGCGCGCGCCGGCCCTTCCGAACCGGAACAAGGCCTCAGTACGGGAAGTGCGGGACCACCAGCTCGTGCGCCGGGACGCCATCGCGGCCGGGGAGCTTCCACTCGCCGCGGAAGGCGAAGTCGAGCGTGTGGCAGAGCCGCGAAGGACCGCCGGTCGGTGCGTCGCCGATCACCTGGACCCGTAGCGGCTTGCCTTCGACGATGCGGCTGAACGCGAGCCAGGCGCGGGTCGAGCCGGGACAGAAGGCGTGGATCAGGTCCTCGCCTTGGCCTTCGGGGTCGACCTTGTAGAGGTCGCGCTCCTGCGCGTTCGGTCCGATCAGGCGCGAGAGGCCGCCCGCGCCCAGCGCGTGCTCGTCGGCCGGTTTCAGGTCGGCATGCGCGCGGCCCTCGGTCGAGCTGATCGAGAGCACGGTGGTGAAGATCAGCCGCTGGTCGAACTCGAAGGTGAGATCGCCCGAGACGTGGCGCGTGGCGTCATTGGCCGACTCGTAGGCGAAGAGGCGGACCGCGGCGGCGGCGGGCCTGGCGGCCAGTAGAGCGGCGGCCTGCAGGGCGGCGGCGAGTGCGACGAAGCGCAGGGTACGCGACATGGGCTGGCCTTCTATCCCGGCAGCCGCAGCTGGCCGATGTCGCCGTCGAAACTCACCAGCCGCCAGGTCCCGTCCTCGTCGGCGAAGGTGATCAGGCATGGACCCTTGCGCCGCTTGGCGGCGCAGACCCGGCCATCCGGCAGCGCCCTGAGCGCGCCGGCGATCTGCAGCTGGTTCGGGATCGGCGTGTCGGGGCGATAGCCGTAGTACTCGGCGACGTCGCGGAACACCTTCGGCCGCACCAGCGTATCGCCCGCCAGCCGCGCCAGCGGATGCGCCAGCAGCGCGCCCAGCGCCCGCACGGTGTCGCTCTCCTGCGGCGCCTGGGTGCGGTCGAGGATGCGGCCCTCCAGCTCCTTCTCCAGCGCCGCCTTGTCGACGCGCGCGTCGAACGCGGCGTGGTCGTCGTCGCGGATCGCGATCAAGAGCGCGTGGACGTCGCCGGCCGCGTCGAGCCGCGCGGTGGTGGCGCAGGCGGCCAGGGCCAGCGCCGCCCCGGCGCAGACGATCGCGATGGCGCGGCGAACAAAGCTCATCGGCCGGCCTTCTGCCCCGCCCCGATGTCAAGCTCAAGGCGGGGGCCTCACTGTCATCGCGGAAGGTCGGAGGGGGTCAGGTCGCGGCGGCGGTGTACTGCTTGAAGAACTGGATCACCCGCTGCTCGCACTGCTTGGTCGGGCCGTCCGGGTCGTCATCCTTGAGGTGGATGGTCAGCACCGAGTGCGGCATTGCCATCATCGTGCCCGGCTGGGCGTCCTTGGGGTCGAGCTCGATCGCTTCGAAGCGGGGGCCCAGCGCCGCCTTCAGCGCCGTGAAGCGCGCGTCGGGCACGTAACTGTCGCCGAAGAAGCGCAGGCCCAGCATCTTCAGGTCCTCGTCCTCGAGCCGCCGGCGCGCGCAAGCAACTTCGGCCGGCGAGACGCCGATCGCGGCGCCGCGCGTCTTGCCGCCCGGCCCCATCGGCAGCGGCAGCGACGGCTGCGAGAGCACCGGCGCCGTCACCGACGGCTCGGTCATCATCGCCAGCGCGAAGTTGCCGGTGAAGCACATGCCGACCGCGCCGACGCCGCGGCCGCCGCATTCGTCGTGGGCCTTGCGGGCCAGCGCCCGCAGCCAGTCAACGATCGGGCTCGAGCGGTCGGTGGCCCAGGCGGCGAACTCGCGGCGGATGCACATGCCCTTGATCATCGAGCCCAGCGCGTTCAGCGGCCGGATCTCCTTGCCGGCCTCGCCGAAGAGATGCGGGCAGTAGACCGTCATGCCTGCCGCCGCGACGCGGGAGGCGAAGCGCAGCACCAGCGGATGGAGGCCGGGCATCTCGTGGATCACGATCACCGCCGGGCCCGATCCCTTGCGGTAGACCGGCCGGGTCCAGCGCCCGTCCGGATCGGTGAAGTCGAAGCGCTCGAAGGTGTCCAGACTCTCGTCAGCGGTCATGCGCCAAATCTCCCGACCGATGGTCCGCTCCAGCTTTGCCGCTAGCACATTCGCGTGAGGCGGCGAACGGAAAGCGCCGCTGAAACGTCAAAGCCAACGAGCCGACACGCCGGTGCAACGCCACGGCGGGATGGGCGGCTCGGGCGGGCCCTGCGCAGGGAGGCAGACGATGTCGACGATCATGCGAAACGCCGCCGGGCCGCGACGCCGCCTCTGGGACCGTCTCTTCATCGGCGGCTGCACCGCCGCCTACATCGTGCTGGTCCTCTCGGTCGCCGTCGCGCTGCGCTACTACGGGCGCTGAGACCTCGCCTTTTTGACGACACGGGCCCTACCGCGACGCCACCGTCAGCACCGGCGCGGGGCGCCAGACGGTCGGGAAGGCCGCTTTCAGCGCCGCGACTTTCGGCAGGTCGTAAGCAGCGATGTAGGGCTGGTCCGGGTGATGGACGAGGTAGTCCTGGTGGTAGCCCTCGGCTGCGAAGAAGCCCTGATAGGGATCGACCCGCGTCGCGATCGGCCGGCGGAACGCGTGGGCGGCGTTCAGCTGGGCGATGTAGGCGCTCGCCACCTTGGCCTGCCCGGCGTCCATCGCCCAGATCTCCGAGCGGTACTGCGGCCCCTCGTCGGGATACTGTCCGCCGACCTGCGTCGGGTCGGTGGCGACCGAGAAGAAGATGCGCAGGATCTGGCCGTAGCTGATCTCGGCCGGGTCGAAGGTGATCTTGATCGATTCCGCATGGCCGGTGGTCCCGGTCGAGACCAGCTCGTAATGGGCCGTCGCGGCCTGGCCGCCGGCGTAGCCGGCCACGACCTGCTTCACGCCCTTCACGTGTTCGAACACACCCTGCATGCCCCAGAAACAGCCGCCGGAGAGCACCGCCGTCTGCAGGCCGCCGCCCGCCGGCGAATCGACCGCAGGGGCCGCGACGGCGGCCGCAGGAGCGGCCAGGGCGGGGGTCGGGGCGGCCAGGCCGCGCAGCAGCACGGCGCCGGCCAGCGCCGCGCCGCCCGCGCCCGCCATCAGCGTCGCCTTCGCCGCGCCCCCCGAGCGCCAGAGCTTGGTGAACAGAGCCATCGGGACCTCTCCTTGGGTTGATCCAATCTTCGCACGGAACGCCCGCCGGTTACACGGCGGGCGCCTCGTGTCGGACCACCCGGAGAGGTTCGCTCCGCCTCAGGCGAACGTGGTTCCGTTCCAGACCGTGTCGAGCAGCGCGGCGAACGCGCTGGCGGCGATCGCGTCCGGCTGGTGCAGCAGCTCGAGTTCGTCGCCGAGCATCGTGTGCCCCGCGACGAGGCCGGTGATGTTGGTGAACTGGGTCCAGGCGGTGTCGAGGCTGTTGGCCGGCTGTGGCGGCGGCGAGGGCTGGTAGAAACCCGCGGCGTTCAGCACCGGCGCCAGCGGCGCGAACGAGGCGCCGGTCAGCGCCACCGTGGTCTTGGTCGTCGGCGTGGCCTCGACGGCGTCGTAGTTCCCGGGCGTGACCGGCGTCGTCGCCGGGTTGATCGCGTTGGCGGCGACGGCGAACGGGTCGCTCGTGCCGGTCTTGCGGATCAGCGCCAGGGCGTCGGTCGCCGGGTTGGCGAGCGCGGCCTGCGGCGCCAGCGAGAGCGTGCGGCCGAGGTAGTAGAGCACGTTGACCGGCATCGTCGAACCGGGCCCACCTTTCGGCAGCGTGATCACCGCGGGGCCGGTCAGCGGCAAGGTCGCGCCGTTCGCGTGCAGGTTTTTCACCGCCGCCTGCACCGCCGCGACGAAGTCGCTGCGCACCAGCACGTTGACCGGGATGCTGGGCTGCGCCGCGCCGGGCGGCCGGTCGTTGACCAGCGAAACCATCGAGAGCGGCGTCGTCGTGCTCGCGAACCCCAGCGCCGGCGAGGGCCCGGCGACACCCAGGATGCCCGCCAGAGTCTGCTCGCGCATCGCCGGCTCCTTCAGGGTGTCGAGCAGGTTCAGGTAGCCGCCGATCTCGGTGATGTTGCGCGGCGGCGGCACGCGCGAGCCGACGACGTCGCCCTCGAGCGCCAGGCGCCGCATCAGGATGTTCTGCGCCTCGACGAAGTCCGGCGAGGTGGCGCTGTTCACCATGTTCACCAGGCTGCCGACGATGGTCGAGGTCAGCGCCGGGTCGACGAAGTAGGCCGGCGCCGAGGCGGCCGAAGCCGGGACCGAGTAGGTGAACTGCGCTGCGGCGTTGATCGCCGAGCGACCGTCGGGCGTCACCACCGTCACGTTGCCGATCCCCGTGCCCGGGGGCGTGACGGCGATGACCTGGGTGTCGCTGGCGACCGCGATGTTGGCGGCGTCGGCCGAGCCGAACCCCACCGCGATCGCGCCAGTGAAGCCCGTGCCGGTGACGGTGACGATCGTGCCGCCGCCGGATGGGCCGGTGGTCGGCGCGATGCTGGTGACGACTGGAGCGGCCATCTGATGTCTCCTTCAGGGGGCTAGAGCAGGGCGGCGAGCAGGATCGGCGCGATCGCGCTGATCGCGCTGGACGCCGCCGACGAACCGTCCGAGCCGCCCCCGCCGCCCGAACCGCCGGACGAGCCGCCGCTCGACGAGCCGTTCTGCCCGCCGCCTTTGCCGCCGCTCTGGCCGCCCTGGCCGGTGACGATCCCGCCGATGATGCCCATCGCCTGCTGCTGCAGCGCCTGGCTCGACTTCAGCGCGTCGGCCCGGGCCTGCGAGGCCGCGTTGGTGTTGTTCTGGATCACGCTGGCCAGCTGCGCGGCGTCGGCGAGGGTGGTGTCGAAGCTCCGCTGCTGAGCGAAGTTCTGGCCCAGCGACTGCAGCAGGCTCGGGTTCGGCGTCGGCGCCTGCAGCACGTTGTTGATCAGCGGCGGCAGGGCGCCCAGCGAGTTCGGCGCGGTGAGGCCCGCGGCGATCGAAGGCGTGGTGGTCGGCAGCGTGACCGGGTTGATCGTCGGCGCGGTGTCGGACGCCGAGTCCTGCCAGTTCCAGAACCGGGTGAGGTCGATCTTCTCGGCCGACGGGCAGCAGCCCAGCACCGCCTCGCCCAGGACCCCGCGGGTCGGCAGCGAAATGACCGAGGTCGGCGGCTGGAAGCCCGCCTGCTGGTAAGCCAGGAGGGCGCGCTCGATCTCGCCCTGGTCGAGGCCCAGCGTCGCGCTCCCGTCGGCGGCGCCGTTCGCCACCTGCGGGATGCGGAACGGCAGGATCATCGAGTTGCCGAAGAAACCCAGCAGGCGGTTGTCGATGCAGTTGAGCAGCGGGACCATCTGGCTGGGATCGGCGATGCCGTCGGCGGGGACGCCGATCGTGTAGGCGTCGAGCAGGATCGCCCGCTCCTCGGCCGAGAGCGACGACCACACCGCCTTGGAATAGCGGGTGGTGTTGCGGACGATGTGGTGCATCGCCTTCTCGATCTCGAGGATCTCGGTGTAGCGCAGCACCGGCCCGATCTGCAGCGCCGGCACCGGGAACGGCTGCGGCGGCAGCTCGACTCCATTCAGGCTGTCATTGGCGTAGGTCTCGTTGGCGGGGTGGATCGGGTTGCCGCCGCCGTCGAATTCCAGGATCGAGGCCGAGAAGTTGCCGACGTTCGGCCCGCCGAGCGTAGCCTCGAGGTCGCGCGGCGCGAGGGTGACGGTCTGGCGCGCGGTGGCGCCGGCCCCCATGGTCGCCTCGATTGCGCCGCCGATCCAGCTGCCCAGCGTCGAGCCGAATTCCGACTCCAGCGTATTCAGCGTCTGCATCTCCTGCGAGATCAGCGTGTAGGAGACGGTGCTGAAGCCGCGCAGGATCTCGAAGCCGACGATGTCGGCGCGGTTCATCGACAACGGCAGCGCGAGGTTGCCGGAGAGCGTGATCCCGGGCGGCGCGTTGCGCCGCTGCAGCAGCCAGGCCATCAGCTCGTCACGGCTGGCGAAGGTGTTGGGCGGGATGTCCTGGTGCGGCGTCGCCACCAGCGTCACCGGGCCGACGCGGGTGTTGCGCCGGGTCACCGCCCTGACCTCGATCGTCTCGCAGGGCAGGAAGCTGCCGGTGATCGAGAAGGTGATCACGTCCTCGGCGACGCCGCCGGCCGGATCGACCGTAGCGGTGGGGTCGGCCGCGAACTGCGAGAGCAGCGAAAGGCCGTACTGGTAGGTGCGCGGCACGGCCTGCTGCAGCACGTCGAGGTGCTTGATCAGCGAGGCGTAGCGGCTGAGCAGCTGCGGCCGGTTGATGGTCGACACGTTCGACAGCATCAGCGGCTGGCCGGGCGGCATGAACCGTACGATCTGCATCGGCACCAGGCAGCAGAGCGTCAGGCCGTCGACCACCGTGGTGACCTCGTAGTTCCTGATCACCTGCCAGTACTGCATGGTGAGCGCATGGGCGTGGTTGTGGTTGGTGACCGTCTTGGTCGTCACCGACTCCGACTCGCTCGCCGTCGCCAGCCGCATGCCGGTGCGCATGGCGGTGCGCCGGGCCGAGGCCTGGCTCTCCGCAGACGAATGGGTGGTCTCGGCCGCGGCCTGCGCCATGTTGCGCTGGCCCTGCAGCCAGCTCTCGGCGTTGCCGCTCGACTGCGAGGCCCCCCCGCCGCCGAACAGCGGGATGCTGAAGCCGCCGCTCGACGACTCGGTCGAGAACGAGCTGCCGCCGCGCGAGGCCTCGTTGAAGGCGGCGTTGAAGGTGGCGAAGGTCGAGGTGTCGGCGAGCGCCAGCTGCTGCTCGGCCTCGCTTTCGGAGAAGAACTCGGTCTCGGTCGCCTCGGCGGTGTCGACCCGCTCGAACACCGCCACCTGCTGCTGCTCGCCGGGCGCGAGCGGCAGGGAGTAGACGAGGTCGCCGAGGCCGATGCCGGCGAACGTCCACTTCTGCTGCATCTCGAGCACGTAGCCGAGGCCGAGGGTGGCGGCCATCGGCACGGTCTCGTCGGCGCCGAAGACGCCGTTGGCCTCGAGGCCCATGATCTGATCGCGGAAGCCGTCGACGCTCAGCGGCTGCTCCACCGGCACGCGGTCGGCGTACTGGGTGATCGTGCCCGGCAGTTGGAAGTTGGCCGTCTCGGTCGTGTAGACCGGCAGCGGCAGGAAGCGGTTGGCGCCCTCGCGCAGCGGCACCCAGTTGATCTGGTTGACGATGCTCAGCTGAGGCTCGACCAGCCTCACGAAGACGTTGAACGGAAAAGAGTCGATCGAGTTGTTGGCATTGTACTCCTGCTGGCAGGGGCCGTTCTCGCCGATCGTGACCGTCGGCAGCTGCGACTTGGTCGAGGTCGTCGGATCGGTCGGCGCCTGCAGCGGCGGCAGGATGTCCTTCAGCGAGGCGAGGATGCTCTCGGGGAGAGGCTCGACGGGACTCGGCAGCTTGACCACGCCGACGAGGCCGTTGGCGGCGATCTGGGCGGCCGGGATCGTCACCGTCGCGTTCTGATGCGCCCCGTGCACGATGAACGCGATCCCTGCGGTCGGCACCGACGCGCCGGACGGCATCGGCAGGGTGAAGCCGCCAAGGTCGCTGGTCAGCACCACCGTGGCCGGCGGCTTGCCGCCGAACGGGGTCGGGTCGAAGGTGATCTGCACCCGCTGGGCCGGGGTGTCGTTGGGCTGGTGCAGCACGCCGATGATCTGGGCCGGCAGCGCCGGGCCGGTCAGCGCCTGTGTGATGCCCTGCAGGCTAGTCTTGATCTGGTCGAGGCCGAGGAAGACCCGGCTGACCGCCGCCGAGCGGAACGGCTGCAGCTGGGCGCCGAGCTTGGCGCCCTCGGCGCCGAGGAAGTCGACCGTCTCGGGGATGCGCTGGCGGTTGATCGACAGCGCGGCCACCGCCGCCGACGCAATCCCGCCGCCGTCGCCCGCCGCCGCGCCAGGCGGCGCCGACGAGCCTACGGTGGCCGTCGCGCCCGGAATGATCGGCGATTCCGGCGCCACGCGGCCGGTCGCTGGGCCTGACGCGCTCGTCTGGGGTGCGTTCGGCGACGCGGGCGTCGACGGATTGGCGGGCGGGTCGGTGTTCGGCGTGTTGGCCATGGTCCTCTTCCCAACGTCGTTCGGCGGGCGAGCCGCGGCCGCCGCGCAAAGATGGAGACGCTTCGTCCCTTGGTTGAACATGTGCTCGGGCCGCGGCGATTAAGCATAGTCGCCGCTCGGGCGCAGGTTCAGCCGCCAGACAGAACGGGGCGCGTTGCCGTATACGTCTGAATACTGACGCCGCACCCCGTCCAAGCACAATCCACACGCGATGTTGCGGCTTTGCACTGCAGCGGTCCAGATTTCATCGGCTGAATTTTTCTGAAATCCGGCGATTCAGAACCGGTGGTTGCGGGTCACATCGGTTGTTGGGCGGCGATCTTATTTGCGCTATCTAGTGAAGCTCTGCCTTTCCGCGGGAGACCAAGGGGCGACCCGGATGAGTTTCGGCGGCGGTCCAGACCTGGCGTTCGGCGCCTTCCGGCTCTCGACGCGCGACCGCACGCTCAGTGGCGGGGCCGGGCAGATCCGCCTGCCCAGCCGGGCGTTCGACGTGCTGGTCGCGCTGGTCGAATCCGAGGCCACGGTGGTGACGAAGGCCGATCTGCGCCGCCGGGTCTGGGGCGACGTCATCGTCGAAGACAACAATCTGCACGTGCAAATTGCAGCTGTAAGACGCGCTCTGGGCGCCGACGCGCGCTTCATCCAGACCGTGCCCGGCCGTGGCTACCGCTTCGTCGGCGAGCTCTCGCGGCCGCCACCCTCGCCGGCGGCCGCCGCACTGACGTCCACCAACCTGCCGACGCCGATGACCGAGATGATCGGGCGCGACGCCGAACTCGCTCGCATCGTGGCTCTGCTGGGGACGGCGCGGCTCGTGAGCCTGGTGGGGCCCGGCGGCGTCGGCAAGACGCGTCTGGCGCTCGCGGCGGCCGAAGCGGCCCCGGCGGGGGAGCGCTGGATGCTCGATCTCAGCGAAGCGGACAGCGCCGAGGCCGTCGTCGCGGAGCTGGGGAGAGCGCTCGGCGGCGAGGGCGCCGATGCGCTGGCCGCGGCGCTGGCCGAACGCCGCGCCCTGCTGCTGATCGACGGCTGCGAGCCGCACGTGGACGCCGCGGCGGCGCTGGCTCGCCGCCTGCTGCGGCGCTGCCCAGACGCGCGCGTGCTCGTCACCAGCCAGACGCCGCTCGGGCTGGACGGCGAGCACGTGGTCCGGCTCGCTCCGTTTGAGCTGCCGGGCGAGGGCGACCCGATCGACCCCGACCAGGCGCTCGTCCTCGACGCCGTGCGCCTCTTCGCCGAGCGCGCGGCGATGGTCGACGGGCGCTTCCGGCTCGGCGCGGCCGACGCGGCCGCGGTGCTGCAGATCTGCCGCGCGCTCGACGGCGTCCCGCTCGCGATCGAGCTAGCCGCCGCCCGGGCGCCGGTGCTGGGGCTCGAGCCGCTGCGCGCGCGTATCGTCGACCGCCTGGGCCTGCTCGGCGACCGCCGTGACCTGCCGGTGCGGCATCGCTCGCTGCGCGCGGCGGTCAGCTGGAGCTATCGCCTGGCCGGCGAACTCGAACAGCGCGTCCTGCGCCGGCTGGCGGTGTTTCCGGCCGACTTCGACCTCGCCGCCGCCCAGGAGGTGGCCGCCGGCGACGGCGTCTCGCCGGAGGACGTGGTGGCGGGCCTGTCGGCGCTGGTCCAGCGCTCGCTGGTCGCCACCGGCGACGATCTGATCCGGCCCCGCCACCGGCTGCTGCAGGTCGTGCGCGACTTCGTGCGCCAGCAGCCCGGGTGGGACGACGAGCGACCGCGGCTCGGCCGCCGACACGCCCGCTACTTCGCCGGCCTCGCCGAAGCGGCCGACCAGGGCTGGACGCTCGGCGCGGACGAGCCCAGCGCGGCCTGCCTGGACGCGGAGCTCGAGAGCCTGCGCGCCGCCATCGTCTGGAGCTTCGGCGCCGGCGGGGACGCCGCGGTGGGCGTGCGGCTCGTCGCGGCCGCGGCCCGGTGCTGGTTCGACGCCGGGCTCTACGCGGAAGCGGCAGTCTGGTTCGCCCGCGCCCTGGAAGCCGCCCCGCCCCGGACCGACCGGGCGCTGCTGATGCGCCTCTACCACCTCGGCGAGCTCGCCGCCTCGGCGGCCGAGCCGCCGCCTCCGACGACGGCGTCGCTCGGGTCCGGCTGACCGGACGCCGGCCGATCCGCGGCCAGCGCGACGCGCGCGCTCAATTCGAGGCGATCCTCGCAGGCGGAGGGTTGCGCTGGCGGCCCGACCCGCGCAAATCGGTCTGGAAAGAAGACGCATCCCTGAGGGAGTGAGGACGATGGCTGACTTTGGCGCCACGGAGCTCGAGGCGTTCCGCAAGGAAGCGCGCGACTGGCTCGAGGCGAACTTCCCAACCTCACTGCGCGGCGACGACGAGGCGTTCGACCTGATCGAGGGCGCGACGCCGACCGGCGACGCCGATCTCTGGCGCCAGCGTATCGGCGCGAAGGGCTGGGGCACGCCGACCTGGCCGAAGGAGTACGGCGGCGGCGGCCTCACCCAGGCGCAGGCGCGTGTGCTGCAGCAGGAAATGGCGCGCATCGGCGCTCAGAACCCGATCCAGGGCATGGGCCCGGGCATGTTCGGCTCGACGCTGCTCGAATACGGCACCGAGGAGCAGAAGCTGCGTCACCTGCCGCCGATCTGCCGTGGCGAGCTGCGCTGGTGCCAGGGTTTCTCCGAGCCGGGCTCCGGCTCCGACCTCGCCTCGCTCTCGACCAAGGCCGAGGACAAGGGCGACCACTGGCTGATCAACGGCCAGAAGATCTGGACCTCAGGGGCCCAGTTCGCCGACTGGTGCTTCTGCCTCTGCCGCACCGACCCGAAGGCCAGGAAGCACGAGGGCATCAGCTTCATCCTGATCCCGATGCATCAGCCGGGCGTCGAGGCGCGGCCGATCAAGATGATCTCGGGCGCGTCCGGCCAGTGCGAGACCTTCTTCACCGACGCCAAGGCCGCCAAGGACGACCTGGTCGGCCCGATCAACACCGGCTGGTCGATCGCCAAGCGCCTGCTGCAGCACGAGCGCAACGGCATGGGCGGTCGCACTGGCGAGGCGATCCGCGAGGTGGTCGACGTCGCCGCGCTCGCGAAGAAATACATCGGGGCCGACGAGGCGGGCCGGATCGCCGATGCGGACCTCAGGAGCCGCGTCGTCCAGCACAAGATGGAGGACCAGGCCTTCCGCCTGACGGTGCGACGGGCCGCCGCCGAGGCGAAGGGCAATAACAGCCCCAGCGCCGCCACCTCGATCATGAAGAACGTCAGCATGCGGGTCTGGCAGGACCGTTCGGAGCTGACGGTCGAGATCATGGGCAATCACGGGCTCGGCTGGGAAGGCGACGGCTTCGAGGCCGAGGAGCTGGCCCAGGTGCGTGAGTGGCTCGCCGGCAAGGCCGGCTCGATCTATGGCGGCACTCAGGAGATCCAGAACAACATCATCGCCAAGCGCATCCTCGGCCTGCCGGAGCTGACCGGGCAGAGGTAGCGCCGAGCGGCGATCCTGCGTCCTTCGAGACGCCCGCTGACACGGGCTCCTCAGGATGACGAAGATTGGGGCGTGTAAAGATGTTCGTCATGGTGAGGAGCGCCCGCCGGGCGCGTCTCGAACCACGCACGGCGGTCCAGCTCTGGCGGCTATCCTTCCCGGAACGCGCTTCGCCGATAGCGCAGCATCTGGCCGGAGCCGGCGGCGGTGTGAGCGCCGTTGCGGCAGGCGATCTGGCCGTTGACGACGACCAGCGAGATGCCCGCCGGCTCGCGCTTGGGATCGTCGTAGGTGGCGAGGTCCGACACCTCGCCAGCGTCGAACAACACCAGGTCGGCGTGGAAGCCTTCCCTCACTGCGCCGCGCTCCACGAGGCCGAAGGTCTCACAGGCGACCTGGGTCATCCGGTGCACGGCCTCCTCGAGCGGCAGCACGTGGCGTCTGCGCACATATTCGCCGAGCACGCGCGGGAAGGTGCCGAAGAGCCTGGGATGCGGGCGCCCGCGCAGCTCGGGGATGCCGTCCGAGCCGACCATCATGGTCGGGTAGCGCAGGTTGGTTTCGACGTCGGCCTCGTCGATGATGAACTGGATGCAGATCGTGCGATCGCCGGCAGGGGCGGTCAGCACCAGCTTCACCGCCTCGGTGACGTCGATGCCGCGCTCGGCGGCGATGTCGACCAGCATGCGGCCCTCGAACTCGCGGAACGCCGGGCACGAGGCGATGCGGATCACCTCGGCCAGCTCGCGGTCGACGCGGTCGAGGTTGAAGTACTCGATCATCCGCCCGCTGCCGGCGGTGTAGGGGTAGACGTCGAGCGTGACCTTCTGGCCGGCCGCCTTGGCCTGATCGATCTTCGCCAGCGAGCTTCCGACCTTGCCCCAGTTGCGCCGGCCGGCGGACTTGTGATGCGAGATGTGGGCGTGGACGCCGGCTTCGCGGCCGATCGTCAGCGCCTCGTCGACCGCTTCTAGCAGGCGGTCGCCCTCGTTGCGCATGTGGGTGGTGTAGAGCGCGCCGAACGGCGCCGCCTCCTCGGCCAGCGCGATCACCTCGTCGGTCTGGCTCCAGCGGCCCGGGCGGTAGATCAGGCCGGTGGAGAAGCCGCAGGCGCCCTGCTCGAACGCCCGACGCACCATGACCTTCATCTCGGCCAATTCGGCCGCCGTCGGCGCGCGCTGCTCGAAGCCCATGACCGTCGCGCGCACCGTGTTGTGGCCGACGAGCATGATGTTGTTGATCGCCGGCTTCTTGCCGAGCGCGGCGGCGAAGTAGCCTTCGAGGTCGGTGAAGTCGCCTTCCAGCCCAGCCAGGATGCCGCCGCTGGCCACCGCCGGATCGGCGCCCGGGACGGCCGGGATCGCCGAGAAGCCGCAGTTGCCGCAGACGCAGGTCGTGACCCCCTGCGCCAGCTTGAAGGCCATGTCGGGGTGGCGAATGAAGGCGCCGTCGTCGTGGGCGTGGACGTCGACGAAGCCGGGCGCGAGGTGCTGGCCGCCAGCGTCGATCTCCTCGCGCGCGGCGTCGGTCACGCGCCCGACCGCTGCGATGCGTCCGCCGTCCACCGCGACGTCGCCCTCGAACGCCGGCCCGCCGGCGCCGTCGAGGATCTTCGCGTTGCGGATGACGAGATCGACGGTCATGGCGGGCCTCCAGAACGTCCGCCTTGTCGCGCGCCGCCCGACTCGGCGCAATCGCTGTCGCGGGAGCTCGACCTTGCGGCTGGCGCGCTCGCTGCCGCCGGACGGGGCGAGTAGAGGGCCTACAGCCCGTACAGGGCGGGCCGGGTGCGGAGCCATTCGCCGACCTTTTCGCCGATCATGATCGAGGTCAGGTTGGTGTTGGCCCGCGGCACGAATGGCATGATCGAGGCGTCGGCGACAGCGAGCCCGTCGATCCCGTGGCAGCAGCCGTGCTGGCTCACCACCGCCATCGGGTCGGACGCCGGTCCCATCTTCGCCGTGCCGGACGGGTGATAGCCGCTGGCCGAGAACCGGCGGCAGAGGCCGTCGAGCTCCTCGTCGGTGATCTGGCCGCCGCGCGGGAACGCAAACCCGGTCGAAAGGTCGGCGATCGGCGAGGTGCGGGCGAAAGCCAGCGTATCCTTCATGCAGGCGACGAGCCGCGAGCGGTCCCGCTCGTCCTCGCAGAAGCGGTTTTCGATCCGGGGCGGCGTGTCGGGGTCGGCCGATTGCAGGCTGAGTTCGCCGCGGCCGTGCTGGTACTCGACCACGCCGGCGATCGCGAACGCCGCCGAGCCGTCGCGACGCTTCGAGAAGGTGATCATCTCGATCTGCAGGTCGTTGCGATAGGGCGAGCCCGGCGCGGTGTAGCGCAGGATGGTCTGGATGATCGGCAGGTCGGGGTCGACGTGCCGCGCGTCCTTGGCCTGGCAGACCACGGAAAGCGCCGGATGGTCGGAGAGGTTCTGGCCGACGCCGGGCGTGTCGCGCACGACGACGATGCCGTGCGGCTCGAGCTGCGCGCGCGGGCCGATCCCGGAGCGCATCAGGATCGCCGGCGACAGGATCGCGCCGGCCGCCAGCACGATCAGCCGGCCCTCGACGCGCTCGATCTCGCCGTCCGCGCGGCGCACCTCGGCGGCGACGGCGCGGCCGTTCTCGACGACGATCCGGGTGACGAAGCTCTCGGGCCGGATCGTCAGGTTCGGCCGGATCCGCGCCGGCGCCAGGTAGCCGACCGCGCAGGAGACCCTGAGGCGCCCGAGCTTGTTCATCGGATGCGGCCCCGCGCCCCAACCGTAAGGCTCGTTGGCGTCGGGGCAGGCCGGGTAGCCGAGCCGCTCGGCGGCGTCGAGGAAGGCGCCCTGCGGGACGGTCAACTCCGGCCGCGGAGCGCGGCGGATCGAGATCGGCCCGGCATCGCCGTGCCATTCGGCCTCGCCGTAGTCGAGGTCGCGTTCGAGCCGCCTGAACGCCGGCAACACCTTGGCCCACGACCATTCGTCGTTCCCGAGGCTCGCCCACTCGTCGTAGTCCTCGGGCATGCCGCGCAGCGCGATCGCCGTGTTGACCGCGCTCGAGCCGCCGACGACGCGGCCGCGCGGAAACCGCTGCGGGCGCCCCTCAGTCGGGTTGTAGGCCAGCGACCAGTCGTGGTCGGTGTAGGAGTTGTCGTGGCCGTTCACGAGGTCGAACGGCGTCGTGGCAAGGTCGCTGTAGTCCGGGCCGGCCTCCAGCAGCAGCACGGTGCGGTTCGGGTCCTCGGAGGCGCGCGCGGCGATCGCCGACCCGGCGCTGCCCGCGCCGACGATGACGATGTCGTACATGCCGTTTCTCCGCCGCAGCCAGGGTCAACGTGCGCCGGTAGCCCAACCCGCGCCAGCCCGGAAGCCAGGGCCAGCGAAGATCGGCCCCGATCGTCCGGCGCCCGCAGGGGCGATTGTTGCGCCGGCGCCATCTTGGCGCGGAAATCTCCATTCCTCCGCCTGCGGAACGTGCAACGTGGCGGCCGAGCCCTGGCGCATCGTTAGGAGATGTTTACCGTCTCGCCCTAGCTGCGAAGCTAGATTCGTACAGGTGTGAGGGAGCCTGGGATGACGCGACGGGCATTGACGGCCGCGCAGTGGCGCACCGCCTTCATCGGCGGACTTCTGGCTTCGGCGAGCGCGCTGCCCGTGCAGGCGGCGACCGCCGACGCGACCGCGAACGCCCAGACCGGCGTTGCGGCCGTCGGCGAGGTCATCGTCACCGCGACCAAGCGCGAAGAGAACCTGCAGAACGTGCCGGTGAGCGTCCAGGCGCTGACGCCGACAATCCTTACCCAGCACCAGGTCACCTCGGCCGACGACTACATCAAGCTGCTGCCCAGCGTCAGCTTCCAGTCGTTCGGGCCGGGCCAGTCGCAGCTCTACTTCCGCGGCATCACCAGCGGCGGCGACGGCCTGCACATCGGCTCCGAGCCCGCGACGGGCGTCTACGTCGACGAAGTGCCGCTGACGACGATCGCCAACACCGTCGACCTGCACATCTACGACATCGCACGGGTCGAGGCCCTCTCCGGGCCGCAGGGCACGCTGTTCGGCGCGAGCTCGCTGTCCGGCACGCTCAGGATCATCACCAACGCGCCGAACCCGGCCGCGTTCTCCGCCGGTGTCGACGCTCAGGTCGACGGCTACACCGGCCACGGCGCCGGCGGCATCATCGAGGGCTACGTCAACGTTCCGATCAACGAGAAGGTCGCGATCCGCCTCGTGGGATTCGACGAGCACGAAGGCGGCTACATCGACAACATCTTCAAGACCCGAACCTTCCAACTCGATCCGGGCAGCATCCCGCCCAACGACACGCTCACCGAGAACAACGCCGCGTTCGTGAAGAAGAACTTCAACGACGTCACCACCTACGGCGGCCGCGCGGAGCTGAAGATCGACCTCGACGACAGCTGGACCGTCGAACCGGCGGTGATCTACCAGCACCAGCAGGCGAACGGGAACTTCCTGGCCAACCCGGCGCTCGGCGACCTCAAGGTCGCGGACTTCTCCCCCGATATCAACGTCGACGAATGGTACCTCGCGTCGATGACGATCAAGGGCAAGATCGCCAACTGGGACGTGCTCTACGCCGGCGGCTGGTTCAGCCGCTCGGTGCTGAACCGGGCCGACTATTCCTACTACGCGGTCGCCTACGACGCGGCCGGCTACACCTCGTACGTCACCTTCCCGGACGGCCACGGCGGGTTCCTCGACCCCGACCAGCAGTTCAACAGCTTCGATGCGTACACCAAGCAGAGCCACGAGTTCCGCGTCTCGTCGCCGGCCGACCAGCCGATCAGGTTCCTGGGCGGTCTGTTCTACGAACGCCAGACCAACTTGACGACATCCAACTATGTCGTGCCCGGCCTCGGGGCTTCCGGCGATCCGCGCGCGGTGCCCACGGCGGGCGACGACATCTTCTACAAGCACCTGAACCGGGTCGACCGCGACTTCGCGCTGTTCGGCGAACTGGCGTGGGACATCCGTCCGAACCTCACGCTCACGCTGGGCGGGCGCTACTTCACCGCCCACAACACTCTGTTCGGCTTCTCGGGCTTCGCCGGCAACGCGACCGACCCGGCCGTCTGCTTCCCCACGACGGCGATCACGCAAGTGCCGTGCGCGGACGTGAACGGCTCGGTCAAGGAGTCGGGCGAGACGCACAAGGTGAACCTCAGCTGGAAGGTGGACCCGGAGCGGATGCTCTACGTCACCTACTCCACCGGCTTCCGGCCCGGCGGCGTCAACCGTCTGGCGCTCGCGCCGCCGTACAAGCCGGACACCGTCGACAATTACGAGGTCGGCTGGAAGACCACCTGGCTCGACGGCCGCCTGCGGTTCAACGGCGCGCTGTTCGACGAGGAGTGGCACGGCGTGCAGTACGCCCTCTCGCCGCCCGGCTTCGCCGGGGTCACCATCATCGACAACGCCGGCGACGCGCGGTCCTACGGCCTGGAGGGCGACCTGGCCTGGCGCGTGACCGAAGACCTCACGCTGAGCGCTTCGGGCACGGTCTTGCACGCCGCCCTCACCCAGAACTTCTGCAACTTTGACAGCGCCGGCGTTCCCACCGGCTGCGCGCCGAAAGGCACGCGTCTGCCGATCCAGCCGGACTACAAGCTCAACGCCAGCGCGCGCTACCAGTTCATGCTCGGCGACTTCAAGAGCTTCTTCGAAGGCGACTTGCAGGCGCAAGGCCAATCGACCTCGGCCCTGTTCACCGCCGACGAGGCCGCGCTGGGACCCACGTCCGCGTTCGCGACGTTCGACCTGTCCGCCGGGTTCGGCAAGGACGACTGGACCCTGTCGGTCTTCGTTCAGAACCTGTTCGACAAGCGCGGCGTGCTCAGCAAGAACACCGACTGCGTCGTCAGCATCTGCGGCGGCTTCCCGCTCGACTACTACGCGAAACCGAGATTCATCGGCGCACGGCTCAGCGCGAAGTTCGACTAGCTGGCGGCGGCGCCAGGGCTGGGAACGGCCCGCCCGCTCCGACGTTGACCCTGTAGGGCGATGCGGGGCGCATAGGGTCGGAATATGAAGAAGCTACTTGTTTGCGCGTCCCTGCTGGGCGCGCTCGGGCTCGCGCCTGCGGCGCTGGCCCGGGACGACCCCGGCGTGAAGATCGGGACGCTCTCGTGCCACGTGCGCGCCGGCGTCGGGCTGATCGTCGCCGGCTCTCGGTCGATGCATTGCCGCTTTGCCGGCGCGAACGGGTCCATGCGCTACAACGGGCGGATTACGAACATCGGCGTCGACGTCGGCTACCACGGACCGAGCGACCTGGTGTGGGCGGTGTTCGCGCCGTCCGACCGCGTGGGCCCGGGCGCGCTCGACGGCCACTACGGCGGGGTGTCGGCGGGGGCCGCGGTCGGGTTCGGCGCCGGAGCGAACGCCCTCGTCGGCGGGTCGGATCGCACCGTCGTCCTGCAGCCGCTGAGCGTCTCCGCGAACACCGGACTATCCGCGAACGCCGGCATCGGCGGGATGTCGCTGGACGAAGTCCACGGGACCTACGAGCCTGCATGACGACGACGGAGGCGCGGCCCGTCACGCGTCGGGCGGCGCCTCCGGATAACTCTCCAGCACTGGACCCAGCGCCGCCTTCAGCGGGTCCAGCCACGGCTCGAAGTTGCGCCAGTGGTCGAGCGCGTCGTCGAAGATCGGCTGTCGCACCTGCTCGGAGCTGGCCGTGCGCACGGCGCGGTCGTTGGCGTAGAACGCCAGGCAGCCCGCCTCGAACGGCAGGCCGACGTGGTCCAGCAGGCGTCGCACCTCGCTCTCGGTGTCGGCGACCATCCGCTCGTAGATCACGCGGCAGACCTTGCCGGGCATGACGGCGTCGAAGTGCGCCATCAGGTCCACGTAGTCGCGGTAGTAGCGGCCGATGTCGGTCAGGTCGTAGCTGAAGGCCTGGCCGCGGGCGAAGTGCTGCTTGAAGCCGGAGAGGCAGCAGCCCAGCGGATGCCGGCGCGCGTCGATGATCGTCGCGTTCGGGAGGATCAGGCTGATCAGGCCGACGTGCAGCCAGTTGTTCGGCAGCTTGTCGATGAAGTACGGGCGGTCTTCCAGCCGATGGATGCGCGTGCGCTCGAGATAGGCCTCGCCGAGCGAGCGCAGCTCGTCCGCCGAGAGCGCGGCGATCGCCTCGGGATAGCCGCCGCGCGCGCCGCCGGCGCGGTCGAGCCCCTGGACCAGGGTCAGCATGTCGGGCAGCTCCATCGTGCCCTCCACCGCTGAGTGGCTGGCCAGGATCTGCTCGACCAGCGTCGAGCCTGAGCGCGGCAGCCCGACGATGAAGATCGGATCGCGCGCCG
Organism: Caulobacteraceae bacterium; assembly: GCA_035541575.1. GTDB lineage: Bacteria > Pseudomonadota > Alphaproteobacteria > Caulobacterales > Caulobacteraceae > Acaudatibacter. Next base: position 33,415 of record DATKMZ010000016.1, on the reverse strand, counting down.
GGCAACCCTGGTCGCGCCGCGCCGCCAGGAAGCTCGCCGTGAACAGGGCCTTGGTGCGCGCGACCTGGTCGGTGACGTCGTCGCCGGCGTGCCGCAGCTGGTCTTTGCGGATCGCGTTGCCGCGGGCGTAGGCCTCGAACGCGCCGGCGAAGTCCCCGGCATCCTCCAGCGCCTTGCCGAGCGCGAAATCGAGATGGAAGCGATCGTCGTCGGCAAGGTCGGTCCGGGCCAGCTGCGCGCGCATCGCCGCGACATCGTCGGCCGAGAACCGGTGCGTCTTCAGATTGGCGAGACTCCACCAGACCTCGCCCAGCTGCGGCGCCTGCGCCAGCGCCCGCTGGTAGGCGGCGACGGCGTCCGCGCGCCGGCCGACCGTCTTCAGCGCATGGCCGTAGCTCATCCAGCCCTTCGGCTGGCGCGGATAGCGGGCGAGCAGGTCCTCGTAGAGCGCGATCGCCCCTCGGTGGTCGCCGAGCCGGGCCAGGATCGAGGCCTTCAGCATCGCGTGGTTCGGATCCTGGGCGTCGATCGCCATCAGCCGATCGGCCTCGACGAGCGCCTCGGCAGGCCGCTCCTGGCGCTGCAGCACCTGGGCGTAGGCGCGGCGGGCCTCGTGGAAGCTCGGGCTGAGCTCCAGGCAGCGCGCCAGCAGCGCGGCTGCGTCGTCGTAGCGGCCGAGCCGCGCGGCCACCTCGGCCAGCATCCGGATCGCCGCCACGTCGGTCGGCTCGGCCTTCAACCGCTGGCGCAGCGCCGCCTCGGCGGGCGCCAGCTTGCCGGCGCGAAGCGCGAGCGCCGCGTCCTTAAGCAGCGGGTCGTTCACGCCGGCCTCGATCGCGCCGAGGTGTGCGGCGTCCGCCCCGGCCTCGTCGCCGCCCGCCCGCCGCACGTCGGCCAGCAGCCGCCAGGCGGCCGCGTCGCGCGGGGCGGCCGCGGTGCGGGCGCTCAGCGTCCTGATCGCCGCCTCGGGATCGCCGCTGGCCCACTGCGCCCGCGCCAGCAGCCGCACGGCGTCCGGCTGTCCGGGAATCGCCGCGAGGATCTCTTCGGCCTGGCGCACGGCGAGCGCAGGCCGCGCTTGCAGGAGCCGCGCGGCGTGCGCCAGCGCAACCTCGAGGCTTCCCACCGGCGCGTTCGTCTCAGCCGTCACCCGCGTCTCCGCCGTCCGCGGGCAGTCAAGGCGCGCGTCGCGAAGCCTGTCAAATGCCCGCGACCAACGGAGGGGGGCGAAGGCGCGGCCGCCTGCTAGAACGCGCCCATGACAGCGTCGCCGCGACCTGAACCCGCCGCCAAGTTCGCCCCGTGACCCGCCGCCTGGAGACGACCATCGTCGTCGCCGGGGCCGGGCCGGTGGGGATGTCGCTGGCGATCGACGCCGCCCGGCGGGGCGTCGACGTGATCGTGCTCGAGGCGCGGCAAGCGGGCGAGCCGCCGAGCGCGAAGTGCAACACGGTGGCCGCGCGGACGCTGGAGACGTTCCGCCGCCTCGGGGTTTCGGACGAGGTGCGCGCCGCCGGCCTCCCCGACGACTACCCGACGGACGTGATCTACTGCACGGCGATCACGGGCTACGAGCTCACCCGCATCCGGCAGCCGTCCCGTCGGGAGCGCGGCCAGCCCGGGTTCATCGACAGCGACTGGCCGACGCCCGAGCCCGTGGTGCGCGTGAGCCAGCTCTATCTGGAGCCGATCCTCTTTCGGCGGCTCGGCCGGGAGCCCGGGGCGCGGGTCCTCAACCAGACGGTTGTCGAGGGTTACGAGCAGGACCGTGATGGCGTCACGGTGTTCTGCCGCGCCGCGGACGGCGAGGCGGTGGTCGTGCGCGGGCGTTTCCTCGTCGGCTGCGATGGCGGGCGCAGCACGGTCCGTCGGATCATGGGCGTGCAGCTGCAGGGCGACGCTGTCCTCGGCCGCACGCGCTCCTCGCTGATCCGCGCGCCGGGTTTGCGCGCCTTGTTCGGAGATCGCCGCCCCGTCTGGATGAGCTGGGTCTCCAACCCGCGCGCCCGCGGGACCGTCGTGGCGATCGACGGGAAGGACGTGTGGCTGGTGCACCGCTCGCTCGGCGGCCGGCATCGCGATTTCGCCGACCTCGATTTCGACCAGTCCATCCGCGACGTGCTTGGCGTCGGCCCCGACTTCACCTGGGAGGTGCTCAACCACGAGGACTGGGTCGGCCGGCGCCTCGTCGCCGAGCGGTTCCGGGACGGCGCCGTGTTCATCGCGGGCGACGCGGCGCATCTTTGGGTGCCCTTCGCCGGATACGGCATGAACGCCGGCGTCGCCGACGCCATGTCGCTGTCGTGGATGCTCTGCGCAGTCGCTCTTGGGTGGGCGGCGCCGGGCTTCCTCGCCGCCTACGAGGCCGAGCGGCAGCCGATCACCGAGCAGGTCTCGCGCCTGGCGATCGGCAAGGTGATGGAGAACGCCGCGGCGCTCGGCGCGGGTCCGGTTCCGCCGCTCATCGAATCGCCCGGTCCGGCCGGCGATGAGGCGCGCGCGGCGCTGGGGGCGCGTCTCTACAAGATCAATGTGCCGCAGTTCGCGCCCGCCGGCCTCAACTTCGGCTACTTTTACGATGCGTCGCCGATCATCGCCTACGATGGCGAAGCCGCCCCGCCTTACGACATGGGCGCGGTCACGTCCTCGACCGCGCCGGGTTGCCGGCTACCGCACTTCTGGCTCGGCCCCGGGCGCTCGGTCTACGACGGGCTCGGCCCGGACTACACGCTCGTGCGGCTGCGGCCCGACGTCGACGTCACCCCGCTCGTCCAGGCCGCCGCCGCGGCGGGCGTCCCGATGAAACAGCTCGACATCGCGCCGCCCCAGGGCGCGGATATGTTTCGCCAGCCTTTGCTGATCGTACGCTGCGACCAGATGATCGCGTGGCGCGGCGAGGGGCCGCCGGCCGATCCTGCGGCGTTGATGGATCGGCTCCGGGGCGTCGGGTAGGGAACACGAGGGGGACGCGCATGGTCGGACTTTACGGCCCGCACAATCCGGACGCGACCTACGTCGCGCATCGGTACCGCGAGCAGCTGTTCGACACCGGCGAGACGCCGATCAACTACGCCACCGCCGGCGAGCCGTCGCGGCCGGCGTTGCTGCTGATCCCGGGCCAGACCGAATCCTGGTGGGGCTACGAGGCGGCGATGGACCTGCTGAAGGACAGCTTCCAGATCTTCGCGGTCGACCTGCGCGGCCAGGGACGTTCGGGCCGGACGCCGGGGCGCTACACGCTCGACAACATGGGAAATGACCTGGTGCGGGTGATCCAGGGCGTCATCGGGCGGCCGACGGTGGTCAGCGGCCTATCGTCCGGCGGCGTGCTCTCGGCCTGGCTCTCGGCCTACGCCCCGCACGGCCTCGTCCGCGGCGCGCACTACGAAGACCCGCCGCTGTTCGCCTCCGAGACAAACCCGGCCTACGGACACTCCATCCGGCAAGCCATCGGACCGATCTTCGCGATGTGGTCCAAGTACCTTGGCGATCAGTGGAGCGTCGGGAACTGGGCCGGCATGGTCGAGAACGCCGCCAGCGAGCTGCCGCCCTGGATGGCGGGCTTTCGTCCGCCCCAGGAGCCCCCGCAGAACCTCAAGGAGTACGACCCCGAGTGGGGCCGCGCCTTCTGGACCGGAACCGTGGCGGCGAGCTGCGACCATGCGCGCATGCTCAAGGTGGTGAAGGTCCCCGTGCTCTTCACCCACCACTTCCGCCACATGAACGAGGAGACCGGGTTCTTCATGGGCGCGATCTCCGACCTGCAGGCGCAGAAGGTCCGCGAGCTGATCGAAGCGGCCGGCCAACCGTTCGACTACCGCTCGTTCCCGCAGATGGGCCACTCGATGCACGGCCAGGACCCGCAGCTCTTCGCCAAGACCCTGACGGAGTGGGCGCTGGCGCTTCCGGCGGCCGGCTAGCTCGCCTCGCCGCGCCAAGTCGAAGGCCGCGCCGGCTCAACGAAACAGCGCGGAGAGGCTGGAAACCCCTCAGAAGCGCATTTCGCGCGGACAGGTGGAGTTGCGGCGTTCCGTCAACTTGCGGCAAGTACCGATGTTCTCCAAGTTCCGCGCCCGCGCCGATTCACGTCGCGTTAACCCACTCGTCTCTCCAGGAAAGCTAACCTCATGCACACGCGACCCACTCGGTCTCGGCTTGCCGCGGCCGCGTTCGCCGCTCTGTTCGCAATCGCCGGCGCCTCGGCCGCCGCGGCGGCCACGCAAGGCACGCCCGGGACCACGTCCAGCGGCAGCGTGACCATCAACGCCTCGATCGCCGCGCGCGTCGCCATCAGCAACCTCTCCGACGTCACTTTCGCCGACACCGACCTCGCGCCGGTGCTGGGCTCGGGGACGAGCGCTCAGAAGACCGAGAATGTCTGCGTCTGGAGCAACAACTCCGACCGCAGCTACTTCATCACCGCCAGCGGCAGCGGCGCGGCGAACGCTTTCACGCTCGCCAGCGGGGCCAACCCGGTCATCCCGTACAGCGTCGCCTGGAACCAGCAGACCGGGCAGAGCTCGGGCACGGCGCTGAGCGCCGCGACCAAGTCGTCGAAGTTCACGTCCACCGCAGTCAGCACCAACTGCGGCGGCGGCGCGAGCGCCACCCTCCTGGTCAGCATCCTCGGCACGGACGCGGGGGCCATGCTGGCCGGCGCGTCCTACACCGGCACGCTGACGCTGCTGGTCTCGCCGACCTGACCGCCGTGCGTCGGCCGGCGGCATGGGCGACGGGCGCGGGATGGGCGGGGGCCGCAATCGCGGTCCTGGCCGTCCTGGCGTTCGCGCGCGCGGCGGACGCTTCCCAGGTCGACATCAGCGGGCTGCAGAACGTAACGTTCACGAGCCTGGACCCCACGGTCGACGCGACGCGCAGCCAGAACATCTGCGTGTTCAGCAACACGTTGCACGGCGGCTACAAGATCACCGCGCGCGGGTCCGGCGGCGGCTCGGCTTTCACCCTTTCGGCCGGAGGCTCGGTGAGCCCGCTGCCCTACCAGGTGCAGTGGAGCGACGTATCGGGCGCGAGCTCGGGCACGGCTCTGTCGCCCGGCGTCGCGCTCACCGGCCAGACGTCGAACGCCACCAAGACCACCTGCTCGCTGGGTCCGGCGTCGAGCGCGAGCCTCATCGTGGCGCTGCGCGCAAGCGATCTGCAGGCCGCGGCGTCGGGCCTCACCTACACCGGGACGCTCAGCCTCACCATCGCCCCCGAGTGACGGGGTGGGGCGGCGAACGGCTTGCACGCTGCGTCTGCGCCGAGCCCTGGCGGCCGCGCTCGGCGCAGGCCTGCTCGGCTGGGCGGCCGACAGCTGCGCCGAGCCTGCGCCGTCGCCGCCGGTCACCGCGCAGCCGCCCGCCGGCTTCGAGGATCTGATGCGGCCGCAGCAGACACTGGTCGACGTCTACTTCGGCGGCGTCCGCCTCGGCGTCGCACAGGCGTCCTACCGGCCCGGCCGCATCACCTTCGCCGCTCCCGCCAAGGTGACGGCGCTCCTGCCGCGCCTCGTCGACCCGGCCGCGGTGACCGCTGCGCTTGGCGGCGAGCTGCCGAGCCATCCCGAGCTCGTCTGCCATGACGGCCTGCCGCCGGGCTGCGGCGAGCTGCTTCCTGACGTCGCCGGCGTGATCTTCGACGAGAGCCGGTTCGCGGTGGAAGTGTTCGTCAATCCGCGCCAGCTCGGCGTCGCCGGCGCCGGCGGCGCGCGCTACCTGCCCGAGCCGACGGCTGGCGCCTCGGTGATCAGTTCGATCGCGGGGGCGGTGTCGGGCGGCGGCGCGCCGAGCTTCGGCGTCCAGAGCCGCACCATCCTCGCTTGGCGCGCGGCGCGGTTCACGGCCGAGGTCGCCGCCTCCACGGGACAGGGCGTCCAGGCGGAGACTCTGGCGGCGCAGGTCGACCGGCCGGGCGTGCGCTACGAGGCGGGCCTCTTCTGGGCGCCCGCGTTCGACTTCACCGGCCAGGCCAGGATGTACGGCGTCGGCTTCGGCTCGCAGTTCGACACCCGCGAGGACGCGGACCAGTTCGCCGGGGCGCCGCTGGTGGTGTTCCTGACGCACCGCTCGCAGGTGGATATCCTGCGCGACGGGCGGCTCCTCTCCTCGCGGCTCTACGACGCGGGCAACCAGACGCTGGATACGACCTACCTTCCCGACGGCGCCTACACCGTCACCTTGCGCATCCACGATATCGACGGGACGACGCGCGACTTGCGGCAGTTCTTCGTCAAGAGCCACGCCCTGCCGCCGCCGGACGCGCCGGGATTCTTCGTCGAGGCCGGCGTGCTGGCCGGCGACACCGGCGGCCCGGGCCTGCCCGCCGCCGACAAGCAGCTGCTGCTCGAAGTCGGCTATGCCCGGCGTCTGGACGGCGGCACGTCGGCGGACGTCAACGCGCTCGTCCTCGGCCACACCGTGCTCGGCGAGGCGGGGATCACCCACTTCGATCGCTTCGTCAGCCTGCACGCGGCGGCGCTGGCCGCGAGCGACGGGAATTACGGCGTGCTGTTCGATGGCGCGCTGACGGGGATCCCTCGCCTGGTGGTCAGCCTTGACGTCCGCAAGACCTGGGGGCCGGGACTGACGGCGCTCGGCGGCGGCCAGCCGGCCGACGTCTTCTCCTCCGTCTCGCAGACCAACCTGCTCAGCGGCGCCTCGCTCCAGGCCACCGGCAACGTCTCCTATGTCTACAAGGGCGCGCAGCTCGGCCTGACGGCGACCTACTTCCGTGCGGCGGGTGCGCCGCGCAGTTTTTCCTACGGACCGCAGCTGACCTGGCCGTTCTGGCAGGGCCAGCACGCGGTGGCGACGCTCGGCGCCAGCTTCACGAAGTCCAATGACGGCTATCAGGGGCTGGTCTCCCTGCGCCTGCAGCTGTTCCACGGCCAGTCGTCGGTGGTCGCCGATGCGGGCGTGGCGGCCGAGAACGGGCCATTGACCGGGCGCAAGGCCGGGCCGGTCGCGAGCGTCGTCGCCGCCTACGTCCGGCCCGACGTGCTCTCGAGCGTGCTGACGCTGTCGGGCCAGGCGAGCCATACGCTCGACGAGGACGTGCTGGGCGGCGGCGCCGAGCTGCGCGGCGCCTACGGCGACTTCGTCGGCCAGGCGGAGGACGACGTCAGCGCAGGCGGCGGCGGATCGCTGCGCTATTCGGCGAACTTCTCCACCAGCCTCGCGGTGAGCGCCCGAGGCGTCGCTATTGGCGGCGCCGAAGTCGCCGCCAGCGGGATCGTCGCCCAGCTCGAGGGCGCCCCGGCCGACCTCGTGGCCGACGTGCTGATCAATGGCGCGCCGGCCGCGCGGCTGCGGGGCGGCAAGAGCGCGCCGGTGTTCCTGGCGCCTTACCGGGTCTACCGCGTCAGCCTGCGGCCCGTGAACGGGCCGGCGGTCGCCTTCGACGACGACCGCGACCGGCAGATCGACCTCTTCCCCGGCAACATCCAGGCGCTGACCTGGAAGGTGACGCCGGTCATGGCGGTGTTCGGCCGCGCTGTGGACGCCGCCGGCCGGCCGATCGCCGCGGCGGTGATCGAGGGGGCGCGCGAGCCGGCGGAGACGGACGACCACGGATACTTCCAGGCGGAGGTGGCTGCGGGCGCGCGGCTGACGCTGCGGCCGGCCGCCGGCGAGGTCTGCCGCATCGCCCTGCCGCCGCTCGCCGCCAGCCAAGGTTTCGCGCGCCTGGGCGACGCCGTCTGCGCCCCCGTCCAGCCATAGAATCATGTGGTGAGGAGACCGTCATGAGCCGATCGCCCGCCATCTGGTTCGCCGCGGCCGCCTTGGCGCTCGCGCCGGCCGCCCACGCCGGCCTCGCGGTCTCGCCGGTGATCGTCGACGTGCCGCCGTCCGCGGCGCCCAGGGCCGACATCGAGGCGATGAACGATGGGGCGGATACGCTCTACGTCGTGATCGAGCCCGCCCGGATCGACCATCCTGGCGACGTGGGCGAGCGGCGGGTGCAGGACCCGGATCCACAGGCGCTCGGGCTGCTGGCGACGCCCAACCGGCTGGTGCTTGCGCCCGGCGAGCGCAAGTTCGTGCGCCTGGCGCTGCTGGCGCCGGCCGGCGATACCGACCGGATTTTCCGGGTCACCGTCAGGCCGGTGGTCGGGCAGGTGAACGCCGGGACGACCGGCCTGAAGATCCTGATCGGCTACGACCTGCTGGTGATCCAGCGACCCGCGCGGCCCGTCGCGACGATCGTGGCCACGCGCGACGGCGCGACGCTGACGCTCAGGAACACGGGCGACACGAACGCCGAGCTGTTCCAGGGCCAGGCCTGCGACGCGGCGAGACGCTGCGCCCCGCTCGCCGGCCATCGTCTCTACGCGGCGACCAGCTGGAGCATCGCGCTGGCGCCCGGCTCGACGGCCGAATACCAGGTGAAGGTGGGCGACAAGGTCACCGCCGAGCGGTTCTAGCCAGCGCGAAAACGCCGCACTCGGCCCGCCGCCCGCGTTAACAAGGCCGTCCATGCGATCGTGCGGTCGTGAGCGCGGCGCGGGCGCGGTATGGTTGACGCTGCGCCGTGCGCGGCGATGCAACCCTGCGTCTTCATTTCGCGTTAACGATCACGCTTAAGCGGACCGAAAGCGCCCGTGTGAGGAACTCCTGTGCAACCCAGGAGGGCTCTCTTGTCGCGCAGAACACGCGTCATGAACCGGCTCCGGCGGGTGGCCGCAGCGGCGGTCGCCGCCGCTGGCGTCGCCTCGTCCGCCGCCGCCGACGATCGCGGCGAGGTGCGGATCGTCGCGATCGCCCCCGCCGATTGCCGCCTGGCGCAGCCGCCCGGCGGAGTGGCGGCGAGCGAGCTCGGCGCCATTCGCTTGGCCTGCAACACGCCCAGTCCGGCGGCGGTGAAGATCAACCTTGCGGGTCTCGGCGGGGGCGCCCTGCTCATCGGCGGCAAGTCCGTCGCGGCGGGCGCCGACGGGCTCGCCACGCTGTCTCCCGACCAGCTGGCAAGCGGGGCGGACTGGCGTCTGCAGGGAGTGACGGCGGGGGCGATGCTCGAGCTGACCATCGTCGCCAACTAGCGGCTCGAAACGCCGCTCCAGCGCTTCGCCGCCGCATCGGAGGCGTCGTGCTGGCGGAGAGGGAGGGATTCGAACCCTCGATACCCTTGCGAGTATGCCGCATTTCGAGTGCGGTGCTTTCAACCGCTCAGCCACCTCTCCTGACAGCGCCGGTGCGAGCGAGGGCGCGATAACTAGCGACGGGCGTCCGCCGCGGCAAGCCATGGCGACGCTGCGTCGCCGCGTCGCCCGTGCGGCGGGTTTTGCGCCTTGCCAGCCGGGCCGACCCACTCTTATCTGCGCAGGCCCCGCGGCCCGCGCCGAATTGTCGGGAGTGAGATGAGCGCGAGCATCTTCATCAGCTACGCCAGCCAGGACGCCAAGGTGGCGAACACCCTGTGCAAGGCGCTGGAGAGCCGCGGCTTCAAGTGCTGGATCGCCAGCCGCGACATCGCGCCGGGCGAGAACTTCCAGATCGCGATCGTGCGCGCCATCCGCGGCGCCAAGATCATGCTGCTGGTCTTCACCGGCAACTCCAACAACTCCGAGGAGATGGCCAAGGAGCTGGCGCTCGCCAGCCAGAGCAAGCTGATGGTCGTTCCGTTGCGCATCGACGACGTGAAGCCGAACGACGCGTTCTCCTACGAGTTCGCCACGCGCCAGTGGATCGACTTCTTCATCGATTGGGAGAGCGCGATCGAGCAGCTGGCGCAGCGGCTCGCCGCGGCGCTGGGGGTGGAGGCGACGCCGGTGCTGACCCCGGTCGCGGGCGCGCCCGTCGAAGCGCCGCCGCCGGCGCCGGCGCCGCCGCCGGTCGTCCAGCCCGCGCCGACGCCGCAGGCGGTGATGACGGCGCTGGCGACCCCGGGCGTGGTCGAAGCGGCCGCGCAGGCCCAGCCCGCCCCGGAGAGCTTCGATCCCGGCCCGTCTTCGTTCGCGCCGGCGCCCAAGCGCGGCGCGCCGGTCGCGCTCTTTGTCGCGCTGGGCGTGCTGGCGGTCGCGCTGATCGGCGGCGCGGCGGTGTTGCTGCCTTCGTTCCTGGCCAAGAAGCCGGCGCCCGCCGCGGCGACCAACGCCGTGAACACGATCGCGCCAGCTCCCGCGGTCGCCGTCGCGCCGACGTCCGGATACATGCCGCCCGCGGCCCCCGGCCCGGTGGCGATGGGCGCGCCGGCCGTCCCTGGCCCGGCGGCCGCCCCCGCACCCTCGACGCCGGTGACGCCGACCGCCGGGGGCGCGACCAGCGGACCACCCGCCGAGGACATCGACGTCGACCCCGATACGCAAGGCGCGCAGGCGCGCCACGAGCGCGCCGGCGCCCACCCGCGCCGCGGCGGCGGCGAGGGGCGTTCCGACAGCGGCCCGGTCGAGGTTCCGTTCTAGACTGGCGGCGGGCCGTCCGCCGCTCGGTCGGGGTCGCTGGCGACGGCGTCCTGGGTCGCCCGCACGACGACGCGGTCGTACTCCTTCACCTGCTCGGTCAGCGCGTCATAGCCCTTCAGGTAAGGGTGCAGCTTGCGCGTCTCGTCCTTGGCGGGCGCGTCGGCCCAGCGCCAGCCGTCCATCCGGCGCTGGGCGTTCCACCGCTCGTGCTCGAGGATCGCCAGCCGCTCGAGGTCGGTCTGGCCGTGGAACAGCCGCTCGCCCGGCGCGAGCTTGGGAATCGCGGCGACGCCGCGCCAGCGCGCCGGGTCGATCCCGACGCTGGCCAGCTTGGCCGCGATGTGCGCCACCCCGTCGCGGTTGATCTGCCGGTAGGTCTCGTCGAGCCGGTCCCAGGGAAAGGCCGAGCGGTTCTCCGGGTCGTCGCGCTGCGCGGCCGGCAGGCTGGCGCGATAAGCCTCGCTGAAGGCGCGCGCTGTGGCGTCGGGCGCGTTGGAGAGGAACGCGCTGGCCGCCAGCACCGAGTCGAGGTCGCCGAACGGGGTCAACGCGTCGAGCCCGTGACCGGACCCGTCGGCGGCGACCACGCTGGCCTCGCGCAGCCGCACGAACACCGGCGGCTGGTCGATGTCGACGGCTCGCAGCAGCGACTGCAGCGTCGCCGCCGCCGAGAGCGCGGCCTCGTCGTCGCTGAGGCAGACGTAGGCCACCGTGATCGGCCCGCCGGCGGCGAGGTCGGCGGCGATCGCCTTGGGACCCGGCCGCACGGCGCGGCCGCTGATCTCGCCGTCGATGAAGGCGGCGTCGGCGCAGTGGTCGAGCTCGGGTGCGCGGACCCGCAGCACGCCCTCCAGCGCCTTGGCCTGCGGATCGATCACCGTGATCCGGGGGCGATCGAGGTAGGTTGTGCGGCAGTTGACGATGAGGTCGCGGGCGATCGCCAGGCCGGTCTGGCCGAACCCGACGATCAGGGCGTGAATGCGGGCGTGGCCCCGGTCCTTGGCCACCAGAAACGGCGGGTGTGCGACGGCCAGCGCCCGCGCGGCGACGGCGGCGGCGGAGAGGACCCGCGTGTGCGGATCGTTCAGCGTCACGGCGGCGTCCTCGGCCAGGCGCACGTCGCGCATCAGCACGGTGACGTAGGCGGTCGGGGCGGCGGCGCGGGCGGCGCGCGCCAGCGACAGGGCCTCGGCGTCGTGGTCGTGCGCCACGAGCACATGGTCGGCGCCGCGGGCGTGGTCGAAGACCGAGCGCGCGCGGTCACGCGGCGGCCAGGCCAGCGCGATGTCGGTGAACGCCGAGGCGCCGAAGGCGGGGGCGCCGAGCCAGAGCGCGCCGCGCCTTTGGCGGCATGCCGCCTCAAACCCCGCGAGGGCGAGCGGATCGCTGCCGACGACGACCACCGATTGCTTGGTCCAGCGCGCCAGCGCGGTGACCAGGTGCTCGTGCAGCAACGCGGCCAGCGCGAGCAGGCTGGAGAACACCACGGCGGCGCCGGTCCAGCGGCCGATCCGGAACCGCCAGTCCGCCAACGGCTCGCCGTTCGAATACGCGTTGCCGTCGATGTCGAAGAGCGCGATCGAGCGGTAGAGCGACTCGTCGAACGGCAGGTGATGAGTCGACCAGCCCCAGACGCCCAGCAGGATCGTCAGCGCGGCCATGGCCGGGATCAGCCAGGCCAGGCGGAACGGAAAGAGCCCCCCGCTTCTCTCCATCGTCAGGCGGCGCCCGCCGTCGCCGCCGCGGCGACCTGGAACGGACCGGCGCGGCTCAGCGCCGAGACCGGCGGCTTGCCGATCCGCCCGCCGATCCACCGTCCGGTCTCGATCAGCGCGCCGAGGTCGTAACCGGTTACGAAGCCGGCGCGCTCGAGCATGTAGACCAGATCCTCGGTGGCGATGTTGCCCGTCGCGGCGGGCGCGAACGGGCAGCCGCCGAGGCCGCCGCAGCTGGCGTCGAGCACGTCGACGCCTGCCTCGACGCTGGCGAAGGCGTTGGCGAGGCCGGTGTTGCGGGTGTCGTGAAAGTGCACGCGCAGGCGCGCTTTCGGCGCGGCCTTGCGCACCGCCTCGATCCGCCGGCGCACGGTCCATGGATCGGCCACGCCGATGGTGTCGGCCAGCGCGATCTCCCGGATTCCTAGCGCGCCGGCGTCCTTCGCCAGCGCCACCACCTGCGCCTCCGGCGTCTCGCCGTCGAACGGGCAGCCGAACGCCACCGAGAAGGTGACGCTGATCGGCGGCCCGCCGTGCGCCTCGCGCCGCTCCACGATCGTCGCCAGGGTCGCCATCTGGTCGGTCACCGGGGCGCCCTGGTTGCGGATGCCGAAGCCGTCGGTGGCGCAGACCACGACGTTGGCCTCGTCGACGTTGGCGGCGAGCGCCCGGTCCCAGCCGCGCTCGTTGAGCACCAGGCCGATCCGCGAGCGGCCCGCCGCGGGCGGCAGCTCGGCCATGATCGCCTCGGCGCCCGCCATCTGCGGCACGCGCCGCTCGTTGACGAAGCTGACGGCCTCGATCCGCCGCGCCCCGCAGGCCTCCAGTCGGCGGATGAAGGCGACCTTGTCGGCCGGCGCGAGGATGGCCTTCTCGTTCTGCAGCCCGTCTCTGGGGCCTACCTCGACGATCTCGATGAAGCGGCTCATGGCGCTCCCCACTCAACTCTGCGGCCCGGAGCGATCCGGGACCGGTTGATATAATCGCAGAACCTGCTTGTGGCCCGTCGAGTAGTCGAGCCCCGTAACCGTGCCGGCCAGCAGCGCCCCCGCGCCGTCGGCGACGAGCGCCTGGCGAAACGCCGGCTCCTCGCGCTGCTCCACCACCGCCGGCCGGCCCTCGTCGATCGCGTCGGCCGCGGCCTGCGCGTCGCCGAGCTCGGTCTGCGCGCCGAGAGCGAACACGAGGCTCGGCTCGGCGTAGCCGGCGACGGTCACCGGACCATCGGCGAGGCCCTGCCGAGGGTTGATGTTGGCGTGGGTCAGCCCGTCGGCGACGCGCTGCGAGAGCCAGAGCTGGGTCAAGCTGGGCGCCAGACCGCCGACCAGCAGGCCGTGGCCGACGATCCCGAGCGCGCAGGCGAGGCCGGCGGCGAGGCCCGCGCGCTTACGCAGCATCCAGACCGCGCCGGCGAGCGCCGCCGCGACGATCGTGATCGCCGCGAGGACCTCCCAGATCCAGCTCATGGCGTCACCGAACAGGGCCGCCGCCGCGCCGCCGGCGATCGCCAGGCCGACGGCGACCGCGAGCGTAAGTCCCGCGCCGGTCCAGCGCTCGAGCCTGTCCAGCGGCCGCGTCAGCGCCGCCGCCATCAGCCAGGCCAGCGCACCGAAGGTCGGCAGCACGTAGTGGGGCAGCTTGGTCGGCACCAGCTCGAAGATCAGCCAGCTGGGGACAAGCCAGCAGATCGCGAACCGGACCGCGGGCTCGGCCCGCCGCCGCCAGGCCTCCACCAGCGCCGCGGGCAACAGCAGCACGGTCGGGAACAGCAGCACCGGGCTCAGGGCCACGAAGTATCCGGGTGGGGCGCCGTGCCCTTCCTGGCCGCCAAAGAGCTTCGGCGCCAGGTCGCCGCCGACCGCTACGCCCCAGAAGGCCCCATCGGTCGCCACCGTGATCGCCAGCGCCCAGGGCAGGACGACGCCGGCGAAGATGATCAGGCCCCAGATCCAACCCAGGCTCAGGAGCCAGCGTGCGCGGCGGTCCCAGGCCGACACTGCGATCGCCGTCGCGGCGACCACCATCGGCCCGATCGGACCCTTCAGCAGCACCGACGCCGAGAGACCGAGCCAGAACAGCAGCCGCACCCAGCGGGTCACCGGCGGGCCGTCCCTTGCCGCCAGGTAGAGCTTGCCGAGCGCGGCCATGGCGAGCGTGATCGCCCCGCAGAGCGCCGCGTCGGTGGTGGCGAGATTGCTCTCGGTCGAGAGCACCATGGTCGCCGCCATCAGGCCGCCGGCCATCGTCGCCTCGCGCGGTTTCAGGAACGCCAGCGCGCCCCAGGCGCAGGCGCCGGCGGCCAGCATCGCGCCCAGCACCGAGGGCACGCGGTAGGCCCAGATGTCGCGCCGCTCGACGGTCGACAGCGCCTTCACGCTCGCCGCCTGCAGCCAGTAGACGCCGACCGGCTTCTTGTACCGGGGCTCGTCCTGGAACGTGATGTTGGTGAAGTCGCCGCTCTCCAGCATCTGGGCGCTGGCCTCGGCGAAGCGGCTCTCGTCGCGGTCGGTGGGCGGAAGCGTGAAAAGACCGGGAAGGCTCGCCAGCAGCGCCACCAGCGCGGCCACGAACGGCGCGCGCCGGGGCGTCGTCAGATCGGCGACCAGATCCTTCAGGTTCATCAACCGCCTGATAGCACGATCCTTTCAGGGCTCCGCTTTTCCGCTAAGAGACGCGCGATGGAACCAGACGTCTCCGTGGTCGTGCCGGTGTTCGACGAGGAAGGCGCCGCGCCCGGCCTGGCGCGCGAGATCGCCGCCGCCTTCGCCGGCCGCCGCTACGAGCTGATCTTCGTCGATGACGCCAGCCGCGACGGCACCTATGCGGCGCTGAAGGCGCTCGGCCCCGAGATCCCCGCGCTGCGGCTCGTCGCGCACGCGAAGAACGCCGGCCAGAGCCGGGCGGTGCGTTCTGGCGTGCTGGCGGCCCGCGCGCCGATCGTCGTCACGCTCGACGGCGACGGCCAGAACGACCCCGCCGACGCGCCCAGGCTCGTCGATCGTCTCGCCGCCGCGCCGACCTCGCTCGCGCTGGTTGGCGGCGTCCGGGTCAAGCGGCAGGACTCGGCCGCCAAGAAGCTTGCGTCGCGGTTCGCCAACGGCGTGCGCCAGGCGCTTCTGAAGGACGCCGCGGCCGACACCGGCTGCGGCCTGAAGGCGATGCGGCGCGAGGCGTTCCTGCGCCTGCCCTACTTCGATCACATGCACCGCTTCCTGCCAGCGCTGATGCTGCGCGAGGGCTACGACGTCGCGTTCGAGCCGGTGGGCCACCGGCCGCGTCAGGCGGGGACGTCGAAGTACACCAACCTCGGCCGGCTCTGGGCCTCGCTCTCCGACCTCGGCGGCGTGATCTGGCTGAACGCGCGGGCCCGCAACCCCGGCTTGGTCAGGGAAGAGCTCTCAGGTCAGCGCGCTGAACAGCAGAACGACGACGGCGAGGTCGAGGGCGCGGGCGAGGAGGACCATGCGAGCTCCGGCGGAACGAGGTTAGCCAGCCGTTAAGCAAGTTTCGGGCCAGGCCGTCCGGCGCGCGGCTCACCCCTCGACGGCGGGGTCGCAGTCGAAGGTCACCGTGCCCCGGAGCCCGATGACGCAACTCCAGAACGCGGCGTGCGCCGGCACGGCGGGGCGCGCGGGTTGCGCCGGGACCGCCGGTCGGCCGCCCGCGGCGGGCCTGGCGGGCTGGGCCGGCACGGCCGGCTGTGCAGGCGCGGCCGGATGAAAGTTCAGCGTGAACGAAGGACTGTCGTAGACCGGGTCGGGACTGGCCGGCGTCTTCTTCGGACAGTCCGCGGGACAGGGCTGGGCGGCGTAGGCGCGAAGCGAGGCGTCGGCCGCGACGAGCGAGTCGATGAAACGGGCCAGCGCAAGGATGATCGCGAAGACCGGGTTCGGGGCGTCGCCCTGCCCGCCTCCAACGATGTGGACTTCCTGGTTCTTGCCGCAGTGTGCGGGTGTGACGGGCATGATGGCCTCCTCCGACAGGCTGTGCCGTCGGCCATCTTCTCCTTTACGGTTGTACGCGCAACATGTTCGCGCGATGCGGTAGGCAGGCGCGAATCGTCGGCGCTCGTCGAGGCAAGTATCGCCAGGATGGGTCAGGTCGCGCCCGCGCCGGGCGGGACGCGCAGGAGGAAGCCCTGAGGGCCTAGCTCGCTTTGGCGCCGGCCGGTGAGGCGCTCGCCGAGTTCGTCGCGCCGGTTTCCTTCGCCGAGTTTGTCGCGCCGGCGGCGCTCGCCGAATTGGTCGCGCCGGCGGCCGGCGCCGCAGCGGCGGCGGGCTTTGGCGCGGGGATCGGGACGCCGGGCGAGCCGTTCGAGCGCAGGTAGGCGATCACGTTGATCCGATCCTGCGGCTCCTTCAGGCCGACGAAGGTCATCTTCGTGCCCGGCATGAATTGCTGGGGGTTCTTGAGGAACTGGTAGAGCAGGTCGTAGGTCCAGGTCGGGTTCGCCTTGGCGAAGTCCTGCATCGCCGAGTCGTACGAATAGCCCGCGTGCGAGCCCGGCGCGCGGCCGACGACGCCGTAGAGGCCGGGTCCGATGTTGTTCGTGCCGGCCGGATCGAACTGGTGGCACGAGGCGCACTTGGAGGTGACCGCCTGCCCGGCCGCGATGTCGGCCTTGGGCAGCACTGTCCCCCAGTCGGGGATGACATCGGCCGCCGCCGCGCCGCCCTCGCCGGTCTCGGCCACCGCGATCGCGTAGCCCGGCTTGGAGGGCGGCTCCCTCTCGAACACGATCTGGACCGCGTTCTGCAGGCCGAAAATCACCAGACCGGTCGCCAGCACCGCGCCGGCGATCTTGTTGAACGTCAATTCGTCGGCCATGAGGAAGTCTGCGAACCCCGCCCGGTTGCTTGCGTGGGCGTCTCTTGCACGCTACCGGCCATCGGCGCAACCGGCCAATCGCAAGGCTTCGCCACCCCCTGGAATCCGCGACTTTTCGTCTCGCCCGTGACCCCGATCGTCATCATCCCCGCCCGGATGGGCGCCAGCCGGCTGCCCGGCAAGCCGCTCGCCGACATCGGCGGCGCGCCGATGATTTTGCGCGTGTTGCGCCAGGCCGAGCGCGCTGCGGTGGGCGAGGTCGCCGTCGCGGCCGCCGATCCCGAGATCGTGGGCGTCGTCCGGGCCGCGGGGGGCCTGGCGGTGCTGACCGATCCGGCCCTGCCGTCCGGCTCGGACCGGGTGCTGGCGGCGCTGGGCGAGCTCGATCCCGACGGCCGCTGCGACGTCGTCGTCAACCTTCAGGGCGACATGCCGTTTGTCGCGCCGGGCGTGATCACCGCCTGCCTGGGCGTGCTGGCCGCCGAGGCGGATTGCGACATCGCGACCGCCATCGCGCCCGAGGCCTCGCCGGCCGACCGCACCGACCCGGCGGTGGTGAAGGCCGTGGTGAGCCTGCCCGAAGGCGATCCGCGCGGCCGGGCGCTCTACTTCACCCGCTCGGTGCTCTACGGCGACGGCCCGGTCTGGAAGCACGTCGGCGTCTACGCCTACCGCCGCCAGGCGCTGGAGCGGTTCTGTCTCGCCCCGCCGTCGCCGCTCGAGCGGCGCGAGAAGCTGGAGCAGCTGCGCGCGCTCGAGCTCGGGCTCTCGATCTGGGCCGCGGTGGTGGACGAGACCCCGATTTCCGTCGATACCCCCGCCGACCTGGAGGCCGCCCGCGCCTTCGCGAGGCGGCAGAGGCCATGACGTCCCGTCCCAAGATCGCCTTCCAGGGCGAGCCCGGCGCCAACAGCGACGAAGCTTGCCGCGAGCACTTCCCGGCCTACGAGCCGGCGCCTTATCCCGTGTTCGAGGACGCGTTCGAGGCGGTGAAGTCTGGGGCCTGCGAGCTCGGGATGATCCCGGTCGAGAACTCGATCATCGGGCGCCAGGGCGACGTCCATCACCTGCTGCCGGACTCCGGCCTGAAGATCATCGGCGAGCGGTTCAAGCCGATCCATTTCCAGCTGATGGCCAATCCCGGCGTGAAGCTCGGGGACGTGAAGACGGTGATCAGCATGCCGTTCGCGGCCGCGCAGTGCCGCCGCCTGTTGCGCGAGCTCGGCGTCAGGGTCGAGCCGGCCAGCGATACCGCGGCGTCCGCCCGGCAGCTGGCCGAGCACCCCGATCCGACCGCGGCCGCGATCGCGCCGGCGCTCGCGGCCGAGCTCTACGGGCTCACGATCCTGAAGCGCGACATCGAGGACGAGGCGCACAACACCACCCGCTTCATCGTGCTCACCGCGGATCCGCATCCGCCGTCTCCGCCGCCCGGCGTGCCGTGCATGACCAGCTTCACCTTCCGGGTCCGCAACCTGCCGGCGGCGCTCTACAAAGCGCTCGGCGGCTTCGCCACCAACGGCGTCAACATGACCAAGCTCGAGAGCTACATGGAGAACGGCGCCTTCACGGCGACGTTCTTCTACGCCGAGGTCGACGGCCGGCCCGAAGACCTGGCGCTCAGCCGCGCCTTCGAGGAACTGCACTTCTTCTCGGATCACTTCGAGATCCTGGGCGTCTATCCGGCCGACCCGTTCCGCTGGCGGGCCTGATGGACCAGCCCTCGCCGCTCACCGGTTCGCTGCTGACGCCAATCCTGGCGCTGGCAGTCTGGTCGCTGGTGATGCTGGCCTGGACCTACGCCGTCCGCATCCCGGCGATCCGCAAGGCCGGGATCGATCCCAACAAGGCGCAGGAGCCGACGTCGCTCGACGCCCTGCCGCTGAAGGTCCGTCAGGTGGCCCACAACTACAACCACCTGATGGAGCAACCGACGATCTTCTACGCGCTCGCCGTCTACACCTACCTGGCCGGCCAGCAGAACGGCCTGAACATCGCGCTCGCCTGGGCCTACGTCGCCATCCGGGTGATCCACAGCCTGGTGCAGGCGACGGTCAACGTGGTGCTGCTGCGGTTCTCGATCTTCATCTGCGGCTCGCTCGTGCTGGCCGTGCTCGCGGGCCGTGACGTCTGGGCGTTGTTCGCGGGTTGATCCTGCGTGGTTCGAGACGCGATCTGCGAGCGCTCCTCACCATGACGAGACTGGTGCGGCCCTCCCGATCTTCGTCATCCTGAGGAGCCGCGAAGCGCGCGTCTCGAAGGACGCACGATTGCCGCTACTCCTCAGCCCAGGCCTTGATCAGCTGGTGGGCGATGGCGACAGAGCCCGGCGCCCGTGCGCCGGAAAGCGCGCCCTTCATCAGGGTGCGGGCCTCCTCGCGGGTGAACCAGCGCACCTCTTCGAGCTCGGTCTGGTCCGGCGTCGCCTCGCCCTCCTCGACCTCGGCGATCAGGCCGATCATCAGCGACGACGGATAGGGCCAAGGCTGCGTCGAGTGGTAGCGCACGCGGGCGGTGCGAAGGCCCGCCTCCTCCCAGATCTCGCGGGCGCAGGCCTCCTCGATGCTTTCGCCGGGCTCCAGGAACCCGGCCAGCGCCGAGTACATGCCCTTCGGCCAGGCCGCCTGGCGACCGAGCAGACACTGCTCGCCCCGCGTTGGCAGCATGATCACCACCGGGTCGGTGCGCGGGAAGTGCTCGGTCTTGCAGGAGGGGCAGACGCGCTTCCAGCCGCCGTCCACCGGCTCGCTCGGCTGGCCGCAGTTGGCGCAGTGGCGGTGCCGCCGGCGCCACTCGAACATCGCCTTGGCGGTCGCCAGCATCGCCGCGTCGGCCGCCGGCAGATCGAGCGCGATCGCGCGCAGGTCTTCGAACCGGCCTAGCCCCTCGAGCGGCCCGTCGGCAGGATCGGCCTGCCCCTCCATGTCGAGCGCGAAGACCGCCGTCTCCTGCCATAGCCCCATGAAGAGCAGCCGCTCGGCCCCGCCCGAGAGCTCGCCGGCCAGCTCGGCGCGCACATAGGCGATCTGGCTCGCCTTCGGGTCGTCCTTGCGGGTCTCGACCATCGGCTTGCCGTTCCAGAGCACCAGCGCCAGGCTGTCCGGATCGGCCAGTTTGCCGGCGACCCATTCGGCGTTGGCGCGCTTTTCGCTCGCCCGGTCGAGCGGGTTGCCGGCGAAGACGTTGGTGAAGGCGTCGAGAGGCATGGCGAGGCTCATAGCGTGGGGATCGCCGCGCGTCAGCATCGTGCGTGGATCGAGACGCGCTCTGGCTGGCCTCTCTCAGCATGACCAAGGGTTCGCGTCACGCGCCCCTCTCGTCATTCTGAGCAGCCCGCGCGAGCGGACGTCTCGAAGGACGCACCGCTTGCGCCCCATCC
This sequence comes from Caulobacteraceae bacterium, assembly GCA_035541575.1. Classification (GTDB taxonomy): domain Bacteria; phylum Pseudomonadota; class Alphaproteobacteria; order Caulobacterales; family Caulobacteraceae; genus Acaudatibacter. Next base: position 13,095 of record DATKMZ010000016.1, on the reverse strand, counting down.
TTCCCCACGCGATATAGGAGGCGGAGATCGGCGATGGGCGGAGGCCTCGCCAACCCGGTCAGGTCCGGAAGGAAGCAGCCGTAACGAGTTTTGCTCCGGGTCGTCTGCCGGTCTCCACCGCCGCCCCCAATCCCAGCGAGTGAATGGCCGACACCGACTTCACGCTTGACGCCGATGGGACGCCCCCGCCGGCCGAGCGGGACGAAGCCACGGCCGATATATTCGGCGGCGCGCCGGCGGCCGGGCCCATATCCGCCGCCTACACCGTCATCGCCCGCAAGTACCGGCCGAAGAGCTTCGATGACCTGATCGGCCAGGAGGCGATGGTGCGGACGCTGAAGAACGCGTTCGCGACCGGCCGCATCGCCCACGCCTTCATGCTCACCGGCGTCCGCGGCGTCGGCAAGACCACCACCGCGCGGCTGCTGGCGCGGGCGCTCAACTACGAGAGCGATGCCGTCCACGAGCCCAGCGTCGGCCATCTCGCCGAGGAAGGGCGACATTGCCGCGCGATCCTCGAGGGCCGGCACATGGACGTGCTCGAGCTCGACGCGGCGAGCCGCAGCCGGGTCGACGAGATGCGCGAGTTGCTGGACGGCGTCCGCTACGCGCCGGTCGAGGCCCGCTACAAGGTCTACATCATCGACGAAGTGCACATGCTCTCGACGGCGGCGTTCAACGCGCTTCTGAAGACGCTCGAGGAGCCGCCGCCGCACGCCAAGTTCATCTTCGCCACCACCGAGATCCGCAAGGTGCCGGTGACGATCCTCTCGCGCTGCCAGCGCTTCGACCTGCGCCGGGTCGAGCCGGAGTTGATCGCCGCCAACCTCGAGAAGATCGCCGAGATCGAGGGCGCGCGGATCGAGGCCGACGCGCTGGCGCTTATCGCCCGCGCCGCGGAGGGCTCGGTGCGCGACGCCCAGTCGCTCCTGGACCAGGCGCTGGTGCAGGTGGAGGCCGGCGGCCAGGTCACCGCTGCGGCCGTGCGCGACATGCTGGGTCTCGCCGACCGCGCCCAGACCATCGAGCTCTTCGAGAAGGTCGTCCGCGGCGAGGCGGGGGCGGCGATCGAGGCGTTCCGGACGCTCTACGGCTTCGGCGCCGACTCGGCGACCTTGGTCGCGGACCTCCTGGAGCACTGCCACGGCGCCAGCGTCGCCAAGACGATCGGCCCACAGGCGCTGGTGCTGCCGAAGGACCAGGTCGCGCGGCTGGCGGCGATCGGCGCGGCCGCCTCGGGCGCGAGCCTCGCGCGGCTCTGGCAGATGCTGCTCCGAGCCTACGACGAGGTGCGACGCGCTCCCGATCCGGCCGCCGCGGTCGAGATGGCGCTGATCCGCCTCTGCTACGCCGCCGAGCTGCCTGGTCCCGAGGAGGCGCTGAAGGCGCTGCGCGAAGGCGGCGACCTCGGTGGTTCCGTTCCGGCGCCTGCGCCACCATCCGGCGGCGGAACGGCGGCGCGAGGCGGCGCGGCGACGCGGCTGGCGGCCCAGCCGGCGATCGCGCCGGCGCCCGCCGAGCCGACGCTCCGCACCTTCGACGACGTGGTCGCCTTGATCGACCGTCGCCGCGACATCGCGCTCAGGCTCGACGTGCAGCGCTACGTGCGGCTGATCAGCTTCCGCACCGGCGCGATCGCGTTCGAGCCCGCGGCCGGCGCGCCGAACAACCTCGCCCAGCGCCTCGCGGCGCGACTGAAGGAATGGACGGGTCAGCCGTGGCTGGTCGCGGCCGAGGGCGGCGGCGGGGCCGAGACGATCGAGGAGCAGCAGGCCCGCACCGACGCCCAGGTCCGCGCCGAGGTCCTGGCCGACCCGTTCGTGCGCCAGGTGATGGAGGTGTTTCCAGGGGCCGAGGTGGCCGACATCCGCCAGCTCGCGGTCGAGCAGTCCGCGCCGGCGCCGCTGGACGACGAGGCCGAGCCGGACGAGGAGGAGCCGTGAAGAACCTCGGCGAGCTGATGAAGCAGGCGCAGGCGATGCAGGAGAAGCTGCAGGCCGCCCAGGCGCGCCTCGCGGAGACCGAGGTCGAGGGGACCTCCGGCGGCGGCATGGTGTCCGTGACGCTGAAGGGCGCGGGCGAGCTTGCCCGGCTCGCGATCGATCCGACGCTGCTGGCCCCCGGCGAGGTCGAGATCCTCTCCGACCTGATCGTCGCCGCCCACGCCGACGCCCGCCGCAAGCTCGAGGCCAAACACGCCGAGCTGATGCGCGACGCCGCAGGCCCCCTCGCCGGACTGCCAGGCATGCCGAACCTGTTCGGATGACTCCTCTCTTCCGTCGCGCCTGTCCCCGGACTCCGTCCTTGGCCCCTGGCCTGCGACACCTTCCCTCACTTCGCGAGGAGAGGAGCGACGCGGCGCGACCTCGCTCTTCCGCCGCAAGCGGGGGAAGTGTCGCAGGCGAGCACGGCGAAGCCGTGCGATGCGCGACGATGGGGGCGAGAGCCGTCTAGATGGCCGCCGCCGGACCCGAGATCGAGCGGCTGATCGCGTTGCTGGCCAAACTGCCGGGGCTCGGTCCCCGCTCGGCCCGCCGCGCGGCGCTCAGCCTGCTCAAGCGCCGCGAGGCGCTGCTCTCTCCCCTGGCGCAGGCGATGGCCGAGGCGGCCGAGCGGGTGAAGACCTGCGGCGTCTGCGGCTCGCTCGACACCCGCGACCCTTGCGCGATCTGCGCCGATCCGAGCCGCGATCCCGCGCTGATCTGCGTCGTCGAGGACGTCGGCGCGCTCTGGGCGATGGAGCGGGCCGGCGCCTACCGTGGCCGCTACCACGTGCTGGGCGGCCTGCTCTCGGCGCTCGACGGCGTCGGTCCCGAGGCGCTCAGGATCTCGCCGCTCGTGAACCGCGCGATCGACCCGGCGGTGAAGGAGGTGATCCTGGCGCTGCCGGCGACCGTCGACGGTCAGACCACCGCGCACTACCTCGCCGACCGCCTCGCCGGCGCCGACGTGGCGGTCACCAGCCTCGCGCGCGGCGTCCCGGTCGGCGGCGAGCTCGACTGGCTCGACGACGGCACCATCGCCCAGGCTCTGAGGGCCCGAAGGCCGGCCTAGAACTCCAGACACCGAGCCGCGCCTCCGTGGTGAAAACAACGCCAGCCAAGGTCGCCACCGCCAGGAGGGTTACGTGACCGCGCGACTCTGGTACGAACGGATCATGAACGCGTTCGTGACTCTGACCGGACTCTTCGCCCTATCCACCCTCGCCGCCGGCGCGTGGGCGGCCCTCGAGCGCGGGCGGGCGGCGCGGGCGCAGGAGCGCGCCCGGCTGCTCGAGGCCAACGCCGAGACGCTGAAGGCGCAGGCCGCCCATTCGGCGCAGGCGGTGGCGGACGTGCTGGTGAGGCGCGCCGGCGAGCAGTTCGAGGCCGCCGAGCGGCTCTCGCAGGCCAAGCTCGAGGCGCAGCTGAAGCCGGTCTCCGAGATGCTGACCCGCTTCCAGGAGCAGGCCGCCGCCGCCGAGAAGGCGCGCGCGGCCGAGACCGGCAGCCTGCGCGAGCAGATCGGCCAGCTCATGGCGGCCTCTACCGCGACCCAGGCCGAGGCGCGCAAGCTCTCGGCGGCGCTGCGTCGCGGGGCGGGCGTGCAAGGCCGCTGGGGCGAGCAGACCCTGCGCAACGTGCTGGACGCCGCGGGCCTGGCGAACCGGTTCGACTTCGAGGAGCAATTCAGCGTCGACTCCGAGGAAGGTCGGCGGCGGCCGGACGTGAAGGTGCGCCTGCCCGGCGGGGCGGTGTTCGTGATCGACGCCAAGTGCTCGCTGAACGCTTTCCTCGAGGCGCAGGACGCGCCCGACGATGCGGGACGCGACGCTGCGCTCCAGCGTCACGCCCAGTCGGTCCGCGCCCACATCCAGGGCCTCTCGGCCAAGGCCTACTGGGACCAGTTCAAGGCGGAGGGCTCGCCCGACTTCGTCGCCATGTTCGTCCCCGGCGACGGCTTCCTCGCCGCCGCGCTCGACCGCGCGCCCGACCTCATGACCGAGGCGATGGACCGACGCGTGCTGGTGGTGACGCCGACCACGCTGTTCGCGCTCTGCAAGGCGGTCGCCTACGGCTGGCGGGTGGAGGAGCAGGCGAGGGGCTCGGCTCAGATCGCCGAGCTCGGCCGCGAGCTCTACAAGCGCATCGCCGTAATGGGCGAGCACGCGGCGCGGCTCGGCAAGTCGCTCGAGGACGGCGTCAAGCGCTACAACGCTTTCGCCGCCTCGCTCGAGAGCCAGGTGCTGACCCAGGCGCGGCGGTTCGAGGAGCTGCAGGTCGACCACGAAGGGCGCAGCGTGCCCGAACTGGCGCAGATCGAGACCGGCGTTCGCGAGCTGACCAAGCTCGCGGGCGAGATGCGGGTTGCCGGCGAGCCAGGGCGCGACGAGGCAAGGCGCGGCGATGCGCCTGTCTTGACGCTCAAGGCGCCGGCGCCTACCTCGGCCGCATGAGCGTCCGCCGGATCCTCACCGTCGACACCGATATGGCCACCCTCAAGGGCAAGTCCGCGCCCGTGGCGAGTGTGAACGACGACCTGCGCGCGCTCATGGACGACATGCTCGAGACCATGTACGCCGCGCCCGGCATCGGTCTTGCGGCGATCCAGATCGGCGTGCCCAAACGCGTGATCGTCATGGATCTCGCCCGCGGCGACCAGCCGAAGGAGCCGCGCTTCTTCGTCAATCCCGAGATCGTCTGGGCCTCCGAAGAACTCGCGCCTTACGAGGAGGGCTGCCTTTCGGTGCCCGACATCTATGACGAGGTGGAGCGTCCGGCGAAGGTGCGCGTGCGCTACCTCGACTACGACGGCAAGCAGATCGAGGAGGACGCCGAGGGCCTCTACGCCGTCTGCATCCAGCACGAGATCGAGCACCTCGAAGGCGTGCTCTTCATCGACCACCTGTCACGCCTGAAGCGCGACCGCGCGGTGGCCAAGGTGAAGAAGGCCGCGAAAGAGGCGGCTTGAACCCTTCGCGACGTTTCCCCCACGAGCGGGGGAAAGTTCACAGCACCAGGTCTGCGCTCACCGGCGCGTGGTCGCTCGGGCGCTCCCAGGCGCGGACGTCGTCGTGGATGCGGCAGGCGGCCGAGCCGAGGCGGAAGGCGGCGTCGCGCAGGCCCGGGCTGACCCAGATGTGGTCGAGCCGCAGGCCCCGGTTCGCAGTCTTGAAGTCGACCCGGCGATAGCTCCACCACGACGCCAGCTTGATCGGCTCGGGGATCATCTCGCGCGCCAGGTCGATGAAGCCGACGCTGGCCTTGAGCTTGCCCATCGCCTCGACCTCGACCGGCGTGTGGCTGACGACGCGCGACATGAAGCGGTGGTTCCAGACATCGTTCTCGCCCGGGGCCACGTTGAGGTCGCCGACGATCGCCAGCGGCGCGGCCGGGTCCCGGCGCGCCATCTGAGCGGTCAGGCGCTCGAAGAAGTCGAGCTTGTGGTCGAACTTCCGATTGGCCTCACGGTCGGCGATCTCGCCGCCAGCCGGAATGTAGAAATTGTGGATCTCGATCCCGGCGACCCGCACGCCGACCTCGCGGGCGTGGCCCTCGCGGCAGACGCCGAGCTTGGGCGCCGGCTCGATCGGCAGACGCGAGGCGATCGCGACGCCGTGCCAGCCTTTTTGCCCGGCGATCTTCAGGTGGGGCAGGCCAGCTTCCTCGAACACGGCGCGGGGGAACTCACCGGCCCGACACTTGATCTCCTGCAGGCAGAGCACGTCGGGTGCGGCCTCTCGCACGAACCTCGCCACCTGCTCGGCCCGCGGGCGCACCGAGTTGACGTTCCAGGAGGCGATTCGCAGCCGCATCGTTCGGGATTCTAGAGAAAAAAGCGCCCGGACGCGTCATCAGCGTCCGGGCGACTTCAGTCGTCTCTCATGCCGCCGCCGGGAGGGGATTGGTTCCGGCACGGTTCGGATGGTTCAGGTCGGATGAGCCATCACGATAGTGGTATAAATGCAACTTGCGACCAGGAAAGTCAAGACGAGCGCGCATGGACTCTTGATTGTGACCAACTTGTCACGTTCGGCGCCGGCTCAGGTCGACGGGGACTGGGTGAAGAGATCCGAGTCCGGGCTCTCGATCGGGGTCAGGGGGCCGAGCGAGACGCGCGTCGAGCGCCCCTGCGCGTCCGTCACCGCCCACCCGATCAGCCGCAGCGGCGCTTCGCTGAAATAGAGCGTGATCTGGCCCTGGTTCAGTCCGCGCGCGCCCTCGGCCGTGACGGAGTAACCATTCGGGCCGCGGTCGACGCGGGTGACGCGCGCGCCCTTGTCGAGCCGGATGTGCGCGGCGAGGAAGAGCGAGAGCGGGGTCGAGCTCAGCGGGAAGCGCTGGAACGTCTTCAGCCGGCTGTTCGAGACGATCACCGTCTTGCCGTCGGACGTGACCAGCAGCCCCGAGGGCGCCGCGTACTCGAACCGCGCGCGACCGGGTCTCGCCAGATAGAACATTCCGTTCGCCACGCCGCCGCGCTGGTCGGTCTGCTGGAACGCGCCCTTCACCGAAGTCAGGGCGTCGAGGTAGGCCACCGCCCTGGCGACCAGGGCGTCGTCCTCCGGCGTCGTCGCGGCGCGGACGAAGGCCGGTGCGAAGGCGGCGGCGAGGGCGGCGAGAGCCAGGCGGCGGGTGAGGCGCATGGCCGCTCCATAAGATCGCCACCCCGGGAAAGCCAGCGCCTGGGCGCGTGAACGTCGGCTGAACGCTCGAACCCTTCCCGTGGGGAAAGCGGCGCGCCGTTGCGCAGCAACGCGTCGCCGATGGGGGAGTCGCCTTAGACTCGCCCCCTTTGTCGCTCCCGCTTCGCGGGATCGCGACGTTTCCCCCGCTGCGGGGGAAAGTTTCTCAGTGCGGCGGCGGGCCGGCCAGGATCTCGCGCTTGCCGGCGTGGTTGGCGGGGCCGACCACGCCCTCTCGCTCCATCCGCTCCATCAGCGAGGCGGCGCGGTTGTAGCCGATCTGCAGCCGGCGCTGGATGTAGCTGGTCGAGGCCTTGCGGTCGCGCGTGACGACGGCGACGGCCTGGTCGTAGAGTTCGTTGCCGCCGCCCTCGCCGCCGCCCAGGAAGTCGAGGCCGCCTTCGTCGTCCTCCTCGGCGCCGGCGGTGACCTCTTCGACGTACTGCGGCTGGCCCTGGGTGCGCAGGTACTTGGCCACCGCCTCGACCTCGCCGTCGGAGACGAACGGCCCGTGCAGACGGGTCACGCGACCGCCGCCGGCCATGTAGAGCATGTCGCCCTGGCCCAGTAGCTGCTCGGCGCCCTGCTCGCCCAGGATGGTTCGGGCGTCGATCCGCGAGGTGACCTGGAAGCTGATCCGGGTTGGGAAGTTGGCCTTGATGGTGCCGGTGATCACGTCGACCGACGGGCGCTGGGTGGCCATGATCAGGTGGATGCCGGAGGCGCGGGCCATCTGCGCCAGCCGCTGCACCGCGCCCTCGATGTCCTTGCCAGCGACCATCATCAGGTCGGCGACCTCGTCGATCACCACCACCAGATACGGTATCGGCTCGGGGGCGATGCGTTCTTCCTCGTAGACCGGGCGGCCCTGCTCGTCGAAGCCGGTCTGGACGGTGCGCACGAAATGCTCGCCCTTGGCGATGGCCTCCAGGGCCCGCTCGTTGTAGCCGCTGACGTTGCGCACGCCGATCTTCTGCATGCGCCGATAGCGGTCATCCATCTCGCGCACGGTCCACTTCAGCGCGACGATCGCCTTCTTCGGCTCGGTGACCACCGGCGAGAGCAGGTGCGGGATTCCGTCGTACGCGCTGAGCTCCAGCATCTTCGGGTCGATCATGATGAAGCGACACTGGCTCGGCGGCAGCCGGTAGAGGATCGAGAGGATCATCGCGTTGACGCCCACCGATTTGCCCGAGCCCGTGGTGCCGGCGATCAGGAGGTGGGGCATGCGCGCCAGGTCGACGATATAGGGCTCGCCGCCAATGGTCTCGCCCAGCGCCAGCGGCAGGTTCAGCCCGCTCTTCTCGTACTCGGCCGAAGCCAGCAGGTCGCGCAGATAGACGGTCTCGCGCTTGGCGTTGGGCAGCTCGATGCCGATCGCGTTGCGGCCGGAGACCACGCTGACGCGGCAGGCCGCGACGCTCATCGAGCGGGCGATGTCGTCGCAAAGGGCCACCACCCGCGCGGATTTCACGCCCGGCGCCGGCACGAGCTCATAAAGGGTGACGACCGGACCTGGGCGGATCTGGTCGATCTGGCCGCGAACGCCGAACTCTGCCAGCACACCCTCCAGCACCCGGGCATTCTGGCGCAGCGACCCCTCGTCGATGGTCGACTGGCGCGGCTTCGACTTCGTCAGCATCGCGAGCTCCGGCAGACGGAATCCGGTCGCGGTCTGGAACGGCAGGCTGGGCTGGCTCTCGCGCGCCTCGCGCGCTGAGGGCTTGGCGACCGCCTTCGGTGTCTTGATCGCCAGCGGCGCGTTCATTTCCGGCTCGGGCGGATCGAAGACCGGTGCAGTCTGAGCCTCTGGCCTCACGCGAGGCTTGGCCACCGTCCGCGGCGCGGCGCGAACCGCAGACGCGGCCGATGGGCGCCGGGCCAGGAGGGCGGTGACGTGCCTCCACCGCACGCCGACCGCCAGCGCCGTCAGCCAGAGTCCCAGCACGGCCAGCAGCGCATCGGCGATGGTCGCTGCAGGCGGGAAGCCGATCGTGGCGGCCAGGCTCGCAACGCCGTTCGCCTCGAGGTCGCCGATCAGGCCGCCGAGGCCGGAGGCGAGCGGCCAGATCGCCGGCGGCGCGACGCCGCCGAGGCCGCCGGCCAACAGCAGGATGCCGGCGCCGCCGGCCAGCGCGCGCCAGCGCAGCGCTCGGCGGGTGGCGTGCGGCTCCGGATGGGCCGCGCGGGCGACGCCGACGGCGAGCAGCACGGCGGCGATCAGCCAGGCGGCGAGGCCCAGCGACTGCATCGCGACGTCGGCGATGTCGGCGCCCGCGCCGCCCAGCAGGTTGCCGGGCGCGCCGCCCGCGGCGGCGTCGAAGCTCGGATCTGTCGCGCGCCAGCTCGCCAGCGCCAGCGCCAGCGCGCCGCCGCAGGCTGCGGTCAGGCCGCCGCGCAGGCGAGCGCTCGCCGCGTGCCGCCATACCCCGAGCGCGGCCTCCATCACCGCCTGCGATCCACTCTTCCGCGCCGCCGGCATGCCGCTCCTTGGGGTCCAATAGGGAACGCGCCAGTAGTGGCCGCGGAAGGTTAAAGGGCGTTTACCCAAGTCGCTCCCGAGCGGCCGATTGACCGCTTGACATGGTTGCGCTTCCATCGACCTCGCCCGGGCTCTTCCGGATGGGGGCGCTGTCGATGAACCGCACTTTGGCGGCCGTGATCGCGGGCGTGATCGTGGCTTTCGGCGGGGGCTTCCTGCTCGCCAAGGGGCTCGACGGAACGCTGCTTCCGCAACGCGCCGAGAGAGGGGCGAGCCTCTGGTCGATGTTCGGCCATCCGCGCGACGCCAACGCGCCGCGCGCCGGCCCGACCAAGCCCGACGGCTTCGCGATCTGGACCACGCGGCTCGACACCGGGGCGGCCGATCCGCTCGCCTGCATCCGCATGACCCGCGACCTCGATCCGTCGAAGTCGTACGGCGACTTCGTGCTGGTTTCGCCCGACCTCGGCCATGCGCCGGCGGTCTCGGTGCGGGGAAGCGACGAGCTCTGCATCGGCGGCGTCGGCTTCACCGACCGGCACGTCACGCTGCTGAAGGGTCTGCCGGCCAAGGACGGCGAGACCCTCGACGCCAACGCCGACACCGACTTCGTCAACGGCGACAAGCCGCCCTACGTCGGCTTCGCCGGCTCGGGCGTGATCCTGCCGCGCGAGGACAGCGACGGCGTCGGCATCGAGACGGTCAACGTCACCAAGCTCAAGGTCGAGGTCTGGCGGGTGGTCGACCGCAACCTCGTGCGCAAGTCGATCAGCGCGCCCGATCCGACCGGCGAGGGCGAATACGCCGACGACTATGGCGACGACAGCCCCGACGACGAGGGCGTGGTGGTGTGGAAGGGCTTCGTCGACGTCAAGGGCGATCCCGGCCAGCACACGACCACGGTCTTTCCGCTGGGCGCGGTGCTGAAGGAGATGAAGCCCGGCGGCTACGTGATCAAGGCGCGCGACGCCTCTGGCGGCCGCGACCTCAGCGACAAGGACGACGACTCCCGTCAGCCGGCGCAGGCCCGGCGCTGGGTGATCTTCACGGATATGGCGCTGACCGCCTACACCGGCGCCGACGCGCTCGACGTCGTGGCGCGCTCGCTGAAGAGCGCGAAGACCCTGGCCGGAATCCCGATCAGCCTGATGGCCAAGGACGGCGAGACCCTCGCCAGCACCAAGACCGACGCGCTGGGCCGCGCCACGTTCGCGCACAGTCTGCTCGAGGGCGAGGGCTCGCAGACGGCCAAGATGGTGATGGCCTACGGCGACCAGGGCGACCTTGCGGTGCTCGACCTCGAGCGCTCGCCGACCGACCTCTCAAAGCAGGGCGCGGGCGGCGCCCAGCCCGGCGAGGCGCCGGAGGACGTCACGTCCGGCCGCGCCGCGACCGAAGGCGTCGACGGCTTCCTCTACGCCGACCGCGGCATCTACCGGCCCGGTGAGACCGTGCACCTGATGACGCTGGTGCGCGACCGCGAGGCCAAGGCTATCGGCGACCGCAAGGGCGCCATCGTGATCAAGCGGCCCTCCGGCCTGGAGTTCAAGCGTTTCGCCTTCACCGCCTCTCCGAGCGGCGCGGTCGCCGACGACGTGGCGCTCCCGAACAGCGCGCCGCGCGGCCATTGGACCGCCGAGCTGCAGATCGACGGTTACAAGAACGCCGCGGGCCACCTCGACTTCCAGGTCGAGGACTTCGTGCCGCAGCGCCTGGCCGTCACCACCGAGGGCCAGGCGCAGCTTCCTGTCGGCGCGGCCGAGACCCGCAAGATCGACGTCACCGCCCGCTTCCTCTATGGCGCCATCGGCGCCGGCCTGCAGACGCAGGGCGAGGCGCGCCTGCGACCCGACCCGAACCCGTTCCCGGCCTTCGCGGACTACCAGTGGGGCGACCAGACAGCGGCGTTCGAGGAGAAGGAGGTCGACCTCGGCACGACCGTGACCGACGGCGCCGGCCACGCGGGCCTGGAGCTGGCCGGCTCGCAGGCGGGGGATACGGTGAACCCGGTGCTCGCGCTCGTCACCGCCTCGGTGTTCGAGCCCGGCGGACGGCCGGTGCGCGAGAGCGTCAGCCTGAAGCTGCGGCCGAAGTCGCTGTACCTCGGGGTCCACGTCGACCAGGGCGAGGCGACCGGCCAGAACGCCCCGCCCGTCACGCTCGACGTGATCGCTGTCAACGGCGCGGGCGGGCGGATCGCCGCGCCCGGCGTCAGCTACAGCCTGATCAGCGAGAACTGGAACTACGACTGGTATCAGCAGGACGGCAAGTGGCAGTGGCGGCGCACCAGCCGCGACACGGTGGTCAGCCAGGGCGCGATCGACGTCGCCGCCGGCGCGCCGGCCCGCATCCGCCCGCGACGGCTCGGCTGGGGCGACTACCGGCTCGAGCTCAACGGCCCCGACGGCGCCAAGACCGTCACCCGCTTCACCGTCGGCTGGGGCTCGCCGGCCAACGCCACCGAGTCGCCGGACCTCGTCCGCGTTTCGCCGACCGCGAAGTCATATGGCCAGGGCGACACGGTCGAGATCGCGGTCAAGGCGCCTTACGCCGGCCAGGCCCAGGTCGCGGTCGCGACTGACCGGCTGATCGACTTCAAAACCTTCGAGGTCGGCGCGAACGGCGGGACGGTGCGGCTCAAGACGTCCGCGGCCTGGGGCGGCGGCGCCTACGTACTCGTCACCGTGATCCAGCCGCGCGACCCGGTCTCGACGCCGACGCCGCGGCGGGCCCTGGGCCTGGTCTACGTCCCGCTCGATCCCAGGAACCGCAAGCTCACGGTGGCGATCGACACGCCCGACAAGATCGACTCCAAGGCCGAGGTCGACGTGCCGCTGCAGGTGAAGGGGCTCGGCTTCGGCCAGAGCGCGAAGGTGACCGTGGCGGCGGTCGACGAGGGGATCCTGCGCCTCACCAAGGCGACCAGCCCCGACCCGGTCGGCTGGTACTTCGGCAAGCGCGCGCTCGCCGTCGACTACCGCGACGACTACGGCCGCCTGCTCAACCCCAACCTCGGCGCGCCCGCCAACGTGAACTTCGGCGGCGACGAGCTTGGCGGCGAGGGCCTGACCGTGACGCCGATCAAGACCGTCGCGCTCTGGTCCGGCGTCGTCACGACCGGCTCTGACGGTCGCACGACGATCAAGCTGCCGGCGGCCGACTTCAACGGTCAGCTGCGGATCATGGCGGTTGCCTGGACCGACACCCAGGTCGGGTCCGGCGACAAGGAGCTCACGGTCCGCCAGCCGGTGATCGCCGACCTCAACCTGCCGCGGTTCCTCGCGCCCGGCGACACCGCCGACGCTACGCTGGAGCTGCACAACCTCGAAGGCCAGCCAGGCGCCTACAACGCCGTGATGCGCGGGACGAACGGCGTCGTCGCGGTGTTCCAGAAGGTGTTTCAGCTGGTGCTGGGCCAGCGCATCGCCGAGCACATCCCGTTCATGGCCCCCAGCCGCACCGGCGTGGGCAGCGTCGGCTTCACCGTCAACGGCCCGGGCTTTGCGACCTCGAAGGACTATCCGATCGAGACGCGCCTGGGCTGGGGCCCGGTCGTGCGTACGACGACCGAGCTGCAACAGCCGGGCACTGACTTCGTCCCGCCGAACGAGCTCGTCAGCGGCCTTGCGGCCGGCGGCAGCGGCACGCTGCAGGTGCAGGTCAGTTACTCGCCGTTCAAGGGCTTCGACCCTGGCCCGATCGCGGTCTCGCTCTACGGATATCCCTACGGATGCACCGAGCAGCTGGTCTCCACCGCCTATCCGATCCTGTTCGCCCAGACCGTCTCCAACGATCCGAAGCTGCGGCGGGCCTCGCCGGCGCTGGAAGCCGCCGTCGGCCAGCTGCTCGACCGGCAGAGCATGGATGGGGCGTTCGGGCTCTGGCGCGTCGGCGACGGCGAGGCCGATCCCTGGCTCGGCGCCTACGCCACCGACTTCCTGATCGAGGC
>DATKMZ010000015.1:0-15596 GCA_035541575.1 Caulobacteraceae bacterium | reverse complement strand
TGACGAGATCGGTATCGAGCGGTTTCGCGAAACGCGCATCCGCAACCGTCGCCGACAACCCGTAGCCCGCAAGCTTGTCCGCTGCCGCCAGCGCTTCGGAGAGGCGCGTGCCGTAGGAGAGAATCGCGATCGAATTGCCTTCGCGCAGGATGCGGCCTTTGCCGATCTCAAGCGGAACGCCTTCGAGCGGGCGCTCGATGCCGATGCCCTCGCCGCGCGGATAGCGGAGCGCGCTCGGCCTGTCGTCGATCTGCGCCGCGGTCGCGACCATGTGCACGAGCTCTGCCTCGTCGGCCGCGGCCATGATCACGAAGCCCGGCAGCTGGCCGAGGTAGCCGACGTCGAAGCTGCCGGCGTGGGTTGGCCCGTCGGCGCCGACGAGCCCGGCGCGGTCGATCGCGAAGCGCACGGGCAGGCGCTGGATCGCCACGTCGTGCACCACCTGGTCGTAGCCGCGCTGCAGGAAGGTGGAATAGATCGCGGCGAACGGCTTCATCCCGTCAGCGGCGAGGCCCGCCGCGAAGGTCACCGCGTGCTGCTCGGCGATGCCGACATCGAAGCAGCGGTCGGGGAAGCGCTTGGCGAAGATGTCGAGGCTGGTGCCCGACGGCATGGCCGCGGTGATGCCGACAATCTTCTCGTCACGCTCGGCGTGCTTGATCAGTTCGGCGCCGAACACCTTCTGGTACTGCGGCGCGTTCGACTGGCTCTTCACCTGCTGGCCGGTGATGACGTCGAACTTCTGCACGCCGTGGTACTTGTCGGGCGAGTTCTCGGCCGGCTTGTAGCCGTGGCCCTTCTGGGTGACGACGTGGACCAGGACCGGACGGTCCTTGATTTCCTTCACGTTCTTCAGCACCGGGACCAGGTGGTCCATGTTGTGCCCGTCGATCGGGCCGACGTAGTAGAAGCCCAGCTCCTCGAACAGCGTGCCCCCGGTGGCCATGCCGCGCGCGTACTCCTCGGCGCGCTTGGCCATCACCTTCAGCGGGCGCGGCAGGTGGTCGGCGATGTCCTTGCCGAGCCGGCGCACACGCTGGTAGGCGCCGCCGGAGACGAGGCCGGCCAGATAGGCGCTCATGCCGCCCACGGGCGGGGCGATCGACATGTCATTGTCGTTGAGGATGACGATCAGCTGACGGGTCGAGTCGGCGGCGTTGTTCATCGCCTCGTAGGCCATGCCGGCGCTCATCGAGCCGTCGCCGATCACCGCGATCACCGCGTTGTCGTCGCCGCGCAGGTCGCGCGCCACGCAGAAACCGAGCGCCGCCGAGATCGAGGTCGCCGCGTGCGCTGCGCCGAACGGGTCGTACGGGCTCTCGGCGCGCTTGGTGAATCCGGAAAGGCCGCTCCCCTGGCGCAGGGTGCGGATACGCGAGCGCCGTCCGGTCAGGATCTTGTGCGGATAGGCCTGGTGGCCGACGTCCCAGATCAGGACGTCGCGCGGCGTCTCGAACACGTGGTGAAGCGCCACCGTCAGCTCGACCACGCCAAGGCCCGCGCCCAGGTGGCCGCCGGTGACGGAGACAGCGTCGATGGTCTCGGCCCGGAGCTCATCGGCGAGCTGCCGAAGCTCCGGTATCGAGAGATCACGCGTATCCGCCGGGCTCTTGACGGTATCCAGCAGTGGCGTCGGGTGCGACATGAGATGACCTGGTTGTTTTAGTCCCGCTCCGGCCAAGACCAGCGCGGGGTTGGAACTCGTTAGTACTGTCGATCTAGCACGAAATCCACTCCGGCCCGCAAATGAGCGGCGCGAGGGCCGAACGGATCGAGGTGGGACTTGGTCTGTTCGACCAGGAGGCGCAGCCGTTCGCGCGCCTGATCAACCCCCAGCAGGGTGACATAGTTCGCTTTGCCTCTCTCGGCGTCCTTGCCGCCGGCGGCCTTGCCGAGCTTGGCCGGGTCGCCTTCGACGTCGAGCAGGTCGTCGACGATCTGGTAGGCGAGGCCGAGGTCCTGGGCGAAGGCGGCCAGCGCGTGGCGCTCGGGCTCCTGCGCGTGGGCCATCACCACCGGCAGCTCGAAGGCGCAGGCGATCAGCGCGCCGGTCTTCATGCGCTGCATCCGCGCCACCGTGCCCAGATCGCCGCGCACGCCCAGAAGGTCGATCATCTGTCCGCCGGCCATGCCGCGGGCGCCGGAGGCGACCGCCAGACGCCGCATGAGCTCGGCGCGCACGGTTCCGTCCGGATGCGTGTCGGGGTCGGCCAGGATCTCGAACGCGACCGTCTGCAGCGCATCGCCCGCCAGCACCGCCGTGGCTTCGTCGTAGGCCCGGTGCGCGGTCGGCCGGCCACGGCGCAGGTCGTCGTCGTCCATGCACGGCAGGTCGTCGTGCGCCAGGCTGTAGGCGTGCACGCATTCGAGCGCGCAGGCGGCGCGCAGCAGGCCGCGCTCGTCGAGATCGAACATGCGGCCGGTCTCGATCACGAACACGGGCCGCAGCCGCTTGCCCGGCCCCAGCGCGACGTAGCGCATCGCCTCGGTCAGCCGGCTCTCGGGTCCGTCTGCGCGGGGCAGCAGCTCGTCGAGCGCCACGGTGACCATGTCGGCGATCTCCGCCGCGCGCTGGCCAAAGCTCGCCGCCATCTCGGCGCTAGAACTCGGCCGGCTCGACACCGGAGGGCCCCGAGGGTCCGATGACGATGCGTTCGACACGAAGCTGGGCCTCCTTCAGTTTCGCTTCGCAATGGGCTTTCAGTCGAGAGCCGCGCTCGTAGGCGTCAATCGACTGCTCGAGGTCAGTCTTGCCGGATTCGAGCTCGGTGACGATTCGTTCGAGCTCGGCCAGCGCCTGTTCGAAGCTCAAGGAAGCGATCTCGCCCTCGCCCGTCATCCCGCCTCCCGCAACGGCGCCAACCTAGTGATCGCCTCAACCCACGGCAACGGCGGGGCGGCGCGCGGGGGCACTATTTTCAGCGCTGTGACAATTCGAACCGCCTCGCCGCCCAATATCGATAGCCGCCGTTTTCGACACAGCGCCAGCCCCGCTGCGTCAGGGCGACGCCGACCATCGCGTTGAAGAAGCCGTGCGCCACTACCAGCACGTCCTGACCGCTGGCGGCGAGCTCGGTGAGCTGCCGCGCCGCCTCCGCCGCGCGGGCCTCCGCCTCCTTGCGGGTCTCCTGCTGGTCGTGATGGTTGAAGAACCACCACCAGAACCGCGAGATCACCCCCCAGTAGCGCGGCGAAAGCTTCAGCCACCCAGGCCAGTGCGGCGGCGGCAGCGGCGCCTCGATGAAGAGCGGATCCTCGGCGAACGCGCGCCCCTCGGTGATCGCGCGCGCCGTCTCCACCGAGCGCGGCCGCGTCGAGGCGATCACGAAGCCGGCGCGTTCGGCGGCCTGCACGAGCGGCTCGGGCGGCGCCTGGCCCTCCGCCAGCCCGCCCATCTCGTAGTCGGCCCACCACTCGCGGTACTGGTCGGCCGACAGCATCACGCGCCGCGACAGCGCCGGCTGACCGTGCCGGGCGAGGATGACCGCGCCCGGCCGCTCGGCGGCCTCGGTGAGATCGCCGAAGGCGCCGTCAGCCATGCGCGGGCGACGCCTCGTCCCGTACCGGCATCCGTCCCTTACGCCCCCTGCAAAGCTCGGACATGCGCCAGGGCCGACCGCCCCAGGGCCTGAAGGTCGTAACCGCCCTCGAGCGACGAAACAACCCGGCCGCTGGCGCGCCCATTCGCCGCTGAGACGATCGCGCGGGTGGCCCAGGCGAAGTCCTCAGCCTCGAGCTCTTGGTCGGCGTCGGCCACGGGCTCGCCCGCATGAGCATCGAAGCCGGCCGAGACCAGGATCAGATCCGGCCCGAACGCCTCCACCCGCTCCATCAGGCGTTCGAAGCTGCGTCTCCACTGCTCGCGCGGCGCGCGCGGCGGGACGCCGGCGTTGACGACGTTGGGCGCCGCCCGCTCGGCCGGATCGCCGCTCCCAGGCGGCCAGCCCGGCCATTGGTGGATCGAGGCGAACAGGCACTCGGGATCGTGGGCGAAGATGTTCTGCGTGCCGTTGCCGTGGTGGACGTCGAAGTCGACCACCGCCACGCGCTTCAAACCTACGGACTGCGCCACCCGCGCCCCGATGGCGACGTTGGAATAGAGGCAGAACCCCATCGGCGACTCGGCCCCGGCGTGGTGCCCGGGCGGTCGCACCGCGCAGAACGCCCGTTGCGCTTCGCCGGCCGCCACCCGCCGCACCGCCGCGGCCACTGCGCCCGCCGCGCGGCTCGCGGCCCGAATCGAGCCCGGCGAGAGCCACGTGTCGGGATCGAGCGGCCGGTAGCCGCGCTCGGGCGCCGCGGCCGCGAGCGCCGCGAGGTAACGGTCAGAGTGAACGAGCGTGAGGTCGGCCGCCTCAGCCAGCGGCGCCTCCAGGCGCTCGAGGTCGAGATCGCTGTCCTCGAGCGCGCCTACGACGCTGCGCAGCCGCGCCGGCGACTCGACGTGCCGGTCCGGCGGCGTGTGGGCGAGCATCTCGGCGTGGGTGTAGAAGGCGAGCGACATGAGCGCCTCATACTCCAAGCCGCCCGCCGCCGACACGCCGACGATCCGTCGCGCCACGCAGGACGACGCCGCGGCGCTGGCCGCGATCGGCGCGCGTACGTTCAGCGAAACCTTCGCCCACCTTTATCCGCCGCAGGACCTCGCCGCGTTCCTGGCCGAGGCGCACAGCGTCGAGCGCGCAAGAGCCGACCTGGCGAACCCGAACAAGGCGGTCTGGCTGGTCGAGGCGGCCGGCGAGGTCGTCGGCTACGCGCTCGCCGGCCCCTGCAAGCTGCCGCATCCCGAGGTGACGCCGGACTGCGGCGAGCTCGACCGGATCTACGTGCTGCGGGACTATCAGGGCGGCGGGACCGGCTCGCGCCTGCTCGGCGAGACCCTCGCCTGGCTGGAGAAGGACGGCCCGCGCCGGATCTGGATCGGCGTCTGGTCGGAGAACCATGGCGCCCAGCGCCTCTACGCCCGCCACGGCTTTGAAAAGGTCGGGACCTACGAATT
This sequence comes from Caulobacteraceae bacterium, assembly GCA_035541575.1. Classification (GTDB taxonomy): domain Bacteria; phylum Pseudomonadota; class Alphaproteobacteria; order Caulobacterales; family Caulobacteraceae; genus Acaudatibacter. Next base: position 10,597 of record DATKMZ010000015.1, on the reverse strand, counting down.
CATCGTCGGCGCCACCCGCGACCATGAGTTCATTCTGCGTCGGGGGTAGCTCTCGGCGCGTCCTTCCCCACCCCCGCGATGCGGCCGAACACCGCTTGCACCACCGCTGGCGCGGGGTGCTGGGCGGGCGCGTCGGCGTGCTTCGCGGCGAACGAGAGGGCGTTCACGAGCAGCAGCCAGCCGCCCTCGGTCGCGCGCTTGCCGAGGTAGACCAGCGCCGACGACGGGCGGCCGGCGATCTCCACCCGCTCGATCGTCTCCGGTCCCGGGTTGGCGCAGTTCTCCGCGGGCGTGGTCACCAGATACTCGCGGCAGATCAGCGGCCGGTCGGGGTAGATCGAGCACGACTCCGCCTCGAGGAACGGGCAGGCCATCCAGAGCCGCATGTAGTCGAGGCCGGACCTGAGGACCGTGGCGTTGTCGCCCTCGAGCCAGCTGCCCATCTGCGCAGCGAGCCCGCTCTCCTCGAGCCGCCGCTCGATCGCCGTGAACCGGGCGCGCACCTCTGTGCGCCTCGGCTCCGGCATCGCCTCGACCAGCGCCGCCAGCGCGTGAGCCTCGGGCTCGGAGATCGGCACCGGCTGGCGGCAGCAGACGCCGCAGCCGGCGCGGCACGACACCTGGCGACCCTCGCCGACCGCCCGCGCGGTTCCCCGCGCGACGATCGCGTCGGTGAAGCCCTGGAACACCGGCAGCAGCGTGGTCAGGTTCGCCGGCCCGGTCGGCACGGCGACGTCGATCTCCATCCGCTCGCCGGAGACCTTGAGCGACACATGGCCTTCGACCCAGGTCTCCTCTTCGGGCGGGGCGACCGCCAGACGGATCGGCGGCTCGAGGGGATCGCTCATGGCGCGATCATGAGCCCCTCCAGCGAAACCGCAACGGCGTCGCACGATGCGATCCGGGCTGGACATGGAACGCCCGCGCCCCCATCCTCGCTTAAACGCCTGTTAGACTCCCCGCGCGAGGCTTCCGCCCATGTTCATGCGCTTCTTCTCCGAGCTGAAGGCCGCCAAGGTGCCGGTCACGCTCAAGGAATACCTGATGCTCATGGAGGGCATGGACCGGTCGGTGATCGACCGGAAGGTGGAGCATTTCTACTACCTCTCGCGCGCCACGCTGGTGAAGGACGAGAAGTACCTCGACCGGTTCGACGTCGTGTTCGGCCATGTCTTCAAAGGCCTGGAGCTGCTGCAGGTCGAACAGATCAAGGACATCCCGGCCGAGTGGCTGAAGCGCCTGACCGACAGCTTCCTCACCGAGGAAGAAAAGAAGCAGATCGAAGAGATGGGCGGCTTCGAGAAGCTGATGGAGATGCTGCAGGAGCGCATGCGCCGCGCGCAGGAAGAGGGCGACGGCGACGGAGAGGACGAGGACGGCCAGCGCCGCGGCAACGGCCGCAACTTCCCGATCGGCGCCAACGGCTATCACCCCGAGGGCATCCGGATCGGCCAGGACAAGGGTCGCCACGGCAAGGCGATCAAGGTCTGGGACAAGCGCGAGTTCAAGAACCTCGACGACCAGGTCGAGCTCGGCACTCGCAACATCAAGGTGGCGCTGCGGCGCCTGCGCCGCTTCGCCCGCACCGGCCAGCCGGACGAGCTGGACATGAAGGGCACGATCAAGGAGACGGCCAACAAGGGCTACCTCGACCTCGTGATGCAGCCCGAGCGGCGGAATACGATCAAGGTGCTGCTGTTCTTCGACATCGGCGGCTCGATGGACAGCCACATCAAGGTCTGCGAGGAGCTGTTCTCGGCGGCCAAGACCGAGTTCAAGAACATGGAGTTCTACTACTTCCACAACTGCCTCTACGAGAGCGTGTGGAAGGACAACCGGCGCCGGCACGCCGAGAAGCTCGAGACCTGGGATCTGCTGAACACCTTCGGCAAGGACTACAAGGTGATCTTCGTCGGCGACGCGACGATGAGCCCCTACGAAATCACCTATCCGGGCGGCTCGGTGGAGCACTGGAACGAGGAGCCGGGCGCGGTCTGGATGGACCGGGTCTGCCAGCACTGGAACAGCGTCGCCTGGCTGAACCCGACGCCGCAGCGCCACTGGGATCACACGCCTTCGATCGGCGTCGTGAAGACGCTGATGAACGAGCGCATGTTCCCGCTGACGCTCGAAGGGCTCGACGCGGCGATGCGCGAGCTCGTCCGCGGCGGCGGCCCCACCTCGATCCGCCCGATGCTGTCGTAAGGGCTGGCGACCAGGCTCATCGGTCCGTCACCCCTTGCGCATGCGCCCAGAGCCTCTAACACTCGGGCGGACATGAAGGATTGACGACAGCGCCTGCCGTGTCTGACGCCGCCACCCCCACCCAGGAAGCCGATCCGGAACGCGAGGCCGCGACCAAGGCGCAGGTGCTGGCCGCGGCGGAGCGGCTGTTCGCGCTCAACGGCTTCCAGAACGTCTCGGTGCGCGACATCACCGCCGAGGCGGGCGTGAACCTGGCTTCGGTGAACTACCACTTCGGGTCCAAGGACCAGCTGCTGTTCGAGATCTTCCGCCGACGCACCGCCGAGCTGAACCGCGACCGCGCCCGCATGCTGCACGAGACCACCGACAAGCACGACGGCAAGCCGCCGGTGCGCGAGATCCTGCGCGCGCTGTTCGAGCCGCCGATGCGCTGGTCGCGCCCGGACTCGGAACGACGGATCAGCGTGCAGTTCATCATCCGCGCCCGCTCCGAGGGCACCGAGGCGATGCGCGAGGTGCTGCGCACCGACGTCTCGCACCTGCGCCGCTTCGCCGACGCGCTGATGGCCGCCCGCCCCGAGCTGCCGCCGGAGGACGTCTACTGGCGGCTGCACTTCTGCCTCGGCATGACCCACAACAACCGCTTCGCCGAGTTCGACCGCCTGCACACCCTCTCCGAGGGCCTGACCCGCGAGAGCGACGTCGAGGCGCTGCTGCGCCGGATGCTGGACTTCGCGGAGGCGGGGTTCTTGGCCTAGGAGATCGCGCGTGGTTCGAGACGCGTCCCAGGGGCCGCTCCTCACCATGACGAAACTCTTTTCACCCCAACAATCTTCGTCATCCTGAGTCGCCCCCGCAGCGGGCGTCTCCAAGGACGCGCGTTGCGGCCGTCGCAGGAGCTTGTCACATGACCGACGCTCTCGTGCTCGAGGACCTGACCAAGGTGTTCTCCAAGCCGGCGGTCGACCGTCTGAGCCTCACCGTCCGCGCCGGCGAGCTCTATGCGCTCCTGGGCCCCAACGGCGCCGGCAAGACCACGACGCTCAGGATGGTCGCGGGCCTCCTGAAGCCGACCTCGGGATCGATCCGGGTCTTCGGCGTCGATGCGCTGGCCGACCCGGCCGCGGCCAAGCAGATGATCGCCTGGGCGCCCGACGAGCCGATGCTCTACGACAAGCTGACGCCGCTCGAGTACCTCGAGTTCGTCGGCGGACTCTGGGGCGTGCCGCCGAAGGAGGGCCGCGAGCGCGCCGAGCAGCTGCTGCGGCTGCTCGGCCTCTGGGACCAGCGCGACCAGCGCTGTGAAGCCTTCTCGCGCGGCATGAAGCAGAAGGCGGCGCTGGCCGGCGCGCTGATCCACGATCCGCGCATGCTGATCCTCGACGAGCCGCTGACGGGCCTCGACGCAGCCGTCTCGCGCCAGGTGAAGGACCTGTTGCAGGAGCGGGTGAAGGCCGGCGCGACGGTGATCCTCACCACCCACATCCTCGAGGTCGCCGAGCGGATGGCCGACCGCATCGGCATCATCCAGGCGGGCCGCCTGCTCGCCGAGGGCACGCTGGCCGACCTGCGCGAGCGGGCCGGCGAGCGCGACGGCACGCTCGAGGACGTCTTCCTCGAGCTGACCAGCGAGCCGGAGGCGGCCCCGGCGTGATCGGACCGCCCGGATCGACGCTCTGGCTGCTGAGCCACGAGACGCGCCTCGCCTGGCGCACGCTGATCGGCGGCCGCCGCGGCCGGATCCGGCTGGTCGTGCTCGGGATCGTCGCCGTGGTGTTTGGAGCGATCGGCGCGCCGATCGCGTTCGCGCTGCGCCATGTCGCGGCGCCGATCAATTCGCTGACGATCCTCTCGGCGCTGGCGGCCAGCGTGGTCGTCTTCACGCTGATGCTGTCGCAGACGCTGGCCGGCGCGACCGAGGCGCTCTACGCCCGCGGCGACCTCGACCTGCTGTTCTCCTCGCCGCTCGATCCGCGCAAGACGCTGACCGTGCGCTTCGCCGCCCTCGCGGGCTCCGCGTTCGCCGCCTTCGCGCTGCTCGCGACGCCGGCGATGGTCCCGCTGGCGATCTTCGGCCACTGGCGCTGGCTCGGCCTCTACGGCGTGCTGGGGGCGCTGGCGTTGGGGGCGAGCGGAACGGGACTCGCGCTCTCGGTGGCGCTGTTCGCCCTGATCGGACCGCGCCGCACCCGCGCCGTCGCGCAGATCCTGGCGGCGATCATCGGCGCGGCCTTCTTCCTGGCGAGCCAGACCCGCACGCTGCTCGGGTCGCGCGCCTCGAGCCTCGCCACACAGGTGATCGTCACCGCATCGGAGAGGCGCCTGAGCCTGCCTGCCATCGCCAGCTGGCCGCTCCGCGCCGCGCTCGGCGAGCCGCTGCCGCTGGCGACGATGCTGGCGGCGGGCGCGGCGATCTTTGCGCTCGTCACCGCCTGGCTCTCGCGCCGGTTCGCGGCCGATGCGGCGGCGGCGCAGGGCGCGGACGTCGGCGCGCGGCGCGCCTCGCGCCGGATCGCCGGCGCCTTCGTCGGCGGCGTCTTCGCCGCGACGTTCCAGAAGGAGATGCGGCTCCTCTCCCGCGACATCGCGCTGATGGCGCAGGTGCTGCTGAGGGTGCTCTACCTCTTGCCGGCTAGCTTCCTCCTGGTCCGCAACGCCGCCGACCACCTCGCCTTCGTACTGCCGGGCGGCGCGGCGGTGATCGCGTTCCTCTCCGGCCAGGTCGGCGCGAGCCTCACCTGGATCACGCTCTCGGCCGAGGAGTCGCCGGAGCTGCTGGCCTGCGCGCCGGCGGCGCATGCGACGGTGCGCAACGCCAAGATGGCCGCGGGGCTTGCCCCGCTCGCGGCGCTGCTGGCGGTCCCGCTGACGATCTTGACCGCGATCTCGCCGCTGACCGGCCTGGCGGCCACCTTGGGCGCGGCCGGCGCGGCGGTGGCGGCCGGCCTGCTCAACGCCTGGTATCCGGCGCCCGGCAAGCGCTCGGAGTTCCGCCGCCGGCGCAGCGGCTCGCTGGTCACCGGGATCGTGCTGACGCTGCTGAGCCTCCTGATCGGCGGCGCGGCGGCGCTGCTGGCGATGGGCCTGCCGTGGTGCCTGGCCCCCGCGCTGGCCGCGGCCGGCATCCTGCTGGCGGCGCGCCGCTCGCCGGCCCAGATCGCCGAGGCGCTGGCGGCGCAAGGCTGAGCTTCTGCTAAGCCAGGCGGGTGAGCCGCTTCCTCGCCACCGTCTACGCCTTCAAGTTCGCCGACGCGTTCATCGTTATCTATCCGCTCTACGCGGTGATGTTCGTCGACGCCGGCATGACCGCGGGCGAGGTCGGCGCGGCGCTGGCGGTCTGGTCGGTGACCGCGTTCGTGGTCGAGATCCCGGCCGGGGTCTGGGCCGACCGCTGGTCCCGCCGGGCGATCCTCTCGCTGGCGCAGGCGATCCGACTGGCCGGCTACACGACCTGGCTCGTCTGGCCGCACTTCTGGGGCTTCGTCGCCGGCTTCGTGCTCTGGGGCGTCAAGAGCGGCCTCACCTCCGGCTGCTTCGAGGCGCTGGTCTACGACGAGCTGAAGGCGGCCGGGCGCGAGGCGGACTACACGCGCATCGTCGGCCGCGCCGAGGCGACCCAGTTCGTCGGGATCCTCGCGGCTTCAGCCGCCGCTGCGCCGCTTGCACCGTTCGGCTACCGGACGCTGCTCATCATCAGCATCGCCGCCGGCGCGGTCGCGGCCGCCGCGCCCTGGGCCTTCCCGCCCGCCGCGCGCGCGGCCCACGCAGGCGACATCGACTACCTCGGGCGCCTGAGGTTGGGCCTGCGGCAGACGCTGCGGACCCCCGCCATTCTCGGCCTCGTCGCTTTCGTCTCGGTGGTGATGGCGCTCGCAGGCGCGCTCGACGAGTTCTGGTCGATTTTCGCCAGCCGCGCAGGGCTCAGCCATAGCGCGGTGGCGCTCTTCATCGCCGCGGTCAGCGCCGGCCAGGCGGCGGCGAGCTTCCTGGCGCACCGCGTGCGACGCCTCGCGACCGGCTGGTTCTATGTGCTGTTCGCGTCGGGCGGCGCCCTGCTGGCGCTCGCGGCGGCGATCTTCCAGCCGGCGGCGGTGCTGCTGCTCGTGGTCTTCAGCGGCGCGTTCAAGGCGATCGACATCGTCTTCGAGGGCCGCCTGCAGGACGCAGTCCCGTCCGAGACCCGCGCCACCATCGGCTCGGTGAAGGGCTTCGCGGTCGAGGTCGCGGTGACGGCGCTCTACCTCACCTTCGGCCCCCTGGCGCAGCTCGCCGGCTACCGTGGCGCGTTCCTGGCGACGGGCGCGTCCATCGCCGCGCTCGGTCTCGGCCTCGCCGCCTGGCGGCTCACGCGGCGCGCGCCCTCGCCGCGGGTATCCGTCGACGTCGACAGCTCAACGTCGCGTCGTTAGAGACCGAGGAGCCCACTCTATTTCTTCTTCAGTATATCCACCATCAAATCGGTAGAACCGATGCCGCCGTTGGAAATTATCATGGTGCTGCCGTCAGACAGGTAGAATATCAACTCCACGATAGCACCGTATCGCTCCCTCGTCGCAAACCTTAGAGTTGTCTTTCCACGCAAGAAGGCGCCGAGTCCGTCAGGAGTCAGGTTTGGCTCGCCAATAGCAGAGTTGGTCTCGGGGTTAGTGTCTTGCGTCTCGTAGACCCTCAAGTAGGCCTTCGCCATCGGCGCCTCTCCCGTGCTTCACGACCTAACAGGTTGCCCGTCCTAACCGCCGGCGCCTGGTCGGCGGCGGGGCCGCTCTCTCCGATCAACATCCGGAGGACAATGCTTTGAACCGCCCGGGGCGCCAAAGCCTTCGGATCAGGCTAGAGCCGGGCCATGGAGTCCGCAATGGCTCCGCTGGCCGTCGCTGGCGCGAGGTCGCGGGGTCCAACACCGGGCGTTAGCCCCGCGCCAGGCTCCATGCGAGCCGAAGATCCTCGACGAAGAGCTTGAACGCCGCCTTCTTCGCCGCCTCGTCGGGCAGGCGCAGCAGGTAGCTCGGATGGTAGGTGACCAGGCCCTGCGCGCGGTCCGGCAGCGGCAGGACGCGGCCACGGTTCTTGCCGATCGGGACCGACATACCGAAGACTCCGAGCGCCGCCGTCGCGCCCATCGCCACCACGACCTTCGGCCGCACGAGCCGTCGCTCGGCGTCGAGCCACCAGCGGCAGGCCTGCACCTGACCGGCGTCGGGGGTCTTGTGCAGGCGACGCTTGCCGCGCAGCTCGTGCCGGAAGTGCTTGACCGCGTTGGTGATGAAGACCTGATCGCGCGGCGCCCCTGCGCGCTCGAGCCCCGCGTCCAGCACCTTGCCCGCTGGACCCACGAACGGCGCGCCGGCGAGGTCCTCCCGGTCGCCCGGCTGCTCGCCGACCAGCATCAGCGCCGCGGTCGCGGGCCCCGCGCCGGCCACCCCTTGGGTCGCCTCGCGCCAGAGCTCGCAGCGGCGGCAGAGCTGCACGCCGGCGGTCACCTCGGCGAGCGAACCCGGCGCATCGCCGTTCCACGACCCGTCGCGCGCAGCTTTCTGCGCGGCGCGGGCTGCGCGGATCGGGATGTCGGGGTGACCGGAGCCGGGCATGGATGTTCTTAGTTTGTTCCACACCGCGCCAGAGTCAAGCGCCCCGTCGGCGAATCCCGCTAAGTCTGGCCCATGGAGCTCTGCATCTACTGCGGCACGGCGTTCGGCGACGATCCGGCCTACCTCGCGGCCGCGAAGGCCACGGCGACGCTCTTGGCCCGCGAAGGGATCGGGGTCGTCTATGGCGGCGCGAAGGTCGGGCTGATGGGCGCGGTGGCGGACGCGGCGCTGGCGGCTGGCGGCAAGGTCACCGGGGTGATGCCGAGGAGCCTGATCGAGCGCGAGATCGCCCATGCAGGCCTCACCGTGATGCACGTCACCGAGAGCATGCATGAGCGCAAGGCGCTGATGGAGCAGATCTCGGATGGCTTCATCGCCCTGCCGGGCGGCCCGGGCACGCTCGACGAGATGGTCGAGCAGTGGACCTGGGGCCTCCTCGGCATCCACGCCAAGCCGTGCGGCTTCCTGAACGTGAAAGGATACTTCGAACCGCTGCGGCAGATGACGCAGCGCATGGTGGACGCGGGGTTCGTCGCCGCGAAGTACGCCGACATGCTGATCTTCGCCGAGGACCCCGCCGAGTTGCTGGCGCGATTCCGGAGCTACGTCGCGCCTGCGCCGAAGTGGGCCGACGCGTCGGAGCCGGTGCGCCCCTAGGACAACGCGGCGCGCTTGCGCTATGGCCTCGGCCATGCCGAGCTACGCCTTCGATCCCCCCGCCCAGCCCGCCGTTCCGATCGCCGGCGAGAGCGCGCTCTTCCCGGTCCGGCGCATCTACTGCGTCGGGCGCAACTACGCCGCGCACCGGCGCGAGATGGGCGCCGGCGAGAACGATCCCGACCCGCCGTTCTTCTTCGCCAAACCGGCCGACGCGGCGACTCCGCCGGGTGTCGACGTGCCCTACCCCGGAGAAACCAAGAACCTGCACCACGAGATGGAGCTGGTGGCCGCGATCGGCCGGGAGGGCGCGAACGTCAGCCGCGCCGACGCCCTTGGCCTCGTGTTCGGCTACGCGGCCGGCGTCGACCTCACGCGTCGCGACCTGCAGAGCGCCTATCGCGACAAGGGCCAGCCGTGGGAAGGCGCGAAGGGGTTCGACTTCTCGGCCCCGATCTCGCCGATCAAGCGCTGGAGCGGCCCGCCGCCGCAGGGCCGGATCGCGCTGAAGGTCAACGGCCAGGTCCGGCAGGAAGCGCTCGTCTCGGACATGATCTGGGACGTCGCGGCGATCATCGCCGAGGCCTCGAAGCTCTGGCGACTCGCGCCCGGAGACCTGATCTACACCGGCACGCCCGAGGGCGTCGGCCCTGTCGCCAGGGGGGACCTGGTCGAAGGCGAGATCGAGGGCGTCGGGTCCTTGAGCTTCCGGATCACCTGATGGCCCTCACGCTGCACTCGATGTGGCGGGCGACGGCGCCCTACCGGGTGCGGATCGGCCTGGGCCTGAAGGGCCTTGCCTACGACTACGTGAGCGTCGACCTCGCCGGGGGCGAGGGGCGGCGCGAGCCTTACCTGGGAGTCAACCGCCAGGGCCTGGTGCCCGCGCTCACCACCGACGACGGCGTGCTGACCCAGAGCCTGGCGATCCTCGAATGGCTCGAGGAGACCCATCCCGATCCCCCGCTGCTGCCGACGTCGCCCCGGGACCGGGCGCGGGTGCGGGCGATGGCCGAGATCGTCGCCTGCGACATCCATCCGCTGAACAACCTGCGCGTCCTGCAGGCGCTCGCCGGCCTCGGCCACACGTTCGGCTCGCCAGAGCAGACAGAGTGGATTCACCGCTGGATCGGCGCCGGGTTCGACGCGCTGGAGCCGATGATCGCGGCCGACGGCGCCGGCTTCGCGTTCGGCGCGACGCCGACGATCGCCGACTGCTGCCTGATCCCGCAAATCTATTCAGCCGACCGCTACGGGCTCGACCTTGTCCCCTACCCAGCGATCCGCGCAGTCGCCGCGAGGGCCGCCGATCATCCAGCGTTCGCCACGGCGCATCCCGACAGGCAACCGGATGCGGTCAAAGGTTGAGTCAGCCTTGCAGGTAGCGAGCCGGCTGCAGGCGCACGAATTCGCCACGGAGGACACGGAGAAGGCGCGGAGGACGCAGAGCCGCTCCGTGCCCTCCGTGGTTAGATGCGGTCCGGGCCTCGAGCGCGGGCGCCGCCAGGCTTTGCGCCCTCAGCCGCCCGTCACCCTGACGTGTGCGTTCGCCGCGCGGCCCGCGCCGTCGACCACGCTCACCCGGTAGAAACCCGGGCCAGGGGGGCGCCAGAGGGGCTTGCCGCTGACGGGGTCGAGACTGACCGGGGCGCCGTCGACGTACCAGGAGAGCTCGTGGCCGCCGGCGGCCAGGACGAAGCCACGCCCGGCGGGGCCGAAGGCGTCTGCGACGACGGTCGATCCATCGGGCGGAAAGATCAGGCGCGGACCGCCGCCGGTCCGGTCGAGCGTGCGCAGGCCCGGCGGCGCAGCCTTCGGCGCGATCGGCGGCGGGGCGCGGACGGCGCCGCCGACCTGGTCGGCGACGTCGAACAGCAAGGGGAGCGCGGCGTCGCGGCCGGTCATGTCGGGGCGCGCGCCGCCGTCCGCCCGCCCGGTCCAGACCCCGATCACGTAGCCGCCCGCGACCCCGACCGCCACCGCGTCGCGGAAGCCGTAGGAGGTGCCGGTCTTGAACGCCATCGGCTCGGTGCGAGTGAGCGCGTCGGGCGCGCGGCCCCTGGGCGGCGGGCCGTCGCGCAGGATGTCGAGGATCGTGCGCGCCGATGTGGCCCGCATCAGCCGCTGCCCGCTCTCGCCGGGCCGCC